>NZ_JARUBJ010000002.1:4729500-5036500 GCF_029626145.1 Micromonospora sp. WMMD961
GCCGGTTACGGAGAGCGGTACGGGGCATGGCGATCCTCCGGGGACGCGGAGTCGGGCCGTTCGGTCACGCCCGGCTGCCGGTCCCGACGTCTCGCCCTCCGCGCCCGGGCGTTCCACCCGGAGGTGAGAATGACTCATATCGATCTTCGGGCAATGATCGGCGCAGCACCGCCGTCCGGGATACCCGTCGTTCACCACGCGCCAATGTCGACCTTTCGCCGCCTTTGGGCGCGGCCGCCGACCAGGCGGGTCAGGGCCGCGCCGGCCAGGGTGAGGGAGAGCGTTGGTGCCCGACGGCAGCCTCGCCGCCCGTGGACCGCCTCGGCGGTCAGCGCGAGTCGAGTGAAGCGTGGAAGCGTGCCCTTCGCTTCTGCGGCCGACGGTAGCTGTTACCGCTAACACCTGGCAAGCCATCGAACTTGGCAACTCGACCGGCGTGCTGCCGGCTTTCGCGAGCCCTACCGCGCAGTCAGTTGATCTCGATTGGCCGAAGGCGCGACCCCGGCAATTCTGATCCGTAACAGCCCCGAAACTACCGGTTGAGAATCCTGGAACTTTCTGTCAACCTGGGAGCCATCGATCGCTGTGAACGTTAACAAGATCACTTCAAGACGGGAGGCGCCTCACGCGACCGTCGGGCCCAACCACCTGCCGGTCGACCACGTCCACCACCGACGAGCCCAACACCCGCGACCACTCCCCGACTGGCGACCGGACCCACTCCTCGCACCACTTCGCCCGCTGGTCAGGCGGCCCGAACCGGCTCGCGTCCGGAGCGTACGCCTGACGTCGGTCCCGGCCTGCTCGAGCGGACCGACCATCATGGCCACCGCCATTCGAGCGGAGCCTCCCACTGGAACAGCGACAGGAACTTCCTATCCCACCACTGGAGGATCAGCATGGCTTCCCGGACCCGTCCCGTCGGGCGCAGCCGACTACGAACACTCACATTTTCCGGAACGGCCGCGATAATTCTGGCCCTCGTCGTGTCACTGCTGCCCAATCTCGCCCAGGCCGCCGAGACCACCCTCGGCGCCGCCGCAGCCCAATCTGGCCGGTACTTCGGTGCTGCCGTCGCCGCCAACAAGCTCGGCGACAGCGCCTACACGACGATCCTGAACCGCGAGTTCAACAGCGTCACTCCCGAGAACGAAATGAAGATCGACGCGACCGAGCCGCAGCAGAACAACTTCACCTTCGGCAACGCCGACCGGATCGTGAATCACGCCATCTCCCGGGGTTGGAAGGTCCGGGGCCACACCTTGGCCTGGTACTCGCAGCAGCCGGGCTGGATGCAGAGCATGGAGGGCACCACGCTGCGCAACGCGATGCTGAACCACGTCACCCGGGTGGCCAGCTACTACCGCGGCAAGATCGACTCATGGGACGTGGTGAACGAGGCGTTCGAGGACGGCAACAGCGGGGCCCGTCGCAACTCGAACCTCCAGCGCACCGGTAACGACTGGATCGAGGCCGCGTTCCGCGCCGCCGACGCGGCGGACCCGAACGCGAAGCTCTGCTACAACGACTACAACACCGACAACTGGACCTGGGCCAAGACGCAGGCCGTTTACAACATGGTGCGCGACTTCAAGTCTCGTGGCGTGCCGATCGACTGCGTCGGGTTCCAGTCGCACTTCAACGCCAACTCGCCGTACAACAGCAACTACCGCACCACGCTGTCCAGCTTCGCCGCCCTCGGGGTGGACGTGCAGATCACCGAGTTGGACATCGAGGGATCCGGCACGACGCAGGCCAACACCTACCGCAACGTGGTCAACGACTGCCTTGCCGTGGCCCGCTGCAACGGGGTCACCGTGTGGGGGGTGCGCGACTGCGACTCGTGGCGCTCCGGTGGCACTCCGCTGCTCTTCGAGTGCAACGGCAACAAGAAGGCCGCGTACACGGCCACCCTGGAGGCGCTGAACAGCGCCGGCCCCGGCCCCACTCCCACTCCCACGCCCACCACGCCGGGTCCCACCCCCACCGTCCCACCGGGGGGCTCCGCCAGCGAGATCGTCGGCACGCAATCCGGCCGGTGCATCGACGTGCCCAATGCCGCTACCACCAACGGCACCCGGGTGCAGCTCTACGACTGCAACAAGCAGACCAACCAGGCCTGGACCTACACCTCAGGCAAACAACTCCAGGTGTACGGCACCATGTGCCTCGACGCGGCAGGCTCCGGCAACGGCGCGGCAGTCCAGATCTACAGCTGCCACAGCCAGACCAACCAACAGTGGAACGTCAACTCCAACGGCACCATCAGCGGCGTGCAGTCCGGACGATGCCTGGACGTCTGGAGCACCGCCAACGGTGCCCAGATCCAGCTCTACGACTGCCACGGACAAACCAACCAGCAATTCCGGCTCGCCTCCCTCGGCGGTCCCACCCAGACACCCACGCCGACGCCGACGACGCCGCCGCCGACGACGCCGCCGCCCGGCGGTACCTGTGATCTGCCGTCGTCGTACCGCTGGTCGTCGACGGGCGCGCTGGCGCAGCCGAGGTCGGGATGGGTGTCGCTGAAGGACTTCACGCATGCGCCGTACAACGGCCAGCAGTTGGTCTACGCGACAACGCACGACACGGGAACGACGTGGGGCTCGATGAACTTCGGTCTCTTCTCGAACTGGAACCAGATGGGGTCGGCGTCGCAGAATCAGATGCCGTTCGCGGCGGTGGCGCCGTCGTTGTTCTACTTCGCGCCGCGCAACGTCTGGGTCCTGGCCTATCAGTGGGGTGGGCCGGCGTTCTCCTACCGCACGTCCACCGACCCGACCAACGTGAACAGTTGGTCGGCGGCGCAGACGCTGTTCACCGGGAGCATCTCCAACTCCAACACCGGCCCGATCGACCAGGCGCTCATCGGCGACGACCAGAACATGTACCTGTTCTTCGCCGGGGACAACGGCAGGATCTACCGGGCCAGCATGCCCATCGGCAACTTCCCGGGCAGCTTCGGCTCGAACTACACGACGATCATGACCGACTCGACGAACAACCTGTTCGAAGGAGTGCAGGTCTACAAGCTCCAGGGGCAGAACCGTTACCTCATGCTCGTCGAGGCGATCGGTGCGAACGGGCGCTACTTCCGGTCGTTCACGGCCACCAGCCTGGGTGGTACGTGGACGCCGCAGGCCACGTCCGAGAGCAACCCGTTCGCCGGCAAGGCCAACAGTGGTGCCACCTGGACCAACGACATCAGTCACGGCGAGCTGATCCGCAGCAACGCCGATCAGACCATGACCGTCGACGCCTGCAACCTGCAACTGCTCTACCAGGGGCGTTCTCCCAGCTCCGGCGGTGACTACGGCCTCCTGCCGTACCGGCCGGGTCTGCTGACGTTGCAACGCTGACGATCGGACAACGCCGGGGGCGGGCAGGTTCGGCACACCACCGAACCCGCCCGCCCCCGCTCCACCACCACCAGGAGGTACCGACAGTGCGAGAAGACGCCAACCACCCCCCGCCCGCGGGAACCACCCATGCTGACCGGGTGCCACCCGGCTTCCGAGGACGACTGTTGAAGATCGCCGCAGCCGCGATGGCAGCCGCAGTCGGACTGCTCACCATCACCCTGACGACCGGGTCGGCGTCGGCCGCCGACAACCCGTACCAGCGGGGACCGGACCCCACGCAGAGCAGCGTCACCGCCGTGAACGGCCCCTTCGCCAACACGTCGGTCAGCGTCCCGACCGGGTACGGGTTCAACGGCGGCAGGATCTACTACCCGACCGACACCAGCCAGGGCACCTTCGGTGCCATCGCGATCTCGCCCGGTTACACCGCGTTGTTCTCCGCCGAACTGGCCTGGATGGGGCCGTGGCTGGCCTCCCACGGCTTCGTCGTGATCGGCATCGAGACCAACAGCCGCAACGACTTCGACACGGCCCGGGGCACCCAGTTGCTCGCCGCGCTGGACTACCTCACCCAGCAGAGCCCGGTACGCGACCGGGTCGACCCCACCCGGCTGGCGGTCGCCGGTCACTCCATGGGCGGCGGCGGCGCGCTGAGCGCAGCCACCCGGCGCTCGTCGTTGAAGGCAGTGGTCGGCATCGCGCCGTACTCGCCGTCGTCGAACCTGGCCAACGACCGGGTACCGACGATGATCTTCTCTGGGCAGGCGGACACGGTGGTCACCCCGTCCTACGCCACCGGTCTGTACAACAGCCTCCCGGCCACGACGGAGAGCGTATACCTGGAGGTCGCCGGTGCCGATCATGGTTTCATGGTCGGGCGCTCGAACCCCGTGATGGTCCGGACCATGCTGCCGTTCGTCAAGATGTTCGTCGACAACGACGCCCGGTACAGCCAGTTCCTCTGCCCACTGCTGGACTCCAGTGGCGTGGTCACCTACCGCAGCACCTGCCCGTTGCTGCCGTCGACACCGCCCACCTCGACGCCGACCCCCACCGACCCGCCCACCCCCACCCCGACGCCCACCGTCCCACCCGGCTCCGCCAGCGAAATCATCGGCACCCAATCCGGCCGCTGCATCGACGTACCCAACGCCTCACGTAACAACGGCACCCGCGTCCAGCTCTACGACTGCAACAAACAAACCAACCAGGCCTGGACCTACACCTCAGGCAAACAACTCCAGGTCTACGGCACCATGTGCCTCGACGCGGCAGGCACCAGCAACGGCACGGCAGTCCAGATCTACAACTGCCACAACCAAACCAACCAACAATGGAACATCAACACCAACGGCACCATCACCAACGTCCAATCCGGACGATGCCTAGACGTCTGGAGCACCACCAACGGCGCCCAAATCCAGCTCTACGACTGCCACGGACAAACCAACCAACAATTCCGGCTCGCCGCCCTCACCCGCTGACCACCACCCCCTCCACACACCACCACACGAGCCAAAACGACCACCTGAACAAAACCGGACGGAAAAGGGCGGGCTCGGCATCACGCCGAGCCCACCCGCGTCACCCAGACACCGCACCGCACGGTCGGCATCGGGCAGCTTCCGACCTCGTCGGAGCGGTCGATTTCATACTGGCCTCGCCGTCGGCCGATCCGCGCGAGCCGGTCACCCTATTGATTCATCTCCTCCAACGCCGCAGCAAGGTGCGGGGTGCCGCGATCGGCGCGGAGATCGCCAAGCTGGTCGACGCGGTGTGCCCGGATGTCGGGTTGCGGTCCGGTGGCGTACCGGTGAGCTACGGCACGCACGTGCTCCTCCGCAGGCTCGGCGAGACCGTCGTACACCGCGACGAACACCGCCCGCGCGTCCCTCCTGGGCCATCCCGCAGGCATCATCTTGATCGGCAGCAGCGGATCCACGATGGGGAAACGCCGATAGGCATCCATCACCTCGGTGCGCGCCCGTACCGCCGCCGCTGCCGTGACGTCTCCTGACCGGACACCCGGCAACATGGCCTCCCAGCGCTTGACGAAGGAGTCGTACTGACGAACGACCGCGGCGGTGTCCCAGGCGTCGATCGGTACCCGATTGGTCACCGCCTCGATCTCCACGTGCCGTGCGCGGAACACCGTCGTGGCGCCGAGCGCGATCGCGGGAAGCTTCGCTCTGGGCGTGCGGCCGAGATTGTGCGGTGATACCCACAGTCCGTCGTACAGGGGCGCGTACCCGAGCCATCGAAGCTGTCCGCGGAGAGCCCGTCGTTCGGCGCTCGCCTCCTGCGGTAGGGAGAAGGCGACCAACGTCCACCAGCCGTCCCACGACTCGGCCTGTCCGACGAAGGCCGCGATCCGACGTGCACCCCTGGCGAGGTTGTCGGCGGCGGGCTGGGTCAAGCGGTAGAAGCTGTGACGTCCCTGTCTGCTGATCTCAAGCACTCCCCGGCGAGCCAACCGGCTGATGGCCGTCCGTGCCCCGGCCGTGTTGACGCCCGACTCGGCGAGCAACGCCACGAGAGCGGCGGAGGGTAGCCAGGTCCGGCCCTGAATGGTGTAGTCGGCCAGCAGCGTCACGGCCAAGCCCTGGGGCGAGCTGCCTGACTGTCTACGGGGCAGTTGGGTGGAGCCGTCTGCGCTGTCCGGGAAAATCTCGTCGATGTTGAAGGGGCTGACCACACGACGCTCCGGCGCAGATCGAGGAAGACCGCTTGGTAGATCCGATTGTGGCAGGTGGCCGGCCAGGTTCGTCCGCCCCCCGTCATACGGAGCTGACGTCCGCTCACCTCGTCGCAGCCATAGCGAATCATCGATTGACAGTTTTACCGACCAGGGAGACAATTTTTGTAATGCGTCTGGCCTTGCGGGAGCTAGCCAAGCCAGCGGGCAGCTGATCGACCTCCCCGGGCGGAGGTCACCTGGCGAGCCGACCGGCATGAACCAGCCTCGGCCGACTTCACCAAGGACAGGTTGACGGTGAGGCGGGCCCGGCGCGTCGCGTCCACACACGGTGATGTACCGCCGCCGGTGACTCCGCTGGCACGACTCACCGCGTCCAATCAAGCGTCAAGGGAGTGAAGAGCGTGAAACTCTATCGACGGCTGCTGGTCGGATTCGCCGTGTTCCTCGCGGCGGCTGGCCTGGCACTGGTGATACCCAGTCTGACGAGACCGGCCGCTGCGGCCTCGTTGACCGAGGTGACCAACTTCGGCAGCAACCCGGGTGGAATGCGGATGCACATCTATGTGCCGGACGTCCGTCCGGCCAACCCGGCGATCGTGGTCGCCATGCATGGCTGCGGCGGCTCCGGCCCGGGCTTCTACTCGGGCAGCGAGTTCGCCTCGCTGGCGAACCAGTACGGCTTCATCGTCATCTACCCGAGCGCCATGCAGGAGGCCGGGTTCGGCAAGTGCTTCGACACCTGGTCGGACGCGTCCAAGCGCCGTGGCGGCGGCAGCGACCCGGTCTCCATCGAGTCGATGGTGAACTACGCCCGGCAGCAGTACGCCGGTGACATCAACCGGGTGTACGCCACCGGCAGTTCGTCCGGCGGGATGATGACCCAGCACATGCTGGCGGTCTACCCCGACCTATTCAAAGCGGGCGCGTCGTTCATGGGCGTGCCCTTCAACTGCTTCGCGAACGCCGCCGCCTACCCACCTGGCGGGTCGTGCACCAACGGCAGCATGAACCGGACCCCGCAGCAATGGGGCGACCTGGTGCGAGCGGCGTATCCCGGCTACACCGGCCCGCGCCCGCCGATCCAGCTCTGGCACGGCACCAACGACACCCTCGTGCCCTACTCGCTACTACAGGAGTCGGTGGAGCAGTGGACCAACGTACACGGGCTGAGCCAGAGTCCGACGTCAACCGACACCCCGCAGCCCAACTGGAACCGCCGCCGCTTCGGCACCCAGGTCGAGGCGTACGCCATCCAGGGCGCCGGGCACAGCCTGCCGTCCAGCGGCATGGCGCGCGTCGCCATCCAGTTCTTCGGCCTGGACCGCACGGCGCCGCCCACCTCGACGCCGACCCCCACCGACCCGCCCACCCCCACCCCGACGCCCACCGTCCCACCCGGCTCCGCCAGCGAAATCATCGGCACCCAATCCGGCCGCTGCATCGACGTACCCAACGCCTCACGCAACAACGGCACCCGCGTCCAGCTCTACGACTGCAACAAACAACCCAACCAGGCCTGGACCTACACCTCAGGCAAACAACTCCAGGTCTACGGCACCATGTGCCTCGACGCGGCAGGCACCAGCAACGGCACAGCAGTCCAAATCTACAACTGCCACAACCAAACCAACCAACAATGGAACATCAACACCAACGGCACCATCACCAACGTCCAATCCGGACGATGCCTAGACGTCTGGAGCACCACCAACGGCGCCCAAATCCAGCTCTACGACTGCCACGGACAAACCAACCAACAATTCCGGCTCGCCGCCCTCACCCGCTGACCACCACCCGCTCCACACACCACCACACGAGCCAAAACCACCACACGAGCCAAAACCACCACCCGAACAAAACCGGACGGAAAAGGGCGGGCTCGGCATCACGCCGAGCCCACCCGCTCGGCTCAACCACCCCTGTCATCGGCAGGAAAGCGTGGCGTACACCATGCTCTGAGCTGCCCGAACGGTGCCGCCGTGGACCACCGCGGACGCTGCCACGGCCTGCTTGTCCGGCGCTGACCTGACGCCGTCGCCTCAGTCGGTCTTCGTGACCGACGACGCGGTTACCGAACCGTTCGCGTCGGTGTCGCCGGCCACGCTGACCTTGTCGCCGGCCTTGAAGCTCTTCAACTGGCCGGGGACCTGTACGGACGTGTCGCCGTTCGTGCGGATCGTGACCACCTCCCCGGACTCCGTCTGGAGATAGACAGTGGCGCCGTCGACGAGCTTCACAGTGCCGGTGGTGGTGTTGGCGCGCTGTGGTCTGCCCTGGGTGCCGCCGCCGATCGAGCCACCACCAGGCAGGGCCGTCGGTGGGGTGAGGCCGCCCTGGCCCCGGAACCCGCCCGGCCCTGCGGCGGCGGGCTGTGCGCCGAACTTCCTCTGCACCTCGATTCCCGCCACGAAGCCGCCGGCGAGGAGGAGCGCCACAGCGAGGACGATCGTCGTCCTGTTCCACCAGCGGCGGTCAGCCGCGGCGGCCAAGTCCGCGTCCAGTGTGGATGCCGTCATAACGATCTCCCGGTTACTCGTAGCGGAGGGCGTCGATGGGGCGCAGGCCGGCTGCCCGGTGGGCGGGCACGCTGCCGAAGAAGAGCCCGATCGCGACCGACACGCACAGGGCGAGGGCGACCGAACTGGGCACGATGACCGGCCGTACGCCGACGATGGTGAAGTTGCCGCCGATGAACGCGGTCGCGACGCCGAGTCCGCCGCCCAGCAGGCTCAACATCGTGGCCTCGGCCAGGAACTGCGTGAGGATCACCCGGCGCGGTGCGCCGAGAGCCTTACGGATACCGATCTCCCGAGTGCGTTCGGTGACCGTGACGAGCATGATGTTGGTGATGCCGATACCACCCACCAGCAGGCTGATACCGGCGACCGCACCGAGGAGTGTGGTGAACGTGTCGGCTGTCTCGCTCTGCGTCTGCAGAAGCTGCGAGGCGTTCTGGATGCGGTAGGGCTGGGGATTCGAGGCGGCAGGCGGCTGGATTCGTTGGGACAGGATCAGGGAGACCTGTGACTGCGCGTCGGTCACCTTTTCCGGGGTCCGGGCCTCGACCACGATCGAGGTGAGCGGCCCGTATCCGGTGAGTGCCTGCTGGACCGCGGTGAGTGGTGCGATCGCGACGTCGTTGGCGTCCATGAAGCCGGAGGCGCTGCTCTTCTCGCCCAGCACACCGATGACGGTGAACAGCGCGCCGTTGACGGTGATCTCTTTTCCGACGGCCTCGACGCCGGGAAACAACTCGTCGGCGACGGTCCGCCCGATCACCAGGACCGGACGCCCCTGCGCGACGTCGTCGGCGGTGAACGCCGCGCCGGCGCCGACCGGCGAGTTCGAAGCGGTGAAGTAGCTCGGGGAACTGCCGACGAGTTGTTGCACCGAGTGGTCGGCGCCCTGGTAGGTCAGGGTCGCCTGGGTGCTGGCGACGGGCGACACCGACGCGACGTCGGGGGCGAGAACCGGGTCGTTCAGCGCCTCGGCCAGCGCCGGGGTGAGGACCCCGCTGCCGCCGACGCCCTGCACGGTCAGGGTCTTGGTGCCCAGTGCCTCGATCCGCTCGGCGACCTGTCGGGCGGAGCCGTTGCCCACGGCGACCAGCAGGATCACGGCCGCGACGCCGATCAGGATGCCGAGCATGGTGAGGCTGGAGCGGAGCTTGTTGGCACCGATCCCGCGTACGGCGAAACGCAACACCTCGAAGGCGCTCATGCCGGCACCCGCTGCTGCCGTACGTCGGTGACGATCTGGCCGTCGACAAGCCGGATCAGGCGGCTCGCGCGGGCGGCGACGTCCTCCTCGTGGGTGATCAGCAGGATGGTGCGGCCAGCGGCATGGAGGTCGTCGAAGATACCGAGGATGTCTTCGGTCGACCGGCTGTCGAGGTTGCCGGTCGGTTCGTCGGCCAGCACCAGCGCGGGCTCGGTGACCAGCGCCCGGGCCACCGCTACGCGCTGCTGCTGGCCACCGGAGAGCTGGTTGGGCTCGTGGTCGCCGCGCTGACCGAGGCCGACCATGTCCAGCGCGTACCGTGCCCGTCGACGACGCTCGGCCGCCTTGACGCCGGCGTACGCCAGTGGAAGTTCGACGTTGGCCACTGCGGACGTCCGGGGGATCAGGTTGAACGACTGGAAGACGAAGCCGATCCGGCGGTTGCGCACCAGAGCGAGTTGGCGGTCGTTGAGTCGGCTGACGTCGACGCCGTCGAGCAGGTACTGACCTGCGCTCGGGATGTCCAGGCAGCCCAGGATGTTCATCAGGGTGGACTTGCCGGAGCCGGACGAACCCATGATCGCCAGGTACTCGCCCCGCGCGACGGTCAACGACACTCCGCGCAGCGCATGGACGGTGGCGGCGTCCTGGCCGTACACCTTGGTGACGGCGCGTACGTCGAGGACGGTCATCGGCCACCTCCGGGCCGGCCGCCGCCGGGGAACCCGCCACCGCCGGGGCCTGCCCCTCCGCCGGGGAAACCGCCTCCGGGCCGCGTCCCCTGGTTGGAGTCGCTCGGCATGGTGATCAGCACCTGCTCTCCGACAGCGAGCCCAGACTTGATCTCGGTCGTGTTGTCGCCCTTGAGGCCGACCTCCACCGCGCGGACGACACGTTGGCCGTTGTCCAGCACGGTGACGGTGTGGCGGTTGCCCGCGCTGGTGACGGCCGCCGAGTTGACGTAGACGACCTCGTCCACCTTGCCGACAGTCACCGACACGTTGACGCTCTGGCCGGCGCGTACTCCCTCGGGCAGGTCGTCGAGCGTGAACGTGACCCCGTAGGTCACGACGTTGTTCTCCGTCGTCGCGTTGGGGTCGATGGCGGCGAGCTTGGCCGCCGACCGCGCGCCGGCTAGTGCGTTCCAGGTGACGGTGCCGGTCTGGCCGGCCTTGAGCTTCGTGGCATCCGCCTCGGCAACCGAGGCGGAAACCTCCAGCCGGCTCAGGTCCGCGATCTCGATGAAGCTCGCCGACGACGATCCGCTCCCGGTGTCGCCGCCGTTGGAGGCGCCGCCCGGCGCGTTGCCGCCGCCGCTCGAAGCGTTGCCACCGCTGCTGGCGGACCCGGAGGCCGACCCGCCGACCGTGCCGTTGACGGCGGTCACCGTTCCGGCCATCGGTGCCTTGAGGGTCGTGCCGGCAACGGCGTCCTCGGCCTCGTCGACGTCGAGCTCGGCCTGGTCCACCTGGGCCTCCGCCTCGGAGGTGTCGCCGCCGGCGTCCTGTGCTCGGCCAAGTGCGGCCTCGGCGGCGTCGAGGTTGCTCCGGGCGGCGGTGAGCTGCCGCCGCGCGGCCTTGTCGTCGACTGTCGCCAGGACCTGCCCCTTGGTCACCTTGTCGCCGACCTGCACCCGGATCGCGGTGACGGCGCCGGAGGTGCCGAACGTGGCGCTCGCCGTCGAGGAGCTGCGCACGGTGCCCGAAGAGGAGACCGTCGCGGTGACCGTGCCCTGGGCTGCGGCGATGGTGCGGCTGCCACCGGAGCCCGGCTCGGCGGCCGCCGCGGTGCTCAATGACGTGTACGCCCAGGTGGCCGCGCCGGCCACCGCCAGGGCGAGGACGAGGTTGACGAGCAGGGCTGGCGATGTTCGCAGTCGCGAGAACGACGGCCTACCCGGTCTCGGGAGGGTGTGGCGCATGCGCGACAGCTTGCCGGAGGCGGCTCGGAGCAAGCCCCGCGCTAGCTCAAAGCTGACTGGGAACCGGTCGGCAGCAGCACCCGGAAAGCAGCTCCCTGGTCCGGGCTCGTCTTCAGTTCGACTCGGCCGCCGTGGCCGCCCACGATCGCCGCGACGATCGACAGGCCGAGCCCGGAGCCGCCATGGCTGCGCGCTCGGCTCGGATCGGCCCGGTAGAGCCGCTCGAAGACGCGCCCGGCGTGCTGCGCGGGTAGGCCCGGGCCATCGTCGGCGACCTCGAGAACCGCGATCGGCGTACGGCGTGGCGGCTCGTCGCCGACCACGGCGGCGAGGTGCCGGCGGGGCCGGTACGTCGCCAGCCGACCGACCCGGACGGTGATCGTGGCGTTCGGCGGCGTGTGCTGCAACGCGTTGGCGACCAGGTTCGTCGCGACCTGGCGGAGCCCGTGCTCGTCCCCGAGCACCGTCACCGGGTCGAAGGCGCACTGGTCGCCGCCGAAGGTGGCCAGCTGGACCGGGCGGTCGGGGCGGCGGGCGTGCGCGTCGCGGATCGTGTCGGCGGCGATCGCCAGCAGGTCGACCGGGCGTCGCTGCGGCTCCCGCTGGCGGTCCAGCCGGGCCAGCAGCAGCAGGTCTTCGACCAACAGCCCCATCCGGGCGGCCTCCGCCTCGATGCGGGACATCGTCTCGTCCAGCAGCCGCCCGGGCGGGGCGCCGCCGCGCCGATACAGCTCGGCGAAGCCGCGGATCGATGTGAGCGGAGTGCGCAGTTCGTGCGAGGCGTCCGCGACGAACTGCCGGAGCCGCTGCTCGGATGCGGTCCTGGCGGCGACCTCCGATTCGATCCGGTCGAGCATCGAGTTGAGCGCGATGCCCAGTCGGCCCGACTCGGTGTGCGGGTCGGCGTCGTCCACCCGGTGGGTCAGGTCGCCCGCGGTGATCGCGGTGGAGGTGCTCTCCATCCTGATCAGCGGGCGCAGGCCGATCCGGACCACCGCTGCGGCGACCAGCGCGAGCAGGAACAACACGACGATCATCACGACCACGTCGATGGCGAGCAGCAGGTCGGCCGTGGCCTCGACCTGGCGAAGCGAGATGGCGGCGACGGCCAGACCGCCGTCGGGCTGGGTGAGCACGCTGACCCGCCAGCGGTCCCCACCATCGACCGATTCCACTGTGTACGGCCCGTCGCCGGCCCTGTCACGCAGTGCGGCGATCGACCCCACCCGGGGTGGTGAGATCTCATCAGGTGACGGGGACGGCAACTGGCGGCCGTCGGGGTCGAAGAACAGAACGGTGCGGTACAGGTCGAAGCGGCCGCGGGGGAACCGATTGTCTGCCTGGTCGGGCGGCAACGGGCGGGCCGCGATGTGGCGCATCCCGGCGAGCTGGTTGTCGATCTGGTCGGTGAGGTACTGACGCAGCAGCACGATGCCGGCCGCGTTGGACACGACCAGGGCGACCGCGCTCAGCGTGGCCACGGCGACGACGAGGCGGGACCGCAGCGTCCAGTGCCGCCACCTGGGCATTCTCATTCGTCCGGGGGCCGACGCAGCGCGTAACCCACTCCACGGACCGTGTGGATCAACGGCGGCTCCCAGCAGTCGATCTTTTTCCGGAGGTAGTAGACGTACGACTCGACGATCCGACCGTCGCCGCCGAAGTCGTAGTTCCAGACCCGGTCCAGGATCTGCGCCTTGCTCACCACTCGGCCCGCATTGACCAGCAGATAGCGCAGCAGGTTGAACTCGGTTGGCGACAGGTCGACCAGTCGGCCACCGCGACGTACCTCATGCGCCTCCTCGTCGAGTTCGACGTCGGCGTAGCGCAGGATGGTGGTGGTGTCGTCTGGATCGATGCGGCTGCGCCGCAGGATCGCCCGGATGCGGAGGACGACCTCCTCCAGACTGAACGGCTTGGTGACGTAGTCGTCGGCGCCGACGGTCAGGCCGGAGATGCGGTCTTCGACCGCGTCGCGCGCGGTCAGGAACAGCACCGGCACGTGCGGCCCCGGCCCGGACCGCAGGCGCTGTGCCACCTGCAAGCCGTCAAGGTCGGGCATCATCACGTCGAGCACCACGAGATCGGGTTCGAACTCGACCGCGGCTGCCAACGCCTCGTGCCCGCCGCTGGCGACACGCACGTCGAACTCGATGAGCCGCAGCGTCGCCGACAGCAGGGCACAGATATTGGGTTCGTCGTCGACGACGAGCACTCGGGTCAACCGTCCAGCCACGTCATTCTTCTATCGGAGCTACCTCGGAGTCAGCTAGGACCAGCCTTTGCGCCGGCTGTGACGATCTCGTCGCCTTCGATGAGTCCGCTGGTGATCTCCGTGTACTGGTCGCCGCGTAGCCCGACGCCGACGGCGCGGGCCTGGTCACCAGTGGTCGTCCTGACCACGACGGTGCCATCGGCACGCACCGCCGCCGACGGTGCCCGCAGCACGTCGGCGACCTCACCGGTCCGCACCCGGACGTTTGCGCTCTGGCCCACCAGGAGTTCCGCCGGGACCTCCTCGAAGGCGAGTACTATGCCGTACCGCACCAGGTTCCCGTCGACGGCACCGACCGGGTCGACCCGCACGACGCGGGCGGCGAACTCCTCGTTCGGCCGATTGGCGAGCGTGACCGTAGCGTTCTGGCCCATCTCCAGGCGACCCGCGTAGGCCTCCGGCACATCAGCCGCCACCTGCATGCCCGCCACGTCGGCCAGGGTGACGAACGCGCCGCCGGTGCGGACGTCGGCACCCACCGCGCCGGCCACCGTGAGCACCTTTCCGCCGATCGGCGCCTTGATCGTGGTGCCGGCAAGGTGATCCTCGGCGTCAGCCAACGCGACCTCGGCACTGGTCACCCGCTGCTGCGCGACGAGCACAGGATCTGCAGCCCGCTGACCGGAGCACCCGGCCACCCGACCGCCGCCGGGCGCCTGACCACCGGGCGCCTGACCACCGGGCGCCTGACCACCGCCCGGTTTCTGGCCGCTGCCGGAGCCCGGCGGCTGGCTCGCGGTCGGCTGGACCGATCGGGTCGGCGAGGGCGACGGTTGGCCGCTCGGTGCCACCGACGGCGTCACCGAAGGCGACGGGGTCGTGGGAGGCGACGGCGTCGCGCCGCCACCCGCGAGTAGTGCAACCGGGACGATCTGCCCGACGCGGGCGGCGGCGACGGGGCAGGTGGCCGGCCCCGCGTCGCTCGTCTTCCCGGCCTCGTCGAGCGCCTCCTCCGCGTCCTCCAGCGCCTGCCGCGCGTCGGCCACCCGCTCCTTGGCGTCGGTGGCGTCGATCTCGGCGAGCACCTGACCGGTCTTCACCAGGTCACCGGCGCGTACGTTGACCGCCGTCACCGTGCCGTTGGTGGCAAAGCCGAGCGTGCGGGTCTGCGCCGGCTCAAGCGATCCGGTCGTCGCGACCGCCGTGATGACCTCGCCCCGGTCGACGCGCGCGGTGCTGGTGTCGCCGGAGCGTGCCGGCCCTCCCCGGTGCGACGTCCACACCACCGCCGCGACGCCGAGCACGACCAGCACGGCGAGGCCGCACACAGTGAGCCTGGCGTAGCCACGCCATCTTCTTCGGAGGAAGCCCATAAGCGGCGAGTATCGGTGGCTCACCTCGCAGATCGCTGAGCCGTACCTCGGAGTTCCCTCAGAGTCGATTCGAAGGGTTCTTTGAGCTTCACCTGACCTGACGCGGAGGTGGTGGCGGTTGCATGGGCCGGTGTGCCGCGGCACGTTCACCGACCCGGCGGCACGACGAGGATGGAGGATCTGTGTCTCTGCGCACGCGACAGTCTCCCCGCAGGCGATGGACCCTGGCGTTCGCCGCCGGATCGGCGACGCTGCTCATGGTGGCCGGTTGCGGCTCGGGTGGTGAGGGTGGGTCCAGCGATCCCGGGCAGACCTCCTCCGGCGCGCCGGAGGGGATGTCGGCATACCTCGACTGCCTACGCGGCCAGGGCATCGACATCCCGACCGCCGTGCCCTCGGGCCGGCCGACCGCGTTCCCCTCCGGCCGGCCGACCGCGTTCCCCTCCGGCCGGCCGACCGCGTTCCCCTCCGGCCGGCCGACCGCGTTCCCCTCCGGGCGGCCGACCGCGTTTCCACCTGGTGGGCCGGGCGGTGGGCGGATGGATGGCTTCCGCCCGCAAGGGGTCGACGACGCGACCTGGCAGAAGGCACAGGGGGCATGTGCGTCACAGCGGCCCTCCGGTGGCCCGGGAGGCAACGGACCCCGGGGCGGCAACCGCGAGGCCGATGCCGCCTACCGCAACTGCCTTGCCGACCGCGGTGTCGACCTGCGGGCCAACCCGGCTACGGCCGATCCCAAGGTCGCCGAGGCCATGCAGGCGTGCAAGGTGCTCCGCCCCACCGCCACCGCCACGCACTAGGCGAGCACATCCTCACGCTGGCTCGGGCCGGGGGCGCGGCGCGGCCGGCGGTGACCGGCGGTCACCTTCGTGAGGGTCGGATGCGACCGGGAGGCCAGCGCCCGTCGCTGCGCCCGCAACCCCGACTCGAGGCGGGACCTGCTCGTCCAGACGAACAGGTTGTGAACCACGTGCAGTGACGTGGTCGAAGTCAGCCGTGTTGGCGGATGTGGTCCTGGATCTGCTGGGCGAAGCCTTCGGCGGTGACAAGCTGCTCGCGCAGGGCTTCGACGCGGTTCTGCGCAGCACCATGGAACATCGCGAGACGGTCCTGCAGGGCGGCGCGGTCCTCTCCCTCGGCGGCGCCAAGTGCGTCGAGGATGGTCAGCAGGTCGCGCATCTCTTCGAGGGTGAACCCGAGCGGCTTCATCCGCTTGACGACGCGGAGACGATCGAGGTCCGGTTCGGTGTAGAGCCGAAACCCTCCCTCACTGCGCGCCGACGGGACGACGAGGCCGGCGTCCTCGTAGTGACGGATGGTGCGGATGCTCAGCCCGACCCGTTCGGCGGCTTCGCCGATCTGCATGCGCCCTGCGGTCATCGCCTCAGTGTGCCCGGCGTCCATCAGTGGCCGACCTTGAGCTTGCCGGCGAGGTTCTCGTGGAACTGCGCGCTGGCGGCGTTCAGCCCGACGATGTCCACCCGCTTGCCACGGGTCTCGTATTTGGTGGTGATGGCGTCCAGGGCGGCGACCGACGACGCGTCCCAGATGTGCGCGGCACTCATGTCGATCACCACGTGGTCTGGGTCGTGCGCGTAGTCGAACTGGTAGACCAGGTCGTTACTGGAGGCGAAGAAGAGTTCGCCGTGCACGCGGTAGATCCGGGTGGTCCCTTCGGGGTCCAGGACGCTGGTGACCTGCGCGAAGTGCGCGACCCTGCGGGCAAACACGACCATCGCGGTGAGGACGCCGAGCACGACACCGACAGCAAGGTTGTGCGTGGCCAAGGTGGCGGCGACGGTGACCACCATGACGATGATCTCGCCGGGCGGCATCCGCTTGAGGGTGGCGGGGGCGATGCTGTGCCAGTCGAAGGTTCCCACCGACACGATGACCATGACGGCGACCAACGCGGCCATCGGGATCAGTGCGACCACGTCGCCCAGGGCCACGATGAGGATGAGCAGGAACACCCCGGCCAGGAAGGTGGACAACCGGGTACGGGCGTTGGACGCCTTCACGTTGATCATTGTCTGGCCGATCATGGCGCAGCCACCCATCCCGCCGAAGAAGCCGGTGACGATGTTGGCCACGCCCTGTCCCCAGGACTCGCGGGTCTTGTCGGAGCGGGTGTCGGTGATGTCGTCGACGAGCTTGGCGGTCATCAGCGATTCCATCAACCCGACCAGGGCGATGGCCAGGGCGTAGGGGGCGATGGTGCGCAGCGTGTCGAGTGTGAACGGCACGTCTGGCAGGCCGAGGATCGGCAGGCTGTCGGGCAGGGTGCCTTCATCGCCCACGTTGGGCACGTTCAGGTGTACGACGACAACGAGCGCGGTCAGCAGGACGATGGCGATCAGCGGAGCCGGCACAGCGGTGGTGACCCTGGGCAGGAACACCATGATGGCCAGCGCCATCGCCACCAGGGGGTACACCAGCCAGGGCACGCCGAGCAGGTGTGGCACCTGGGCGGTGAAGATGAGGATGGCCAGGGCGTTGACGAAGCCCACCATCACGCTGCGCGGGATGAACCGCATCAGCTTCGCCACCCCGACCAGCGCCAGGACAACCTGGAAGACCCCACCGAGGATGACTGCGGCGACCAGGAAGCCCAGCCCGTGTTCGCGCACCAGAGGCGCCACGACCAGCGCGATGGCCCCGGTTGCGGCAGAGATCATGGCGGGTCGGCCGCCGGTGAAGGCGATGGTGACCGCCATCGTGAAGGAGGCGAACAGGCCCACCTTCGGGTCCACCCCAGCGAGGATCGAGAACGAGATCGCCTCGGGGATCAGCGCCAGCGCGACGACGAGTCCGGCCAGAACCTCGGTGCGCAACACGCGGGGCGAGGCCAACCACTGCGGGCGCGACCATCGGGGCGCCCGTACCAACTGCGATGACATAACTCTCATTTCGACTCGACGTGCACGCGCTGAGGCGTACACCGGCAACGCCGGCTGGGCGCGCTGCTGTGCTACCGGCCGGATGCGGCAGTAGCCGTCGCCTGGCGCTGAAGCGCCTTCTCTGACGAAGGTTGTCGTCGCCGAGGGGCGGACGACGCCACATCTCGGCAACGCACCCGACCCTACTCTTCGGTGAGAGGAGAGTTGACCCGACCTGGCGACCACGTGTCGCTCATCACCGCCGCCGCCTGCGGGCCACGTCGGCACCGCGGCCTCTCACGTGGCCGACGGCCCACTGCGGCTGCTCGGCAAGGTGGACGATCCCACCTCGCAGTAAGATCACTGTGGGTGTGCCGGGAAGTCTGGTCGGCAACGTCCGACCCGACCCCGAAAGATGGAGCGTTTGTGACGCCAGCACCTACCCGCAGCCCGCACGTGTTCAGTCGTGGCTCATGGCCTGAAGCCCGCCGTGTCGCTGACATCCTCCGCAAGGAGACCATCGGCGGAGCCCTGCTGCTTGCCGGCGCCGTCGTGGCTCTGATCTGGGCCAACTCGCCGTGGGCCGACAGCTACGAGTCGGTGCGTTCGTTCACGTTCGGCCCCGAGGCGCTGCACCTGAACCTGTCGGCAGGGACGTGGGCAGCCGACGGGCTGCTGGCGATCTTCTTCTTCGTCGCCGGCTTGGAGCTCAAGCGGGAGTTCGTCGCTGGCGACCTACGGGATCCTCGCCGCGCCGCCGTACCGATCGCCGCCGCCGTCGGGGGTGTGATCGTCCCCGCTGTGCTGTATCTGGTGATCAACCTCTCTGCGGGTGAGGGCGACGGCAAGGGTTGGGCGATCCCGACCGCCACCGACATCGCGTTCGCCCTGGCCGTGCTCGCGGTGATCGGCCGAAGCCTGCCGCACGCCATGCGCACGTTCCTCCTCACCCTCGCCGTCGTCGACGACCTGCTCGCCATCGTCATCATCGCCGTCTTCTACACCGCGAACCTGTCGCTCCTGCCCCTGCTGGGCGCCCTGCTCCCGCTGGCCGCGTTCACCGTGTTGGTGCAGCGCCGGGTCCGTTCATGGTGGCTGCTGCTGCCGCTGGCGTTCGCCGCCTGGACGTTGATGCACGCCTCCGGTGTGCACGCGACAGTCGCGGGGGTGTTGCTGGGCTTCGCGGTCCCGGTGCTGCGCAGCCGCAAGGCGGGCGGCCCGCAGGCGGGCCCTGGTCTGGCTGAGCACTTCGAGCACCGCTTCCGGCCGATCTCCGCCGGCATCGCCGTGCCGGTCTTCGCGTTCATGTCCGCCGGTGTCGCCGTCGGCGGGCTCGGTGGGCTCGGCTCCGCGCTGACCGATCCGGTCGCCGTCGGCATCGTCGTCGGGTTGGTCGCCGGCAAGCCGATCGGGATCACCGTCGCGACCTGGCTGGTCACCCGTTTCACCCGGGCCAAGATGGACACCGGCTTCGCCTGGATCGACGTGTTCGGCCTGGCCGTGCTCGCCGGTATCGGCTTCACCGTGTCGCTGCTGATCGGGGAGTTGGCATTCGGGATCGGCAGTGAACGCGACGAGCACGTCAAGGTCGCCGTACTGGCCGGTTCTCTGGCCGCCGCGCTGCTGGCAACGGTCATCCTGCGGCTTCGCAACCGCACCTACCGGCGGATCCACGACGCCGAGACCACCGACGCCAACCGTGACGACATCCCGGACGTCTACCAACAGGACGCTCCCCTGCCCACCGCAGGCACCTGAACGGGAGACCGCGTCCCTCGTCAGCCCTGAAGATCGCGCCGCCGATAGCCCATGACACCGGCCACACCCAGGGCAACGCCCAACGTGGTCATGATCAGCGTGCTGGTCCAGTCGACAGCGGTCAGCGGGACCGGTGCCAGGTGGGCGAACGGCGAGAGTCCGCGTACCCAGCCGGGTGCGCCGACGCTGTCGGCCATCACCAGGAGCAAGAACCCGCCGATCGCGGGCAACGATCCAGCGAAGGCCGTCACCCGCGGCACCCAGCCGACGGCGAGAGTGGCCGCGCCGAGACTGAGCAGCACGATCGGCAGCGTGTTGCCGGCCCCACCCAACGCCGCAAGCAAGCTCAGATCACCTCCGGTCGCGGTGATGCCCACCCAGACAGCGAACCCGGCAACACCTACCAGGGCCACCGCGCCTGCGGCCGTCGCGCCGATCTCTGCGCCGAGCAGACGGATCCGGGTGACCGGCTGAGCAGTCAGCAGCGTGAGATTGCGGCTGTTCTCGGCCGCGACGAGAGCGGACACGCGGACCGCCACGAAACCCCCGACCGGCAACGCCAGTAGCGAGAACAAGGTCGCGACGAACCCCTCGACCGCACCGAGCGCACCGAACCCGGCTCGCGCCGCCTCCTCGGCGAGCGCCGGATTGTCGGTCAGGAACTCGGTGACCGACACCGTGGTGAAACCGATGAGCAGGTAGTAGGCGCCAATGCCCAGAGCCCAGCCGGCCAGGGGCCGCAGCATGCGCCGAAGCGCGAACGCACCCACGCCGGACAGCAGCACCAGCCGCGGGCGGCGGCCGCCGGCGACCGCGATCAGACCGCCACGCACATCACGGCGGCCAGCAGCGGCAACCGCGGCACCGGCCAGCAGCACCGCCGCAGCCAGCAGAATCAGCAGCGGCACGATCCGGTTCCGCGCGTACGGCTCGCTGAGAGCGAGCAGCCCGAACGGTGACAGCCAACGCAACCACCCAAGTCCGCTGAGGCCGTCGCCGACCATGCGCATCAGCAGACCCGTACCGAGCACCGCCACGGCGGTTCCGGTCGCGGCCGCCCGGGTCGGAAACACCTGCGCGGCCAGCCCGGCGACGGCGACGAAGAACAACCCGAGCACACCGATACCAGCACCGTGCACGGCAGCGCCGGCCGAGTCCGTACCGGCCAACAGCAACACCACGGCCACGGCGGCGCCCGCGGCGACCGGGACGACCATCACGGCGACCAGGTGACGGGCCACCACCTCTCGCAGCGGCGCCCGCCCCGCCAGCAGTACGTCCCACCGGCCGGCGTCCTCCTCACCCCGGGTGATGCGGGTGGTTGCCAGGATCGCCCAGGCGGCGAGAAGGACAGCGAGAAAGGTGCCGACCCGCCACACCGTGAATCCGCCAACCTGGTCGAGGGCGATCGGCTCGCCGAACAGGGTTCGGATGGCAGGGTTGGCGGCGAGCGTGGCAATGCTGCCCGCCGCGGCGGGGTCCGCCATGACGCTGGCGTACGTGCTCACGACGAGCGTCGGCAGGGCAGCGACGAGCACCAGCACGATCAGGCCGCTGCGGCGCAGCTGGCGCGCGGCCAGCCTGGTGACGGCTCTCCCGGGTGCGACCGGCACGCGCAGTCCGATGGCGGACGGGACCGCCCTGGTGATCATCGGGCGTTCTCCGTGGCGCCGTAGTAGTCGAGGAAGATCTCCTCGAGGTTCGGTTCGCGGATTGCCAACGCGGTGACCTCGGCGGCGGCGAGCGCCCGCAACGCCGGTGCCGGCGGCCCGATGAGCGAGAACCGTAGTCGTCCGGGACTGACCTGCTCGACCGCGTCGACGCCAGGGACCAGATCAAGACCTGGCGGCGGTACGCCGATGTACGACACGGTCACCTCGGCGCGGTGCAGACCCCGCAGCTGTCCGATGGTGGCGATCTCGACGAGCCGACCGGCCCGCAGGATCGCGACCCGGTCGCAGACCGCCTCGACCTCGGCCAGCTGGTGCGAGCTGAGAAACACGGTCTGCCCACGGTCACGGGCTTCGGCGACAGCGACACGGAACTCGCGTTCCATCAACGGATCGAGGCCGCTGGTCGGCTCGTCCAGCACCAACAGCGGCGCTCGGGTCGCAAACGCCGCGACCAGGGCCACCTTCTGCCGATTCCCCGTCGAATAGGCACGGGCCGGCTTGCTGATGTCCAGCGCGAACCGTTGCACCAACTCGTCGCGGTACGCCAGATCGACGGCCGGCCCGGTACATGCCTGCAGGTGCAGGATCTCCGCGCCGGTCAGCTGCGGCCACAACGCCACATCGGCCGGTACGTACGCCAGCGACCGGTGCGCTCGGGCGACGTCCGCCGCGTCGTTGTCGAACACCCAGGCACGCCCCGCCGTGGGACGGGTCTGTCCCAGCAGCAGGCGGATGGTAGTGGACTTGCCTGCGCCGTTGGGGCCGAGAAACCCGAAGACCTCACCAGCCGGTACGTCGAGGCACAGGTCGTCGAGCGCCGTGAAACGGCCGTACCGTTTGGTCAGGTTGACGGCACGCAGCGCGAGGTCGTTCATGGCGGAAATCCTCAGCAGTCGACACGGACAGGACCGCCGACCAGACTTCCCGGCACACCAGAGCTCACCGTACTCCCGCACGCAACCCGGCAGGAAGCCGTCGTGCGGGTCGTGGTCGCCGTCGTCTACGTCAGGTGCAGCAGCCGTCGACGCAGCCGGGTGCAGTGGCATCGCGTACCACAGTGGTGGGGGTGCAGCAGGTGTCACCGCGCCAGGCTTCGCGGCCTTCCTTGACGGCGACGGCGGCGATGGTCAGAGCGGCGGCCGGGTCGGCCCACCACCAACCCAACAGCGAGTTGAGGGCCAAGCCGACGAGCAGGACGGCGGACAGGTAGGTGCACAGCAGGGTCTGTTTCGAGTCGGCGACAGCGGAGGCGGAGCCGAGTTCCCGGCCGGCGCGGCGCTGCGCGGCGGACAGGATCGGCATGACCGCCAGCGACACGGCCGCGAGCAGCAGGCCGATCGTGGAGTGCTCGGGGCGGTCGGTGCCGAGCAGTGCGCGCATGGACTCCACGCCGACATAGCCGGCGAGGGCGAAGAACGAGATCGCGATGACGCGCAGGGCGGTGCGTTCACGGCGTTCGTGGTTCGGGCCGGAGAACTGCCACGCCACCGCGGCGGCCGAGGCCACCTCGATGACCGAGTCGAGGCCGAAGCCGATCAGTGCGGTCGACGACGCGATCGTCCCGGCGCCGATCGCCACCACCGCTTCGATGAGGTTGTAGGTGATGGTCGCGGCCACGAACAGCCGCACCCGGCGGATCAGCGTCGCCCGTCGCACCGGCGACGGTGCGACGGTCAGCGAGATGCGCGGCAGACTCATCAGCAGCAGCCCTCGGTGTCGGTGCTCGGGCAGGCGGCAGGGTCGACCGCGAGGACGAGACCGAGGAGATCCCCCAGGGCATGCGCGAGGCGCGCGTCGGCGAGTTCGTAGCGCGATCGGCGGCCTTCGGGCACGGCGACGACCAGGCCG
Source organism: Micromonospora sp. WMMD961 (assembly GCF_029626145.1). Classification (NCBI taxonomy): domain Bacteria; kingdom Bacillati; phylum Actinomycetota; class Actinomycetes; order Micromonosporales; family Micromonosporaceae; genus Micromonospora; species Micromonospora sp. WMMD961. The sequence continues at coordinate 4,752,948 of NZ_JARUBJ010000002.1, forward strand.
CAGCCGCGCAGACACGCCAGATGGTTGGAGAGGTTCTGCCTGCTCGCGCCCAGCAGGTCGGCGAGGTCTGCCGGATAGCCGGGGCCTTCGCGCAGCGCGAGCAGGAGTCGGGCCCGGACCGGGTCGGACAGGGCGTGACCGAAGCGGGCCAGGACCTGCCCGTGCGTGAGCGTCTCCACCACCCGACGATACATCATCGGCTGAATTAACGCGGCGCTGTACTACTGGTGGACTCCGCGCGCCAGCCGGTCCAGTTCAGGTTGGGCGGCCCTGAGCGGCGCGCGGCGGGACGGCTGACCCAAGACCTCCCGTGCCACGTTCAGGGCGATTGCCGGGCGTGGTGGAGCACTTCCGTGATGAGTCGCCTGATGGCCTCCCCCTGCAGCGTGTAGGTGACCTCTCGGCCGCGACGCTTACGCCGGATCAACCGGGCCTCCTTGAGATACCGCAGGTGGCGCGCGATGATCGTCGAGTCCGTGGACATGGCCGCCGCCAGGGAGGCCGGCGTCTGCTCGCCGTCCTGCAACAGCACGAGGATGTGTATCCGGTGCTCGTACGCCATGGCGCGCAGCACGACGACCGCGCGGTCCAGTGCGCGCCTCGTCTCGTCGAGGGGTGCGGTGCTCATGCCGGGAACGCCCGCAGGCGGGTGGTCGCCGTGGGTCTGGATCTGACCAGTCGGGACAGCACCGTCGACAGCGCCAGGATCGCGGTGGCGGTCAGGGTGATGCTCGCGCCGGCGGCGACGTCCCAGCGGCTCGACGCGTACAGGCCGCCGACCCCGCTGAGCGCGCCGAACGTGACGGCCAGGGCGGTGATGACGCTCAGCCGGTGGGACCACTGGCGTGCCGCCGCTGCCGGGGCGACGATGAGGGCGAGCGCGAGGATCGTGCCGATGGCGGGGACGATCGTGACGACCGCAACCTGGATGACGAGCAGCAGCACGACGTCCCAGACACCGGTGGCGAAGCCGGCCGCCTGCGCGCCGGCCCGGTCGAAGCCGGTGTAGCGCAGTGGACGGGAGCAGGCCAGCAGGACGGCCGCGACCACGACGAGCACGACCGCGGTGGTCGCGAGATCCTGCGGGCTGACCGTGAGGATCGACCCGACGAGGAACGAGGTCAGGTCCCGGCTGAACCCGTTCTGGGTGGCGACGAGCCCGGCTCCCAGCGCGAAGCCACCGGAGAGCATGACGCCGGTCGCCGCGGCGGTGTTCTGGCTGCGGTGGCGGCTGAGCGCGGCGACGCCCAGCGCGACGACAGCGCCCGCCACCACGCCGCCGACGACGATGTTGACGCCGATGATGGAGGCGGCCACCACCCCGGGGAACGTGGCGTGGGTCAGGGCCATGGTGAAGAAGGACAGCCGGCGGAGCACGACGTGAACGCCGACGAGTCCGGCGAGCGCGCCGGCGAGCAGCACCTCGGCCGTGGCCCGGTGCAGCGCGTCATCCCACCAGTTCATGCGGCGAGCTCCTTACGGCGGAGACGATCCGCCCGTGGTTGCGCCTCGACCTCAGCGCTCCCAGGGGAAGCAGCAGCAGGTAGGCGAGCACGAGCAGCAGGACGACGGCGGAGGCCGAGGTCAGGGAGATGCCGTAGTCGACCGACGCGGTCCAGCTGGCCAGCAGACCGCCGTACGCGGCGACGAGGATGAGGCCGGTGCCGATCACCGCCATCAGTGACAGGCGGGTGGTGAGCATGCGGGCGGCCGCGGCCGGCACGATCAGCAGCGCGACCACCAGGATGGTGCCGACGGCGCGGACCGCGGCGACGACGACCAGCGCGACGATGATGTTGAGCAGCAGATCGAGCCAGGCGATCCGGAAGCCGGCGGCGGCGGCTCCGGCCGGGTCGAAGGTTCGGAAGATCAGGGCGCGGGCGCTGATCAGCAGCAGCCCGAGGATGACGACTGCCAGCACTGCGGTCTCCGCGATCTGGCGCGGCGTCACCGTCAGGATGCGTCCGAAGAGAAACGAGGTCAGATCGGAGGTGTACGAGGAGCGCCGCGACACCAGCACCACGCCGATCGAGAACATGGCGGTGAGCACGACAGCGGTGGAGGCATCGTCGGAGAGCGACCCGCCCCGGCTGAGCAACGTCAGCACCACCGCGGTCACGACGCCGGCGACCAGTGCCCCGACGACGATGCCCTCGATGCCACCGGCCAGGAACCCGATGACCACGCCGGGGAACACGGTGTGGGTCAGCGCGTCGGAGACGAACGACAGGCGGCGGGCGAAGACGAACACACTGACCGGTCCGCAGATGAGGGCGAGCAGCGCGAGTTCGGCCAGGGCACGCCCCATGAACGGCACGGTGAAAGGCTCGGTCACGGCTCCACCAGCACTGTCCGGCCGTCTCTCAACTCGACCGCGTGTCCGCCGTACGCGCGGCGCAGCATGTCGGCGGTCAACGTCTCATCGGGCGGGCCGACCGCCCACTGCCGGCCATTGAGCACGCAGACCGTGTCGGCGATCTCGTGCGCGACCGTGAGGTCGTGGGTGCTCAGCACCAGAGTGGTCCCGGCCGCGCTGAGGTCGCGCAGGACGGACAGGATGGCTTGCTGGCTCACCGCGTCGACGCCGTTGAACGGCTCGTCGAGGAGTAGCAGCCGTGGCTCGGCCGCGATGGCGCGGGCGAGCAGCACCCGCTGACGCTGGCCACCGGAGAGCACGCCGAAGTGCGTCCGCGCGCGATCGGCGAGGCCGAGGCGGTCGAGTGCCTCGTGGACCGCCCGACGGTCGGCGCCGCGAGCGGGGCGCCACCAGCCGATGCGCCGGTAGCGGCCCATCATGACGACCTGGGCGGCGGTCACCGGGAAGTCGGCGTCGAGGGAGTCGGTCTGGGGAACGTATCCGGTGCCGGTCCGGGCCTGGGCCGGTGTATGACCGAGCACGGTGCATGTGCCGGCGAGGACCGGTACCAGGCCGAGGATAGACTTGATCAGCGTGGACTTGCCGGCGCCGTTCGGCCCGACCAGCGCCAGGCGCTGTCCGGGAGCCAGTTCGAGGTTGACGTCGGTGAGCACCGGGGTGCCGTGGTAGCCGACGCTCACCTCGGTGTAGCGAAGGGCGGCGTCGGCCACCGCGACATCGCCCATGTCAGCCGGCCAGAGCCGTGACGATGACCTGGGTGTTGTGCCGTTCCGCACCGAGATAGGTGCCCTCGGGGGTACCTTCGGTGCCGAGGCTGTCGCCGTAGAGGGCGTCCTCACCGCCGATGACCTTGACGCCGGCCTGGTTCGCGATCGCCTCCGCGCTCTTGGGCGGCAGGGAACTCTCGGTGAAGATGGCCTTCGTCCCCGTCGCCTTGATCTTCGCGACAAGCTCGTTCAGCTGCTTCGCGCTCAGCTCTGCGGAGGTGTCGAGGCTGGGGATGACCGAGCCGACGAACTGCAGCTTGTACCGGTCGACGTAGTAGCCGAAGGCGTCGTGGTTGGTCACGAGCTTGCGCTGATCGGCGGGGATCCTGGCGAAGGCCGCCTCGTTGTCGGCGTCGAGCTTGTCGAGTTCCGCCGAGTAGTTCTTCAGGTTGTCGGCGAAGGCCGTGGCGTGGGTGGGGTCGGCCGCGGCGAGGCCCTTCTCGATGTTGGTGACCATGGTCTTGGCGTTCAGCGGGTTGTGCCAGATGTGCGGGTCGTGCTCCTCGCCCTCGTGCTCGCCCTCGCCCTCCTCGTGGCCTTCCTCGCCCTCCTCGTGGCCGCCCTCGCGCAGGGTGACGCCTTGGCTTGAGTCGACGACGGTGCCCTTGAAGCCGGCCGACTCGATGGTCTGGTCGAGCCACTCCTCAAGGCCGACACCGTTCTTGACGACGATGGCTGCCTTACCGATCGCCTGGATGTCGGCGGGCGTGGGCTCGTACTCGTGCGGGTCCACGTTCGGCTTGATGATCTGTGTGACAGTGACGTCCCTGCCACCGATGGTGCGGACGAAGTCGGCCACCTCGGGGGTCGTGGCGACCACGGCGAGCCCGCTGCCGGCCGAGGCGTTGCCACCGCCCTTGGCGGCGTCGTCACCTGAGCCGCAGCCGCCAAGAAGAACAAGCGCGGCGGCGGTGGCCGCGGCGATGATCGTGCGTTGTCCATGCTTCACGAAAACACTCCATTCCTGAGGCACGGAACGATAATCGTTTTCACTAGGTATCATGTAATAGTGACATGACCACGCGTGCATATGTCGCCCCGCAGCGCGCGGGGACCGGGCGGCCGACCCTCAGGCCACGGCCGCCAACGCCGCGTGCCTGCCACAGCGCCAGAAGATCCCGGCCTCGCAGAATCCGGCCTCCTGAGCGGCGCTGGCATGCCATGACGCCGCAGCGGTGAACTCGGCCGGCAGCCGTTCGCCGAAGATCGCCGCCCGCTGCGCGAGTAGCGGGCGCAGCACCTCCAGGTCCGCGATGTCGTTCCACCACTGCGCCCAGGCCAGCTCCGCAGCGGCTTCGTTCGGGGCGGGGCACAAGGCGTTCATCAGGGACGGGAGTCCCTCGTCGGGCATGAGGTCCGCGACGATGAGCAGCCCCCCGGGCGCCAGGCAGCGGCGAGCGTCAGCGTAGAACGCACGTACCTGGGCTGGCGCCAGGTAGTGCAGGGTCATGACTACCGTAACCAGGTCATAGCCGACACCTGCGCGGTCCACCCAGCGCGGCGTCGACAGGTCTCCCTCCAGTGCCCGGGCCTTGCCCGTCAGGGCACTGCGCGCCAGCGCGAGCAGCACGGGGTCGATGTCCATGAGGGTGATCGCGGCACCGGCCCACTTCCGAGTCATCCGCTCGGCGAGCAGCCCCGGTCCGCCGCCCAGGTCGAGCACCCGATCCGGCGATCGGCCACGAACAGCCTCGGCGACACGGCACAGCGTCTCCTCAAGGCTGGCGAGGTGCGGCACGAATTCCCCCATGACCCGTGCCCAGCTCTCACGCCTCCGGGAGACCTGCGCGCGATCGAGTACGACATCGGGGGCGCGGGCGGTGGTTGCCATGGGTGCACTCCGGGGCGGCGCGGACAGGACAGCCAAACGATAACGGAAGCCATTTCCGACAGCGTAGGCGAGTCGCGACGGAGAACCGGTATATTACGGTGCGTGTCGGTCAGTCGTGGTCGAGTTCCGCCAGGACCGACAGGAGCCGGTCCACCTCCTCGGCGGTGTTGTAGACGTGCAGGCTCACGCGTACGGATGCCGTCTTCTCACCCTGGTCGCCCTGGCAGTGACCGTCCGCGCGGACCAGGAGGCCGTGCGCGGCCAGGATGAACCCGAGGTCGTTCGAGCCGATCAGACGGTGGCGGAAGGCCACGATGCCCTGGCGCTGCTGCACCGGGGCGTCGGCGGCCAGGCTGCTCTGACAGCCCAGCACCTCGAAGCTGGGCAGCGTGCGCAACCCGTCGGTGAGCCGGGCGCCGAGCGCGGTGTTCCACCGGGCCACTCGATCCAGGCCCGCGGCGTCGAGCCAGTCCAGCGCGGCGACCAGACTGATGATGCCACTGGTGTTGGGTGAGCCGTTCCAGCCGGCCGGCGCGTAGGCCGGGCCGCGCTGATTACGCGCCCAGATCGCGCCGGTGCCGGGCAGCGCCATCGCCTTGTGCCCGGAGAACACCACGAAGTCGACGTCGGTCGCCGTGGTGGACAGCGGCAGGTGCCCCACGCCCTGCGCGGCGTCGAGGCAGATCGGGACGCCCGGCCCGGCGGCCGCGCGCAGTCTGTGCACGTTCATGTCGTTGCCGTAGACGTGGTGCACGTGGGTCGCGGCGATCAGGCGGGTCCGGTCGTTGATCATCGCCGCGAGCCGGTCGGTGTCGTAGTCGTGGGCGGCGTCGTAGGGCATGGCCCGAACGCCGACCGACATGCCCTGGTGGCGCAGCAGCTCCGCGATCTCCAGCCAGGGTGCGTTGTTGGCGGCGTGATCGGCGAACGGCACGATGATCTCGTCACCGTCGCGCAACTGCGGGGCCAGCCAGTCGCGGGCGATGCAGCGCAACCCCTCGGTGGTGCCGCCGACGAAATGCACTCCGGAACGCTCCGGTGCCGGGTCGTCGAGGAATCGGCGCAGCCGGTCGCGGGCCTGCTCGATGCGGGCGGTGGTCCGGTTCGCCCACGGGTACGTACCCCGGGCGGCGTTGGCGTTGCCCGTCGTCAGATAGGTCAGGACGGCGTCGAGGACCGCCTGCGGCTTCTGCGAGGTGGCGGCGCTGTCCAGGTATGCCACGTCGGGGTTGGCGGTGATCAGCGGGAACTGCCGCCGCAACGTCTCCTGCCACGGGGACAGCTCGTCGAGAACGTCCATCTCAGTCGCGCACGAGCTCGGCGCCGGCGTCACGCCAGGCGATGATCCCGCCGCCGAGCGAGCGCACGTCTGGATGACCCATCCGGGTCAGCAGAGCGGCGTAGCGGGCGGACTTCTCCCCCACCGGGCAGACCAGCAGCACCGGCTGGCGGCGACCGAACGGCAGCCCACCGTGCAGCATCTCGGCGAAGAGTTCGTCGACGATGTTGATCGAGCCATCGATGTGCAGCGCCTGGTACGCGAACGGGCTGCGCAGGTCGACCACCAGCCCTCGGCGTTCGGCGATCCACCGCTGGGCTTCCGCGACATCCACGGTCGCCGCCTGCCGCATCTGCGCGTCGGTCACCGTGCGGACGGAGTTGCGCTGTGGTGGCCGACCGAACAGCTCGGGGCGCCGCTCGCGCAGATAACTCATGTAGCTCTCGACGCGGTCACAGACGATGAAGACAGCCGTACGGCGTTCGGTGAGCTGCGCGTCGACGGCGCGCAGATGGCGTACGGCGCCCTGGTAGGCGCCGCCACCGGTCGGCCCGGCCAGCGTGCCGCACCGGCGCACGAGAGTCAGCAGGCCATCGATGGCGTCGTCGGCGGTGATCGTCTCCACCGTGTCGTAGACGTCGGGGTCGAACAGTCCCACCTCGTGCACCTCGTCGATGGTGCGGATGCCCGGGATGAAGTCGGACTTGTGCGCCACCAGCCCGACGACGCGCACGTCGGGGTTGTGTTGGCGCAGCGCGGCCGCCACGCCGGTGGAGGAGCCGGCCGTGCCGACGCAGGCGATGAAGTAGTCCGGGGCTCGGCCGTCGAGGTCCTTCACGATCTCCGGGCCGGTGCCGTTGAAGTGCGCGTCGACGTTGAGTTCGTTGAAGTACTGGTCGGTGTGCAGGTAGCCGCCGCCTGATCCGGCGAGCCGGTGGTACATCCTGGTCAGCGGGTCGTCGGTGTCGGTGGGGTCGAGGCACTCGGCCTGCCCGGGAAGCTCGTCGATCTCCGCGCCGAGCAACAGCAGCAGGTCCTTGATCTCGGCGACCTTCATGCGGTTGGTGACGCTCTTGAAGCTGAGCCCGTGCATCCCGGCGATGACGGCGAGGGCCTTGGCCGTGTTGCCGCTGGACAACTCGACGACGGTGTCGCCGCGCTCGACGGCCTGGGCGAGCAGGGGTCGGGCCATGTTCCAGGCGGCGCGGTCCTTCAGCGAGCCGAACGGGTTGAGCAGCTCCATCTTGGCGTACAGGTCGATGTTGCGCAGGCCATGCACGGCGGGATCGATGCGCACCAGCGGGGTGTTGCCGATGGCCTCGGTCATGCTCTCGAATCTCATGGTGCCTCCGCCGGATGGTGAACGGGCCAGTACTGCTCGTCGAGGCACCACCGCCACGCGCCGTCGTCGCGGTACAGCGCGACCTTGCGACCCATGGGCTGGCGCAGCGCGTGCGTGGCGCTGAAGTCCATCAGGTAGCCGGCGGTGTTGACGAAGGCCAACAGGTCGCCGGGGCGGGGCCGGGACGGCAGGAAGACCTTGCGCCGGGTGATGAGATCCGCTTCCAGACACAGGTTGCCGAACAGGTACACCCCCGCGGGGCCTGAACCGGCCGGGGTCGTCCGATGTACGACGACCGGGTCCATCAGGACCCCGTGTTCCTCCAGGCTGACGTCGCGTGCGTTGCAGTCCAGGCGCACGATCGTGTCGCCGTTGGCCTCGTCACGTACCTCCAGGACACTGGCCAGGACCAGGCCACACTGGTCGAGCAGGGCCCGACCCGGCTCGACGTGCAGGTCGTACATGTTGTCCAACAGCAGTGTCCCGAGTGGGCGGCGCTGCTCCGGCGCGCTGGTTCGCAGTAGCCGATCGAGGTATGCGGGCCCGGAGACGGGTCGGTGAGCGGGGTACAGGTTCAGCGAGCCGCGAACGTGGCCGCCCTCGGCGCGCAACCCGTACCCGTGCCCGTTCCAGGTCAGTGGTGTCCGCCGGCCGAGCACCGCCTCGGTCAACGCGGAGGTGTACTGCTCCCACTGCGCGCCGTCGGCGAGGTAGTTCACGCCGAACCCACCGCCGATGTCCACCGACCAGGGTCGCAGACCGCGCCGGCGGCACTCCTCCAGCGCGCCGAGGCAGCCCTCCAGCGCCACGGCCTTCTCCGGCAGCCCGATCGTGTCGAGGTGAAATGCCACTCCGACCAGATCCAGGGCGTCGGCGTGTTTCTCGATCACGTCGAGAACCTCGCTCGCCGCGGCGGCCGACACCCCGAAGCGGCTGCGGCGACTGCCGAGCTGCGCGCCTGTTGAGGTGAAGCCGGACAGGCGTGCCATCACCCGTACGCGCGGCAACGACCAATCCGTGACCAGTGCGGCGAGCACCGCCAACTCGCCGACGGAATCGGCGCTGACGGTGACCCCGGTGCGGGCGCACAGCCAGAGGAACTCCTCGTTCTTCGGCCCGGTCGCCATGATCCGCTGCGGCACGAAGCCGGCACCGAGCGCGTGCTGCAGCTCGGCGAGCGACGCCACGTCGATGCCCGCGTCGGTGGCGGCGAGTTCGCGAACCAAGGCGCTGGATCGGTTGGCCTTGTGCGCGTAATAGATCTGACCGGAGAGGCGATGGTGGGAGATCACCGAGCGGAATGCCGCGACGTTCTCCGCCAACTGCTGTGGCAGAACCACTCCGAGCGGAGAGCCCAACGCGTCGGACAATTGTGCCATCAAGACGGTTTCGTCAAGTGCCGACTGCAGTGTCGGATGGATTAGCGGAGACAGGTGAAGGGGCAATTCGACTCCCGAGGTGAGTCGTGGTGCCATGGGCGCCGCCATTGCCCTCGCCGAAAACCCTTCGTAACGGCGGCCTGCTTCAACGTAACCGATGTTCCCACGCCCGCCAAGGGGTGCGGATGCGCGACTGGACGGACGTCCTCACATAGTCAAATGTGCATGTAGACAGTTGTCGACGCAACGCTGTCGGCGACTGTTGGGGCATGACCGACCATGGTGGAATTTCCATTTCCGCCGGTCCGCGCTGGACGCGGCGCAACCCGATCGGGTGCCGTCGACCGACAACAGCCGCGAGCGTCAGCTCAGCCCGCGGCACAGGCCGCGCACACGCCGAAGATCTCCATGGTGTGGTTGACGTCGGTGAAGCCGTGGCGGGCGGCCATTCGGCAAGCCCATTCGTCGACGCTTGGGCCAGTGACCTCGACAGTTCGGGCGCAGAGGCGGCACACCAGGTGGTGGTGACGGGTGTGGGTACTACACCGGCGGAACAGCTGCTCACCGTTGGGCAGCCGCATACTGTCGATCTCACCGCTGTCGACCAGCGCCTGCAGGGTTCGGTAGACGGTGGTCAGCCCCACCGCCACATCGCGGGCACGCAGGTCCGCATGCAGCCGCTGCGCGCTGCGGAACTGGTCGGATTCCTCCAGCAGCGCCCTCACCTCGGCGCGCTGCCGGGTGTTGCGGCTGCCGCCGGGCGGTACGCCACTCATGACCACGTCCCTCGGTTCCGCGTCACGTCTTCTGGCGGCGCGGCGGCCTCGTCGCCGAGACCACCACGCCTCCCCTGATCCGCCCACCGGAGGTACCACACTCCTTGGCGGATCCACGAAATGATAACCAGTTCACATTGATGTGGCGTTCACCGCCCCGCCGCCACCGCTGGCCGAAGGTCTCGCCGGCGACGTCGATCCTCGTACGCCCCGGCGTAGGCCGGAGCCGGTGGCACTGGCCGGCGCGCGGCGCCTACCGCTGGTAGGCGCCGCGCCGATCACGATCCGCCCCGGCACACGCCTACCACCGAGGCGGACATCGACAGCGAGTCGGCAGATCAGGTGCGGTGGCTCGGGGTCAGGAAAGAACGTCGAAGGTAAAGGTCTTGGCGCCTGAGCTGACGGTGGCGCCGGTGGAGGCGAGCTTGCCGGTGACCTCGAAGGTGACGGCATAGGTGCCGGCGGCGTCGAAGCCCCAGTTGGCGTGGGCGTGGGTGTTGTATTTGACGTTGAGGCTGTCGGGCAGGCCGTTCCCGCTGTCGAAGAGCACGGTGGGGGTGCCACCCGAGACGGTGTAGATACTGAAGCCCGCGGGGCCGGAGACGCCGGTGAGCTTGAAGGTGACCCGGTTGTTCTGGAAGATGCCACTGGGCACCTCGGTGGTGTTCCACCCGGCCCAGAGAAGTCCGGCGGTGCTGGACTGCGGCAGGACCCACGCCTGACCGCCGGTGCCGAGGAAGGACCAGGCCGAGCCACCGGGCACGGTGATCTTGCCGGTGTTCGGCACCCGGAAGAGCACGTCGGCGGGGTTGCGTTCGACGCTGCCGGTGCCGGTGCCGTCCAGGACGTTGACGGTGAGCGCACCGGCGGCGTAGTCGACGTCGATCACGTCGACATGACCACTGGAGAGCACCACGGGTGCCGCGGCGGCGGGCGCGCCGGTGCCGACGAGCAGTGCGCCGGCCAGGAGGAGACCGGCGAAGAGCCGGTTGCGGGTACGCATCACGTTCACGCCCTGACCACGAAGCGGAACGTGGCGGGGTCGGAGGTGACCTGCTGACCGGTGGCGGCCAGGGTGCCGGTGGCGCGCACCGTCACGTAGTAGGTGCCCGCCTTGTCGAACGCCCAGTTGGCGTGCGAGTGGTCACCGGCGGTCACCGTGATGGCGTCCGGGAGGCCGTCGCCGCTGTCCGCCAGGATGGTTGGCTGACCCACGGCGTTCTCGGTGTAGATCGCGAGCTGGCCGGGGCCGCTCACCGACTGCACGGACAGCGTCAGTGCGTCGCTGGCGAAGACTCCGGCTTCGATCTCCTCGGCGGCGATGCCCGGCCAGATCAGGTTGGAGTTCTGGATCTGCGGCAGGATCCACACCTTGGACACGCCCGGGGTGCCGAGGAAGGCGAAAGCGGGGTCGGCAGGGACGGTGACCTTGGCTTGGCGCTTCACGATCAGCTTGACCTCGTCGGCGCCGTACTCGATGTCGTTGTCCTCGTCATGGACGCCGACCTCCAGCGCGCCGGCCTCGTAGGCCACGTCGACGAGGTCGAGATGACCGCTGTCGAACACCACGGCAGGCGAGGTGGCGGCATGGGCGGGCAGGGCCGTGGCGACCAGAGCCACGCCCAGGACACCCGACGCCAGCAGATGACGGATGGTGCTACGCACGAAGAGACTCCTCTCCCCGCGAAGGTCCCGAGTGGACCAACGCTTAATGGAAATGATAGTCGTTTTCGTTCGTCGCCGATAGGGCTGGGTGAAGGCTCGGCCGGGTGCCGTCATGGCCACGGTGCCGGCCTCGAAGTACCTGCTCGGGATCGGGCAGCAGGAAGACGACCAGCCCGGCGAGGACGCGTCGAAGCTGTCCGGGCAAGGCGGGCCGCTGGGCTTCGCCGGGCCGGATGCCGACGCGGCGCACCAGTTGAACGCCGAACGGACCGACGAAGGACACGCCCGTCCGGTCGGCATCCTGGCTCTGGATCGCGCCGCTACCGGATGACCTCATCCGGGGTCGAAGCGACTGCCATGGTCAGACCTGAACCGGGTCGACACGGTCGTGTTCGTGCAGGTCGCTCAGGTCCCACTCGGGGAACGGGTCGGGCAGCGACCGCCAGGCATCCTCGCCGGCGGCGACCTCGGCGTCGGTGAGCAGGCAGGCGCCCAGGGCGGCCCGCAGTCCCTGACCGTCCAGGTGGATACCGATGAGGACGAGTTCCTGCTGCCGATCCCCGAAGACCGGATGCCAGCGAGACTCCAGCTCGATCCGCTCGTCGGGATCCTCGGGCCACTCCCCGGACACCACCACCGGCACGCCGACCGGATCGCACCGGCCCACAGGACCGGCCTGCGACCACAGTGCCTGCACGTCCGGGCGGCTGGCCAGCCACAGGAAGCCCTTCGACCGCACCACACCGAACACATCCAGCCCGCCGGCCAGCAGATCCCACAGTCGCTGCGGGTGCAGAGGCCGGTGGTCGCGGAAAACGATGCTCGAGATTCCGTACTCCTCGGTCTCCGGCACGTGCCCGCCATTGAGCTCGGCGACCCAACCGGGCGCCGTCTCCGCGCGCTCCAGGTCGAAGCGGCCCGTGTGCAGGATCTCCGCCGGGGCTACCCGGCCGTGCACAGCCCGGACCTGTCGGGCGGCCGGATTCAGGCGGGTCAGCAGCGCCTCCACCACCGCCAGATCCTCCGACGCGACCAGGTCGGTCTTGTTGACCACCAGCACGTCAGAGAACTCGATCTGGTCGACCAGCAGGTCGGAGATGTTCCGGTCGTCTCCCTCGTAGGCGGCCAACCCACGCGCCTCGAGGGTCTCCCCCGCCTCGATGCGGGCCAGCAGGCCCGCGGCGTCGACGACCGTCACCGTGGTGTCCAACCGGGCCAGGTCACCGAGGACCTGCCCGTCCTCCACGCCGAAGGCGAAGGTCGCGGCCACCGGCATCGGCTCGGAGATGCCACTGGACTCGATCAGCAGATAATCGAAGCGACCCAGCCGAGCCAACCGGGCCACCTCGTCGAGCAGGTCATCGCGCAACGTGCAGCAGATACAGCCGTTTGTCAGCTCGACCAGCCGCTCCTCCGTCCGCGACAACGCCCCGCCGTCACGCACCAACGCGGCGTCAATATTGACCTCGCTCATGTCATTGACGATCACCGCCACGCGCAACCCATCGCGGTTGGCCAGCACATGATTGAGCAGGCTCGTCTTGCCCGCGCCCAGGAACCCGGACAGCACCGTCACCGGCAACGGGCCCGTCACGGCTGATCCACCACCTGACGCCCCTTGTACAGGCCGCAGTGCGCACAGGCGCGATGCGGCACCACCATCTCCTTACGCGGACACGGGCAGGGCGCCAACTTCGGCACACTCGCCTTCCACTGCGCCCGACGGTGGCGGGTGTTGGATCGGGACATCTTGCGCTTGGGCACGGCCATGAAGGATCTCCTCAACGGGGGGTTCAGCTAAATGCTAATGGTTCCCGTTTTCGGTTAGACGCTCGGGTGCCTCTGGGCTCACCCGCATGACCTGTTGACTGGACACCCCGGCCGCGGCGACCCCGGCAGGCTGACCAGCGGCGGCGGCGAGGTCGGACCCGACGTGAAAGGCCAATCGGCGGGGTGCGGAGCACACCCAGGCCCGCTTCCGCAACGACTCTCGCCGGTCAGGCGATTGCTGGCCGACGCGGTGCCGGGACAGGACACCACGCCGGCCGGACCCGCCGTACCAAAAGCCCGGATCCTTCCGGACTTCCCGACCCGACCTCAGGAAACGATCCGTCGATCGGTCAGCGCACGCACTCGGCACACGTGCCGAAGATCTCCAAGGTGTGGCCGACATCGACGAACCCGTGCTGGGCGGCAACCTGGTCGGCCCACCGCTCCACCGCCGGCCCGGCCACCTCGACCGTGCGTCCGCAGTCCCGACAGACCAGGTGGTGGTGGTGTTTGCTCTGGCTGCACCGGCGAAAAAGTTGTTCGCCGCCCGGCAGCCGGGTCGAGTCGATCTCACCGGCATCCACCAGCAGCTGCAGCGTCCGATAGACGGTGGTCAGGCCAACGCCCGCCTTACGCACCAGCAGCATCTGGTGCAGTTGCTGCGCCGAGTGGAAGCCCTCCACCTCGCGCAACAGCGCCAACACCTCTGCCCGCTGTCGAGTGTTCCGGGTCACATTCGGCATCGCCTGGTTCACCGTGGCCGCCATCCTCCCGTGATCTCGGCCGCCGCCGGCCTGCCGCTTCCGGCATTTCGTCTCGCTGCCGGTCGGACCATTATGCGTCGTCGGGCATTGCCGCCGCCGCACCCTCTCCTGACCTGCCAACTCCCCTTGACAGGACAGTGCAGGTCGGCCCGTAGCGAGAAGCGCTGAGCGCCTGGGTGCCCGATAACGAAAACCCGGTAGGGCAACAAGAGCGACAGGCAGTCGCCGGGCGGCCGACGACGGCCAGCGAACAGCGCCCTGACCGCACGGACAGCGACGACGGCAGGTTTGACCAGGAACCGGCCGGGATGTCACGGACAGATTACAACGCCCTGCCATCCATCGACAACGACCAGCAACACCACGAAGGATTCGCTCACGGGTGCCCTGTCATCTCAGGGCCCTGCTCTGGAGGAGAAAACGTGCGTGGACCGGGCAACCTGAGCAGGCGCACCTTGGCCGCGCTCTCCGCGTCGGTCCTGGCGACCGACACCCGAGTCCTCACCGGGGCGGGCGGCTTCCGCGAGCGCCCTTCCTCCACCTCCGACACTCCTGCGGCCACCCCCGTCGAGGCGTGGGGCTCACACGAGGCCGAACTGCTCGCGCAGGCCGAGGCCACGCACGTGCCGACAGTCACCCTGATCCTCGCCCCCCACGACGGCCCACCTTCCGGGTCCGGGATCGATGGCGAGATCCAGGCAGGCGGCGATCGCGCTACTCGAGAGCATCAGACACAGACGATCCGCCTGTGCGATTTCGTGACGCACACACACCGTGCTCGATAAACTCCCATCGGTGTACGTGGCTGCGAGCGAGCCAAAGGTCGGGGCACCCACCTTGCTCTTCGTCAACAGCAGTACGGGTAGGACACCGGGTTGACGCCACCTCCACAAACCCAGAGCAGAGAAGGGGGCGGCGTGGCCGCATCCGATTCCACCACCTCGTCGAGCACAAGCACAGCCCCCGACGCGCCTGGCGACGTACACGACGCACCACCGAGCATCGACACTGCTCAACACCACCACGCTTCCCGGCCCCCGCTGCCCTTTGCCGGCCGGATCGGTTCGGTCGAGATCCTCGCCGCGGTGCTGTTGCTGCTCATCTTCCTGCGCGACCCCCTGGCGAGACTGCTGTCCGCGCCGTCGCTGGCAACCTGGACGACGGTATTCGTCTCGGTAATGGTGCAGGCCGTACCCTTCCTCGTCTTCGGGGTGCTGCTCTCCGCGGTGATCGCGGTCTTCGTACCCCGCTCGTTCTGGTCTCGGGCCCTGCCCAAGCACCCCGCCCTCGCCGTGCCGGTCGCCAGCGCCGCGGGGGTGGTCCTCCCCGGCTGCGAGTGCGGTGCCGTGCCGATCGCGGGCTCCCTGATCCGCCGTGGCGTCACACCAGCGGCGGCACTGGCATTCCTTCTCGCCGCGCCGGCGATCAACCCAATCGTCCTCGTCGCCACGGCCGTGGCCTTCCCCAACAACCCCGAGATGGTCCTCGCCCGCGCGGTCGCCAGCCTCATCGTCGCCATGATCATGGGCTGGCTCTGGCTGCGCCTGGGCCGCGCCGACTGGATCCGACTCCCGCGTCGACCCGACCTGGACGGGCTCCGACGCGGGGAAGCGTTCTGGTCCGCCGTACGGCACGATGTGGCCCACGCCGGCGGGTTCCTCGTCATCGGTGCGATGGCCGCGGCCACCATCAACGTGGTCGTCCCGGAACAGTGGCTGCAGACCCTCGCCGAGCAGCCGGTGCTGTCCGTGCTGGTCCTGGCCGCGCTGGCGGTGCTGCTGTCGATCTGCTCCGAGGCGGACGCGTTCGTCGCCGCCTCACTGTCGCAGTTCTCCCTCACCGCCCGGCTGGCCTTCCTGGTGGTCGGTCCGATGGTCGATCTGAAACTCATCTCCATGCAGGCCGGCATCTTCGGCCGTCGCTTCGCTGCCCGATTCGCGCCAGCCACCTTCACGGTCGCCGTCGCGGTCGCCGTCGTCACCGGGATGGTGCTGCTGTGAACCGGATGGCCCAAGCCTGCGTCATGATCTTCTTTGCCGGCGCGGTGCTGCGCGCGACCGTCACCGATCTCTACCTGCGCTATGTCAAGGCAGAGCTGCGACCGTTCCTCATCGCCGCCAGCCTGCTGCTGATCGCCGCCGCGGTGATGACGCTCTGGTACGAACTACGCCCCTACGCCGACACGTCCGAGGACCGCAACGACCCCGAGGATTCTGCGAACGGGAATCGGCGGCAGAATGCCGAGCAGAGCACGAGCGGGTCGACGGCGGCAGGCCTTGATGAGGAACACGCTCACCACGAACCACGAGTCGCCTGGCTGCTCCTCCTCCCCGCTCTTGGGTTGCTACTCCTCGCTCCACCCGCCCTCGGCTCGTACGCCGCCGGCCAATCAGGCACCGCACTCACCGCTCAACAGGACTACGACTACGAGTACCCTCCCCTGCCCGCAGGCGATCCGGCGACGACCACCGTCTTCGACTACGCCGCCCGCGCCCTGTTCGACAAGGGTGAGTCCATCGGCAACCGCCGGGTTCAACTCACCGGCTTCATCACCCCGGGACCCGACGGGCAACCGATCCTGGCCCGCATGATCCTGTCCTGCTGCGCTGCCGACGGCCGACCCGTCAAACTCGGCATGGCCGGCGACGCGCCCACCGGTCTGGCCAACGACACCTGGATCCAGGTCACCGGCCGCTACACCGACCGCGTCACCCGCGACCCCATCAACGACGAAGAGATCCCCTATATCGACGTCGAATCCTGGCGACAGGTGACCGCGCCCAAGGACCCGTACGAGTAGTCCTCCGCACCGTCGGGCACGGTCCAGGCGAGTGGGCCGCCGGAGCGCCGCGGAGGCTGGCGCTCCGGCGAGGAGAGCAGACGAAAACGCGAAAACCGGTCTTGGTCCCTACCGGCGATCGGTCACCGGCCAGAGCCTTCGGCCGCGCCGTCAGGAGTGAAGGCGCCGCCGCCGGGGCCGGTATCCAGGTAGACATGCTGATGGCCTTGGCCGGCATCAATGTTGACCTGATCGAGCTGCGTGGCGGCGACGGACCAGGCAGCCACCGCTTGGACCGCCTGCCGCTTCGCCAGTGCCGTCAGATCGGCCCGTTGAGTGGACGGCCCGGTGACGGCGAGGAGATACGACTCGACGGCCAGGGACGCCTGCTCCACCGCGCCACGCAGCCCGCCGCGCGCCACGTTGGTGGCGGTGGTGCCCGACGGAGGATTGGCGAACGGCTCCGCCGCCCGCAGCATGGTCTGTCGCCACTGGCGGGCCTGTTCGGGGCCGGGTTGCTCGCCGGTCGGCGTGTCGGCGCGCAGGGCGGTGAGAATCGGAGAGATCTCCTCACGAAGGCGGCGGGCCGTTGCCGTCAGCTCGACTATCTGCTGACTGTCGCGCTTCGCCTCGGCCTCGCGTATCTCCGCGACAGCCGCCTCGACGCCGTCCGGTCGACTGGCCGTGTAACCGGCGGCTCCTGCCACCAGAACAGCCGCGAGCCCAATCGTCGCGGCGACGACGGCGACACGTGCCATCCGGCGGCGGCTCGTGTCAGGAGCCGACAGCTGATAGGAGGGCTTACCGGTACGGCGCGACACGACATCCCCTTGCGTCGATGGAGACCTGGACGCAGCCTAGCCGTTCCGTCCGATGCCAGTCGATGCCCAGCAGCGCTCGTATCCGCCTGTGGCGGTTGGCTGGCACGATGGCCCGATGGCGACAGAGCCCGATGGACCACCTACGGAATTCGCCAGCTATGGTGCGACTCCCCCGAATCCCTACGGTGCCTACCAGGCTGCTGACGGGTTGGGTGGGATAGCGGCACCCCTGCTGGCGGCGGCGGCGGTCACGCTGCTCGGCCTGGTACTACAGATCGAGACCGTCCTGAGATGGCCGAGCCTGTCTCTGCTGCTGTTCGGCGCGGCGATCATCCTGCTGCTGCGGGCGGTTCAGTCGCATGCCCGCGCTCGTGGCTATTCGGTGACACCGAGCGAAGCTCTCGCTTGGTATCCGGACGCCGCGGACATGCAGCGGCGTCGCGTCGTCCAGTGGGAGTTACGACGTCACCAGGCCGCGTGGCGGTTCTGGATCGGCCGTGCCCGCCGCCACTACAACCTGGGCGTCCTGTTCTTGCTGATCGGCGCGGCAGTTCTCCTGGTGCCGGCCGATCCGCAGAAGCTGACCGCGACACGGTGGGCCGCGATCGCCGTGCTCGTGTGGGGATGCGTGGCGGAGACCATGGCGATCCTGATCGCCTGGCGTCGCCCTGATTGGTGGGCACGGTGGTGGGCTGCAGACCCGGATCGCCGCCGCCCGCTGCGCTGGCTCAACCGGTTGGTCCGCTGGGTCGCCCCGCCGGATCCCCCGGTCTCTCCGCCGGATCCGGACCTCACCGAGCATCCGCATCCCGGGCCGGCGGATCCACCCGGCGGCGGTCAGGCCGCTGACGGAGATCCGACACCACGGTCGGCTGGCTGACCCCACCGGCGATATCCCCTGGATCACCGTCGCTCGCGGCGCGGAGTCACGGGCAGGTCGTCCGGGTGCCGCCGCGCTACCTACGCCGGTCGGTTCTCTCCTGCCAGATACCGGTGAACCGGCAGCTGTCGAGGTGTCTGGCCTCGGGCGGGACCTGACAGATGGGACACCGATCGGGCTGTTGTGGTGGCCAGTCGCGGCTGGGTTCCTCTTCGGTCACCGTGCCAGTGTGGAGGCGCACCGTTCACTCGACAACCACCCTTTCAGCGATGGGGAGAGTGCCATGGTTGACACCGCCCAGCAGAGGTCGGTACGACGGTTGGACCTGTGCGCTGTCGACGTGATCGATCCGCTGCACTGGCGATGGGCGCTGGTCGATCCGGGCACCGGTCGGCAACTCGCCGAACACGTCGTCACGCTCGACCGGCGGCGCTGGGAGGTTGCTGCCTTCACCGACCTGCACGCCTACCTGGGCTGGCGCGCGGAGCCGGACCGGCGGGTGGCGAGTGCGGCCGAGGTTGTGGCGCGGCTCGGCGAGTTCATCGCACTGGAGGTTCTCGGCCCGGCGGTCATGGCGGAGCTCGACGGACAGACCCCGGTGCGCCTGCGGATTCGGGTGGCTGAGGCGACGTTCCTGACCGCGCTCCCCTTGGAACTGGCCCACCTGGACGGCGTCCCACTGGCCCGGAACGAAAGGGTGCAGGTGTCGTTCGCGGTCACCGCCGACAGCGCCTGCACGAAGATGCCATCGGCTACCGGTGTACGGCTACTGGCGGTATTCAGCCTGCCGACCGGGACGACCGCGTTGCGGTTGCGCTCGGAGCGGCAGCAACTGACTCAGCTGATCCGCCAGCTGGACCGCCCGGTCGAGGTGGAGATCGTCCAGTGGGGTGTGACCCGCGAGGTGCTGGCCGCCCGGATGGCACGCGACGGTGGCCCCGACGTGCTGCACCTGTCCGGTCATGGCCGGCAGAGCAGGTTGCTGCTGGAGGGTCCGGACGGTGCGCCGGACGAGATCGACGCACCGTCCCTGGTGGAGCTGCTCCGTCCGGGTCGGGACCGGCTACGGCTGGTCTTCGTCTCGGCGTGCGAGTCGGCGGCTGCGCCACCACGTTGGGTGGACCTCGACGAGCCCGGAACTCAGGTAACGGATCCCGCCGCCGCGCCGGCCAGTCTGGGGGTGCGGCTGGCACGTGAGCTGGATTGCACGGTCCTGGCCATGCGCTACCCGGTGACCGACGACGTCGCCGGCGACGTGGCCATCGCCTTCTACACCGGTCTGATCGACCGCGGCTTGGATGTTGGCGCGGCGGCGGCGCAGGCGGTCCGGAAGGTCGCCGCGGCGGGTGTGTCGGCGGCCCGACCGGCGCTGTCGCTGGCGGCGCCGGTGCTGATCGGTCGGGATGACGTCACAGTGGTGGGAGCGGACCCGCTGACCGCCCCGGCGAGTGCTCAGCCGGTCGCCGCCGACCCGCTGACGGGGTCCACCTCACCGCCGAGGCCACCGTCGGCTGGCTCCACGCCTGCGGCGCCGGACCGGTTCGTCGGCCGGGAGCAGGTGATGACTGTCGCGGGGGCCGCGCTGGGAGCGGACAGCGGCACCCCGGTCATCGTCCTGACCGGGATGGCGGCAGTGGGCAAGACGGCCTGCGCGGTGGAACTAACGCACCGGCATCGGGCCGAGTTCGACCGGGTGGTGTTCTGGTCCGCTCCCGAGCGGGACGTCGACCAGCAGGACACGGCCGGCGCCTTCCTCGACGCCATCGACAGTGGTGTCGGTGACGCCGTGGGCTCCCCGCTCGTCGCGGCCGACGATCGGCGGGGGTGGGCGACGGTGGCCGCCGAACTGCTCGACCGGTGCGACCGGCACCGGACCCTGCTCGTGCTGGACAATGCCGATTCACTCTTGACGGCGGACGGACGGTGGCGCGATCGACGGTGGTCGGACCTACTCACCGTGCTCGCTGCCCGCTCGGGACCGACCCGGCTGCTGGTTACCAGCCGGATCCCGCCGACCGCGCCCGCCGGTGCCGGGGTACGCCAGATAAGCGTCGAACCGTTGTCCGACACCGAGGCGGGGGCCCTGGTCCGGCAACTGCCCAACCTTCGGCGGCTGCTACACATCGATGATCCTGCCAGCTCACCCGGTCCAGCCGGCTCGGTGCCGGCGGACGAATCGACGTACCGGCTGGACCGGGCGCTGGTGACAGCCGTGTTGGCCGCCGCGCACGGTCATCCGAAACTGCTGGAACTGGCCGACGCCGCGGCGGTCGAGCCGGCGGAGCTGGCCCGCCTGCTCCAGGTGACCGGCCGGTCGGCCACCGACGAGCAGTGGCTCGGCGAGACGCTGACGAGCTGGACCCGGGAAACGACACGGCGGCTCGACCCGGCTGCACTGCTGGTGCTGCAGATGCTCGCGGCGGTCGAGCCGGCACACCGTTTCCCCGGCACCCTCCGCGTGGTCTGGGCCGACCTCTGGGCGGCGGTGGGTCGGCCGGGGACGGCCCCACCAAGCGATGCGCTTCTGTCGGTGCTCGTGGCTGCCGCGTTGACGCAGCGGCGGACCCTCGCGGGCACGTCGGTGCCGAAAGGTGCCGACATGGCACCGGGCACCGACGTGATCCGGTACGAGCTGCACCCGACCGTCGCTGCGACGGTACGGGCCGACACGCCGACGCACGTCACCAGCGCGGTGGACCTCGTTCTTGCCGACGCCTGGCAGCAGGTCGCCCGGGCGCAGGAAGACCGCGGCGACCGGGAAAGCACCTCGGTGGTGGTCGGCGCGTTTCTCGCGGCGGTGCCGTACCTGCTCCGGCAGTCGAGCTTCGCCCGCGCGGCCGGATGCCTCGGCGCGGCGCTGGTCCGCGACACGAGTCCACGGACCGCGCGGACCGCCCTGTCCTACGCCGCCGCTCTGGACCCTGCCACACCCGGACGGGACCTGGTCGTCGCGATGGCGCTGCAACCCCTGGACCCGGTCGAGGCGGAACGGCTGCTGCGGCAGGCGTTGTCCGCAGCTGACGAGGAGGTCGCCGCAGTCGCCGCCGGCGCCTTGGCCAACCAGTTGCACCAACAGGGACGGCTCGCCGAGGCGTTGGAGCTGGCCGAGCGACATGAGCAGTTGGTTCAGCGCGCCGGTCCGTGGAGACGAGCCGGAGCCCGGGTGACGCGGCTGCAGGTGATGCACGAGAGCGGCCAGGCCGGGCATGCACTGACCGAGGTGACCAAACTCCTCGACGAACTGCGTACCCTGTCGACGAAGCCGACCACCCCCGACGGGCCGCCGGAGAGCGACCTGGCGTGGCGCGTTCGGCAGACGGCCCTCAGCCTCGCGGTGAGTGCCGCTCTGACCCTGCAACTGTGGCAGGTCGCGCTCGACCACAACCAGGTTCTGCTGGACAGCGTCCAGCGGCGGGGCGCGGCCGAGGCGGAGGTCGCGTTCTTCTGGTTCAACGACGCCCACGCACTGATTCAGCTTGGCCGCTTCGACGAGGCGCGGAAGGTGCTGACGTACTGCCAGCGGGTCTTCGACCAGCACGGCGCCGAGTTGAGCCTGTCCCGGGCGATCGGCGCCCGGGCCCTGCTCGCCGCGAAGCAGGGCAACCTGACCGAGGCGGCGGCCCTGGAACAGACCGCGCTGCGGCTGGGCTACCGGCATCCGCTCGCCGCTGACCTGGCCGCTGGACACCAGATGCTCGGCAACCATCTCGGGAAGCTCGGCACCGATCCGGCCGGACAGCTCGGCCACCACCTGGCCGCCGCGCTGCTGACCCGGGTCACCGGTTCGGCCCTGCTGACCGCGTTCCTGCACCCGGTCGCCGCCGATCTGCACACCTACGGGCAGGGCTGGCTGCCGGCGGACCTCGCGGCGCTGGCGGCCCGGGTGGAGCGCGTCGACGGCGTGCGCTTTCTCGGGGTGGTCCACGCGCTGCTCGCCGCCGATCCGGCGGAACAGGACCGCATCTTTCGGGGGGCCGAGGCGTCGGAGCAGTGTCGCAGCCGCGCCGAGGAACAGTTCCATGGACTTCTCCAGGACGTCCGGCGTGCCGCCGGAGAGCAGGGCTTCGACCTCACCGGGAATCTGCTGCGCTGGGAGAGTCTGATGTCGATGATCGCCATGGCGGCGGAGGGTGACGTGCAGGCGAATCGGCAGC
The DNA here is from genome assembly GCF_029626145.1 of Micromonospora sp. WMMD961. NCBI lineage: Bacteria > Bacillati > Actinomycetota > Actinomycetes > Micromonosporales > Micromonosporaceae > Micromonospora > Micromonospora sp. WMMD961. The sequence continues at coordinate 4,775,532 of NZ_JARUBJ010000002.1, forward strand.
TCACCGCGATCCTGCAGCCGATGAGGCCGGGAACCGACGCAGGTGGGACAGCCGCGGCGATCCGTCGGGTGGTTGGCGGCGAGCGCGACGATGCCGCCCTGATCGCCGAGCTGCATCCCGCCGACGCCGCCGTCATCCGCCGAGTGCTGGAGACGATTCGATGGCGGGAGACAGTGCGAAGCCGCCCGCAGGACGATCGGTTTGCCCTCACCGAGGCGGACTACCGCGCCGCGGTGGACGCTGGCGATCAGGTTCGGGCGGGACTGCGGGCGGCGGAGCTCAGCGGCATGCTGCGCGTCCGCAAGCAGTTCAGCACGGCGCTGCCGTACGCGGATCAGGCCATCGCGCATCGGCGGCGAGCGGGGTTCGGGCTGTGGAGCCAGCGATTCGATCTCGGGCGGCGGCTGCAACTCCTCAACGACCTGCGCCGCTGGGGGGAGGTCCTCGCGGAGCTGGCACCGCTGCGCAACGAGTTGCGGGGCGAGCCGGGCCTGCCCAGCCGCACCGACCCGGTGAACCCGTCCACGGTACGAGACCAACTGCTGACCCTTGGACTGCTGGCCGCGGTTGCCCTGCGCGACTGGGAGTTGGCCCTCGAATTCCACGACGATCTCGCGGCGAACATGCGCTCGCGCGGCGCGGGTCGCGTCGAGCTCGCCCTGCACAAGCTGGACCGGGTCACGCTGCTGAGTCCACTTCGACGCATCGCCGAGATCGGAGAAATGTACGACGAGGTGCGAGCGGTGCTCTCGGACAACCTGGACCGGGAGACTCGGGCGGAGTTCAGCGTGGCGCTGGATCGGGCCGCGAGATCGCTGGCACCAGAGGCGCCGTGGCGTCGGCAGGCGCTGGCCGACGCGTACGACGGGATGGACAGCCAGGACGTCAGCCTTCCACTGATCGCGCTGGAGCACTACTACTTCGCGATCGGTGACGGGCCGGCCAGAACGCCGATCGCCAAGGCGTCGCACCTGCTCGCTTCGGCGGTCGTCTGCACCCTGGACGGTCAACACGCCTCCGCCGACCTGACAGTCCGGAACCTGGCGGCCCACCTGTACCAGCCGGACGGTACCCGGGCCATTCCCACCCTGGACAGCATCGTCGCCGTCGTGGAGGAGGTGCCCGGCGTACGGTTCAGGGAACTTGTCACCCAGGTGATCGGCACCCCGCCCCGGGCGGAGGTGGCGGTCGCCGACGCGGTGCAAGCCGCCTACCGAATCCCGGTGGCCGAGTTGTTCGGCCTGGACCAGGTGGTCGCGGATCACGAGACGGCGATCGCCGCGGTGGCGGCCGCTCACACCGGCGGGCTGCGGGAGCGAACGGCCTGCGAACCGCTCCTGGCCGAATTGGCGACGAAGCCGGACGGGGTACCACTCGCCGCGGCACTGCGCCGGGCGGCGGCCGGGAACCTTTTGTCGGTGGACGAGCAGGAGGCGATGCACCCGGTCCATGCGGCGATCGTCGGGGCGCTGCGCAGCAGGATCGACAGCATCGGCCGTCAGCGGTGACCCATCGGCCGGCCGCGCTCGCCGCCCTCGGTCGCCGAACCACCGATGGACCGTGAAACCGCCGGTCGACCATCGACCGGCCGGATGCTGTGGGTCGGGCCCCGAGGCGAACGCGGGTCCGGCCGCGGTGGAGACGAAGATCAACGAGGGGTGATCAGTGGTGCGAAATCGGCGCGAGTGAGGGGCTGGTCGGACAGTGAACCGTCCGCACGAGGCACCCTGAGGGGCCGGCCATCACGGGAAAACGTGACGGTGGTGACCTCGTCGCGGCTGGTGAGGGTGCAAACGATCTGCGCGAAAGCAAGGACCTCGTCGCTGCGGCCGGCGTCATCGCCGGGTTTGTCGACCACGACGCGGGCCTGGGTACCGGTCGCGGTGACACCGGCGGCGTTGACCGCTCCCGGCAGCGCGCTGGTCAGGTCGGTGTCGCGTTCGGCTGCGGTGGGTCCGGCCAGCAGATGCCGAAGTTGGTCCTCGATCGTCGGTGGCCGGTCGACGCGCCGGACGAACGAGATGATGCGGTTGTCGCGGACAAAGCAGAGCGTCTCGGCGGCAGGGCCGACTGGTGCGCTGGTGTCGGCGGGCGCAGAGCTTTGGAATGGTCCTAGCGGCACCTGTACCACCCTGGGGGCATCATCGGTGGGAATGCTGCAGCCGGTCAGCAGCGCGGCAGTCGCCAGAACGACGAGATGACGATGGTTCATGGCAGGCTCTCCGGCAGGGTGACGAGGAAGCAGGCGCCTCCGCCGGGCCGGTCACCGACGGTGACGTGTCCGGCGTGTGCTGTGGCGTGCTGTGCGACCAGCGCGAGTCCGAGCCCGGTGCCGTCGCCCGTGCCGCGGGTGTGCGCCGCTCGTCCGCGGACGAAACGGTCGAAGATCACGTCGCGGTCCTCGACGGGCACACCGGGTCCGTCGTCCTCGACTTCGATGGTGCCGGCACTACCGTCGCGGCCCAACTGGACGCCTGCCGGACCGCCGCCGTAGGTCACCGCGTTGTCGAGCAGGTTCGCCAGGATCTGTGCGACACGACGCCGCTCGACCAGCCACGTCGCCGGCACGTCGGGTGCCAGGTGGACGAGCGCCGTGGGCAGGCCGAGGGCGCGGCAGGCATCGCGGGCCAGCGCGACGACGTCCACGGGGGCCCGGTGGGCGGGCTGGTCACTGCGGGCCAGGTCGATCAGGTCGTTGACGAGCCGCTGAAAACGGTCGATCTCGTCGGCGACGAGCCCGGCGGCGATCGCGGTTCGTTCGTCCTGGTGTTCCCGACGGCGGGCCAGGACGCTGGCCGCCGCGGCGAGAGTCTGCAACGGGGAACGCAGCTCGTGGCTGACGTCGGCGGCGAAGCGGCGGTCCCGCTCGATGCGCTGCGCGAGCCGGTCGACCATCTGGTTGAACGACGAGGACAACCGGGTCAGGTCGGGGTCGCTGGCCGTGTCGAGGCGGGCGGTGAAGTCACCCGCGGCGATCTTCTCGGCCGCGTCGGCCACGGCCGTCAGCGGCCGCAGCCCGTGCCGGGTGGCGTACCAGCCGAGGGCCGCGCCGGATCCCGCGACCATGATCGCGACAGTGGTCAGGGCGAGCGCCAGGACCTGGAACGTCTGTTCCAGCTCCCGGAGCGAGTTGACCTCGAAGTACGTCGCGGACGAGGACAGGGGAACCCCGACCACCAGGACGGACTGGCCGTCGACGCGTACCCGCTGTACCGCGGGCTCGCCGTCCGCGACGACCTGACGCAGCTCGACGGGAATGGCGGCGGTGGTGCCGGGGTCGGCAGCCCGCGCGTACCACTCGCCGTCCAGGTGCAGCACCGGCCGCCGACTCCCACCCGTGTCCAGCGACCGAAGCACCTCCACCACGTCGGGGGTGTCGGTGTCGAGCCCGGCACGGACGACGGTAGCGTCGAAGTAGGCCGCGCGCAGGGCGGTGCGTTCCCGCTCGTCGAGCAGGGACCGGCGGGTCAACTCGTAGGAGACCAGGGCCATCGACGCCGAGAGCAGGAGCGCGCCGACGGCGAACGCGGCGGTCACCCGGGTACGCAGTCCGAGGCGTCTCATCGTTGCAGCTTGTAGCCCAGACCCCGCAGGGTGACCAGATGCCGGGGGTTCGCCGGATCCGACTCGATCTTCTGCCGCAGCCGGCCCACATGCACGTCTACCAGCCGTTCGTCGCCGCTGTCGTACCCCCAGACCCGTTCGAGCAGTTGCTGGCGGGACAGCACCCGGCCGGTGTGCTCGGCCAGCTCGCACAGAAGCCGGAATTCGGTGCGGGTGACCGGTACGGGTTGCCCGGCTCGGCGCACCTCTCCCCCGTCCGGGCTGATCTCCAGATCACCGATCACGAGCACCGGCACGGGCTCCGGCGCGTGCCCTGCGCCGCCGGTGCGGGCGCGACGGCGCAGGGCGCGCAGCCGCGCGGTCAGTTCCTTGATCGCCACCGGCTTGACGACGTAGTCGTCGGCACCGGCTTCGAGGGCGGCGACGATGTCCTGCGTGTCGTCGCGGGCGCTGACCACCACGATCGGGACGTCGTCGTCACGGCGCAGCTGCCGAATGCACTCGAAACCGTCGAGGCCGGGCAGCATCAGGTCGACCAGCACGTAGTCGGCCGGGTCCCGGCGCTGCACCCGCAGGCCCTCCTCGGCCGTGGCCGCCCCGAGAGCGTCGTAGCCTTCGTCCTCGAGTGCGAGCAACAACGCCAGACGGATTCGGTCGTCGTCCTCGATCACCAGTACGGCCGTCATACCCGGCATCATCCCCAGACGACCAGCTCGGTGGCCAACCGTGGCAACCGCTTGGCTGATTTGTCACGGAACTGTCATAGATCCGCATGGTGACCGCCAAGCCGGCACGGCAGGGTCCTAGACGACCGCGCCGTAAGGAGAGGGGTGCGCCCGTGACAGGACCGCTGGCAACCACGCCGTGCACGCTGCCGCTGGTCGAGGTGTGCATCACCGAGTTCGACCTGGCCTGCCTGTCGGCAACCGGAGCAGTGTTCGACCGACTGTTGGCCCTGCATCCCGCACAGGTGGTGGTCGACCTGTCCGGATGCCGGCACATCGATGCCGCCGCGATCGGTCTGCTGCTCGATGTGCACCGGCGGCTGGCCCGCGCCGACGGGGTCCTCAGCGTCCGCAACCCGAACCCGCGCATCCGACGCATCCTGCACACCGCCCGTCTGGACCAGATTCTGCCGGTCGTCGAATCTGCCTCGTCGTCGCCGCCCGGCACGCCGACGGGACCGGAACCCGCCTCCACACCGCCGGCGTTGGTCGCTCATGGCCGCGCCTCGGTAAGAGCCCCGCACTGACGAACGCCAGCGTTCTCACCTGCCCCGCCACCGGGCTCGACCGCCACGCAGCACGGAAACACCAGGCTCGGGAGCCAGCTCCGCCTCGGCACTGCACGAATGCCGTGTCACATCGCACCGAGAGACACGGACCCCAGGAAGGACCAGCAGAATGACCGTTGTCCCAGACGACCACCTGATGACCCTCATCTGCGACACCTGTGGCGACACCGTCAAGGCCACCGCGTGTGTGCTCCCCGACGCGGAGGTCGTCTGGACCCTGGTGTCCGAGCAGGGCTGGAGCGGTTCTCCGTTCGCCACCGGCCCGCACCGCTGCCCGCACTGCAGCCTGCTTCCGCTCTCTGACGGGGGCCAGGCGGCGTGCGGCGAACACGGTCCTGGTGGCATCCTCGGCATCGACCATCTCGACGACGTGACCGTTGTCGCCGCCGCCGGTGACGTCGATCTGGACAGCGGGGACACCCTGCGCACCGCGCTGCGCCACGCAGCCGACATGGGCGGGCACGTCGTGGTTGATCTGAGCCGAGTACACCTCATCGACTCCACCGGCCTCGGTCACCTCGTCCGTGCCCACCGCGACGCCCGAGATCGTGGGGCGACACTCTGCCTGGCCGCGCCGTCGCGGTTCATCCGCACCGTCCTGCACACCATGCGCCTGGACGGAGCCTTCCCCATCTTCGACAGCCGCGAAGACGCCCTCGCCCAACTGTCCAAGGCGCCGGCGTTGGAGCGGCCAACCGCAGCCGCCGCGACGGCCACTCGTTCCTGAGCGAACCCGGCCCCGGAGCGAAGTCATCGTCGTCGCCCGTACCGACATCTGACGCCAGTGGGATCGGATCGCGAGGAGCCGGTAGCCGTCCGAACGACGGCCACCGGCGCCGCGACGACTTCCGGGAACCGATCCCCCTTCTCGCCCCACCCGTACTCGAAGGAGATCCGAGGGAGCCCATGAGCATCGCTGGTCTCGTCACCGCGCTCCTCGTGGGCGTAGCGATGGGCCTGCTCGGCAGGCTCGTCGTCCCAGGACGCCAGGAGGCCCCGATCTGGCTGACCGTGTCGGTCGGGGTGGTCGCCGCGCTGGCGGGCACCATCGTCGCCCGTCTCGCGGGCGTCGAGACCGGCGCCCTCAACCTCTTGACCCTGGTCATCCAGGTCGGCCTCGCCGGCAGCGGCGTCGTACTCGTCGTGGCCACCGCCGGGCCCGACCCATCCGACTCACCCTGAACCGAAGACGACGCAGCGCCGGCACCAGAAGAGCGCGGTTAGACCCGTGCCCGCTCGACGTGCCGGCCTCGTCACCAGCAAGGAGCTGACCGTGTACCTGCCATGGCCACTACCCGATGAGAACTGGTTCGCCGACACCTCGCACCAGCCCGAGCCGGACCAGGAGGACCTGAGACTCGAGGCGCTGGTCGCGCAGCGGTTGAGCATCGACTGGACCACGCGGCGCCAGCAGATCACCGTCTCCGTGCAGAACCGGGTCGTCATCCTCGCCGGCGTGGTGAGTGACGCGAACGCCCGGCAGGTCGCGGCGGACCTCGCCTACGACGTGCCGGGCGTCTTCGACATCTGCAACACACTGCGGCTCGTTGGCCAACGGCGTGGCCACCGGTGACCGACGGTCACCGGTGACTCCGGCTCGGGACCACCGAAAGCGCGGATGACCTCTCCCGCTGGCGGAGGGCTCGCCAGGAGCAGCCCACCAGGGCGACGCCGTCCTGATCTGGCGCTCGTGGGCTATGGCGGCCAAGCGAGGAGTCGAGCGCCGAGTACGGCTGTTTGCAGCGTGAACCGTTGGGTCGGCTCGCCGGGGTGGTAGCCGGTCAGCTCGCGGATGCGGTCGAGACGGTAGGTGATCGCGCGGACGGACAGGTGCATCTGCCGCGCGGTCGCGGTGTGGTTGCCCTGGTTGTCGAAGAGCACGGTCAGGGTCTCCAGGTACGGCTCGGCACCGCCGCGCGCCGTGGTCAGTGGCCCGAGGACCGTCGTCACCAGGTCGGTGATGGCGTCGCGGTCACGCAGCAGCACGGGGAAGACCAGCAGGTCGGCAGCATTGAGTACGGGCGTGGTGAAGCCGAGCCTGATGGCGTAGTCGAGGGTGTGGCGGGCCTCGTCGAGGGAGGTGGCCAGACCGTGCACACCAGGTTGGGTACGGCCGACGGCGATCTGCCAGTTGCCCGCACCGAGTTCGGTGAGGAGCAGGTGGGCGAGTTCGGCAGCGATGCCGCGCAGCCCGCCGGCGCTGATGCAGACCACGTCGCCGTCGCGGAGGGTGGTGAGGGTGTTGCCCTCGCCGAACCTGGAGGCCAGCGCGGCATCGATGCGGTGCGTGACGCCGGGAGTCAAGCCGGCCGCACGGGCGATCAGGACGGTGTGGGTGGCCGACAGGCGGATGCCGTATCGGTGCGCGCGCTCGGCCAGGTCACCGGGATCGGCCCGGCCGGTGAGCAGGTCGTTGACGAACACGGCCCGTTCGTTGTCGCGGCGATCCAGTTCGGCGCGGTTCTGCCGGGTGTAACCGTCGAGGGCGGCGGTGAGGAGGACGCGGGCGGTGTCCAGCAGCGTCTCCGCGCGTGCGTGCACGGCGACTGCGGTGTCGGCCGGCTCGACCGGGGTCGCACTCCAGTGGGCGGTGGTGGCATCCAGCAGACCGGCGACAAGATCGCGCAACTCCAGCCCTTCGTCCGCTGCGCGGGCACCCAGGTCGCCCGCTGCCCGGAGCCGGGCGTCGGCCGGGATGGACAGCAGATTCTTGCAGTCCGCGGCCAGCGCGGTGTCGTCGCTCATGAGCTGTTCCTTGTCGGCATGGCGGTGGCCGCCGGTGAACGGCGGCCACCAGCCTCAGGTTTACACACCGATGTCGCGGCGGTCGAACACGATGACTCCGGCGGTCGTGGCTGCGGCTCCGAGGAGCACGAGGGCGAGAAGCTCGACCGGGTGCCAGCCGGTGTGCAGTGGATCCGTGCCGATGAAGTAGTGGAACGGTGACAGCCAGCGCATCCAGTGCCACCCGTCGACCATGCCGCCGATGGCGTTGGCCATGTAGGTGGCCACGGCAAGGCCACCGGTGACCGCGAGGACGGCAGCCCTCTTTCCGGTGGCGGCGCCGACGAGGAAGGCGATGCCGGCGAAGCACCACGCCAGGGCGACCAGGCCGGCGGACGCGGCAGCGACGTTGGACAGGGGGATGTCCATGCCGATCCACGGAACAATGATCATCAGCAGGATCCACGGGATGGCGGCGATCCCGGTGAGCGCGCTGCCGGCGGCGGCCACCCGTTGCCAGGCGAAGGCGGCGCGTGAGACCGGGTTGGCCAGCATCAGCTCCATGCCGCCGTCTTCCTCCGGCCGAGCGATGGTACGGGTAGTCAGCGTGATGGCGCACATCAGGACCAGCAGTGGGCCGACCAGGCTGAAGATGGTCGCCTGCAGATAACCGGCGGGCGACAGCATGTCGGCGATACCGAGGAAGTCCAGCATGCCCTTGGGCAGAGCGTCCTGCTTCAGCTCGGCAGCACCCTGGAACTGGCTGTAGAACGAGGTGTAGATGGCGGTGAAAGCGGCGACCCCACCCGCCCAACCGATCAACGCCAGGCGGTCGTCACGCCAGGTCTTACGCACCAGCGCGGGAAGCATCGCCGGCTCCTTCCCCGTGGTAGTAGAACGACAGGAACGTCTCTTCGAGGTCGGGCTCGGCCGACAACATGTCCACGACCTCATGTCGTGCCGCTGCTTTGATCAGCGGGTCGATGCGGCCGTCGACAGTGCATTTCAGCACCGGCCCGGACACCACCACGTCACTGACTCCGGGCAGGACGCTGAACTCTGCCGGGTCCACCGGATCGTCGAAATGAATCTCGACGGCACGGACTGCCCGCTTTCCCAGTGACTCGACCCGCTCGACGGCGACAAGCTGACCCTCGCGGACGATGGCTACCCGGTCGGCGGCCTGCTGCACCTCGGCCAGGACATGAGAGGACATGAAGACGGTCTGCCCGGCGCTACTGGCGTCGCGGACCATGGCCAGGAATTCCTGCTGCATGAGTGGATCCAGCCCGCTGGTCGGCTCGTCGAGGACCAGCACCGCCGGCCGGTGCATGAACGCCTGCACCAACCCGACCTTCTGCTTGTTTCCCTTACTCATCGTCCGTACCGAGCGCGAGAGGTCCAGTTCGAGCCGCTCCGCGAACTCGGTCACCTGCGGCCAGGCCACGCCGCCGCGCGCCGCGGCGAAGAAGCGCAGCAGGTCTTCCGCCTTGTCCCGCCCGGGGAACACGAGCTCGCCGGGCAGATAGCCGATCTGACGATGCAGTGCGGCCTTGTCCCTGCGCGGGTCGAGCCCGAGCACAGTCGCGCGTCCACGAGTGGGACGCAGGAAGTCCAGCAACAGCCGGATCGTGGTGGTCTTCCCGGCACCGTTCGGGCCGAGGAACCCCACCACCTCCCCGGCACGAACCTCCAGGCTGAGACCCTCGATGCCGCGACGCTGACCATAGAACTTGGTCAGATCCTCGGTGAGTAGGGCGATGTCGGTTGTCATGCCCACATCGTCGCGGGCATTCCTATCCGGCATCCAGGTCTGCATCCGGCCGACATCCAGCGGATGCCGTTGCCGACCCTCGGAAGCCGGCAGTCCGAACACCAGGCCGGCGGCCTCCGGCGACGGTGGACGCGACGCACGCGCCGCAGGTAGCGGTCGAACTCACCGCAGCAGACGACGGTGTCGGGTGCCGGTCCCCGCACGGCACCGCTGGACCGAGCCATTCCGGGACGACCAGCGGCTCGTAGTGTCGCAGCCGCCCTCGACCCGTACGCCCACGGCGTCTACGTCGACCACAACACGCGGCCCCACAGTCAGTAGCGGCGCGGCGGCACGTCGGAATCGACCTCCACTACACGCAGCCGGTTGTTGACGTCGTGCACTCCCGGAATGCCCCAGGCGCTGGCGTGGGCATCCGTGCTCGCGTCGGCGCACGTGACCACGCCCTCCAGGATGACCACACGGTTCTGCACTTCGATGCAGATGCGTTCGTGACGCAACCGGGGATCCCGCTGCATGCTCTCCAGCAGCTGGCAGGCCAGCCGGGCATCCTCGGAGGCAGGCTGGATGTGGATCAGCGATGGAAAGTCGTCGGGCCGGAACCAGGGGACGTAGGTCATGGTGTTCCCTCACAGATACCTCGGTGTTCCGATGGTCCGGCGGCCGTTTCCGGCCACCGAATCATCGGCCGGTCGGGGGTGGCCGGAACTCAACGTCGTGTCGGGGGGACCGGGTACGGCGGAGCGACCCCGCTCGGGCTGAAGAACGGCGCGTAGCCGTAGTACCAGTACACGTCCTCGTAGTAGCCGGCCTCCTCGACGACCTCCGGGTCGTACGTCGGGGCCTGCTCGATCTTCTCCCGCGTCAGGTCGACTCGTACCGTGTCGTCGCCGACGTCCCTGACCGCCTCGACCGGGAGGAAGGTGGCGGTGGCGCCGATGCCGAGAATTCCTCCGTGCTCGACGCGCAGGAACCGCACCTTGTGCTCGTCGCGATCGATCAGCAGGTCGTCAACCTTGCCCAGGTCGTCACCATCGGCGTCGAGGACGCGCCGACCGCGCACGTCCTGCTCGACATCCGCGATCGTCTGCCCGGAGTCACTGAGCTTGACCAGAATCGCCGTCGTGTCGTGTGGCATGAGCTGCTCCTTCCGTAGCGTCTGATCCTTATGCGCTACCCAGAGGACGGCCGGGACAATACGACAAGTTGATGACGCTTCCGGCCCGCTTCCGTGACGGCTGAGCGCCCGTCCGTCGCGGGGGCCCATCGGGCGGAGACGACGAGGGGCCCCGCCGGACTGGCGGGGCCCCTCGTCTCAGCTGGTTCAGGAAAGCGTGTTCAGGTAGTCGGGGTTGGCCTTCAGCCACTCCTCGACGGCCTTCTTCTCGTCGCCCTTGTGAGTGTTGAACATCAGGTCTTCCAGGGATGCGAGCTGCTCACCGTCCATCTTGAACTTCTTCAGCATCGCGGTGACGTCGGGGAAGTCGGCGCCGAAGCCGGTGCGGGCGAGAGTGTTGATCTGCTCGGCCTGGCCAAGGGTGCCCTTGGGGTCGGCGAGGTCCTTCAACTGGTACTTGGCGTAGGCCCAGTGCGGGTGCCAGAGAGTGACCACGATCGGCTTCTTGTCGGCGATCGCGCCGTCCAACGCGGCCAGCATCGCCGGGGTGGAGGACGTCTTCAGCTTCAGCTTGCCGTCCAGGCCGTACTCCGGGATGACCTTCTCCTGGGTGGCCTTGGTCAGACCTGCGCCCGGCTCGATGCCGATCAGCTGCCCGTCGAAGCTGCCAGCCTTGCCGGCCAGGTCGGCCAGGGAGTCGACGCCCTCGACGTACGCCGGCACGGCGATGCTCAGGCTGGCATCGTCGTACCAGACGCCGAGCTTCTCCAGCTTGTCGCCGTACTTCTCCAGGTAGGAGGCGTGCGTCTGGGGTAGCCAACTGTCCAGGAACAGGTCGATGTCGCCGTTGGCGAGACCGCCGTAGACGAGACCGGCCTCCAGGTTCTTGAGTTCGACCTCGTAGCCCTTGTCCTGCAGGATGTCCTGCCACAGGTGGGACGCCGCGATCGCCTCGTCCCAGGCCATGTAACCGATGGTGATCTTCTTGCCGTCGGCGGACGCGTCGTCCTGCTCGCCGCAGGCGGTAGCGCCGCCGAGGGCAAGGGCGGCGGTCACCGTGAGCGCGAGGGCGCGCTTCAGTGTCGTGAACAAAGGGTTGTCCTTCCTCTTTCGGGTATGCCGGCGGGACCCGCGCGTACGCGGGAAAGGGATTGCCGGCGGAGAGTGACTGTCGGTCAGGCGGCCTGCCGCGCGAGGCGTTGCGCCCGGGCGGACGGGAAGCGGTCGCCCGCCGAGTCGGTGAGACGGTCGAGCACCACGGCGAGGATCACGACGGCGATCCCACCTTCGAAACCGCTGCCCACCTCGACCTGGGACAACGCGAACATGATCACGTCGCCGAGGCCGCCGGCACCCACCATGCCGGCGATCACCACCATGGACAGAGCGAGCATGATGACCTGGTTGACGCCGGTCATGATCGTGGGCAGGGCCAGCGGCAGCTTGGTGCGCAGCAGCACCATCCACGGTGGCGCGCCGAACGACTCGGCGGCCTGGACGATCTCCTTGTCGACCTGGCGCAGACCCAGCTCGGTCAGGCGTACGCCGGGCGGCATGCTGAAGACCAGGGTGGCCAGTACGCCCGGCACGGTGCCGATGCCGAAGAAGAAGATCGCCGGAATGAGGTACACGAATGCGGGCATGGTCTGCATCAGGTCCAGCACCGGCCGGGCCACCGCCGAGGCCCGCTTGTTCTCGGCAACGAGCACGCCCAGCGGGATAGCCATCAGCAGTGCCAGGGTGCTGGCCACGAGCACCTGCGCGAGTGTGCTCATGGTCTCCTCCCAGTACGGCATTCCGGCCACCAGGCCGAGGCCGACCGCGGTGCCCAGGGCGAACTTCCACCCACGCAGCCACCAGCCGAGCCCGGCGAGCACCAGCACGACCACCACCGCCGGTACGCCGGTGAGCAGGTCGTTGAGGGGTCGCACCAGCGCCTCGACCACGCTGGCGACACCGTCGAAGAACGGGCCGAGGGTGGCGGTGGCCCAGTCGACTGCGGCCTCGGTCCAGGCGCCCAGCGGCACCCGGGGCAGCCAGCTGTCCAGCGGCGACTGCGTCAGACTCATGCTGGCTCTCCCTTCGTTCCGACCAGTTCCACCTGGGCCTGGTCCTGCGTCGGCTCGTCCGGGGTCGCGGCGGCCAGCGCGCTCAGCAGGGTGATCCGTGGGATCACCCCGATCAGCCGGTCGCGCTCGTCGAGGACGGCCACCGGGTGCTGGCTCTCCGCGCAGTCGGCGAAGAGGTCGGCCACCGAGGTGTCCGCGGTGACCGTGCGAACCCGCTCGGTCGACACGTAACCGTCGAGGTGGGGGCGGCCCTCGCGGAGTGCCCGCAACACCTCGTCCTCGGTGACCGTGCCGAGGAACTTCTTCATCGGTCCGGTCACGTAGACCACCGAGGTCTGGCTTTCCCGCAGCGCCTTCGCGGCGACCCGGGGACCGGCGTTGACGTCCAGCACCTGCTGGGGCTTCTCCATGACCGACGCGGCGGTGAGGATCCGGGTCCGGTCGACGTCGGCGACGAACTGCGCCACGTAGTCGTTGGCCGGATCGGTGAGGATCTCCTCGGCGGTGCCGATCTGGACGATCCGACCGTCCCGCATCACCGCGATCCGGTCGCCGAGCCGCATGGCCTCGTTCAGGTCGTGCGTGATGAAGATGATCGTCTTGCCCAGTTCGGCCTGAAGTTCCAGGAGTTGGTCCTGGATCTCCCGGCGGATCAGCGGGTCCAGTGCCGAGAATGCCTCGTCCATCAGCAGGATCTCGGTGCCGGCCGCGAGCGCGCGGGCCAGCCCGACCCGCTGCCGCATGCCACCGGACAGGTCGTGCGGCAGGTTGTCCGCCCACTCCGTCAGGCCCACCATCCGCAGCGCGTCCATGGCCCGCTCACGCCGCTCGGCCTTGGGCAGCCCGGCGACCTCCAGCGCGTACCCGGCGTTCTCCAGCACCGTCCGGTGCGGCATGAGCGCGAAGTGCTGGAACACCATGCTGATCTTCTCCCGCCGCAGCTTGCGCAGCGCCGCCGGCTTGAGCGTGGTCAGTTCGACCCCATCGACGCGCACGCTGCCTCTGGTGGGCCGCAGCAGGCCGTTGAGCATCCGGATCAGGGTCGACTTTCCCGAGCCGGAGAGGCCCATGACGACGAAGATCTCTCCTGGGCGTACCTCGAAGTTCGCGTCGATCACGGCGGCCGTGGCCGGCAGTCCGGCCAAGGCCTCGGCGCGGGGTCTCCCGTCCGCCAGACGTCTTACCGCTTCGTCCGCTCGACCGCCGAATATCTTGTAGAGCGACTGCACTGTGAGCGCGGACACGATCCCCCCTTCGAGACGGAAACCGGTTGGCGTATCGCGCCATGGGCGCCCTCTTCGCGTCTCATCGTCGATATCAACATCGATCACATTCAGTGGGTAACATAGGCCCGGCGGCGAAACCTACCGACGTCATCGCGACAAATCCAGTCGGCACCGCAGGGCTGTGGATATGCACACAAAAATTCGCACCGCAGCGGCACCAGATTGGTCGTCCGCAGATGTTGCGCGACGCATCGACCGATACCGGTCGTGCCGCCCGGGTTCCGTGCAGCCTGAGGCGATCGGCCTGCTGAAATGCGCCCACCAGCGCGTCTGCACCTCGCCGAGAGCAGTTCCAGAATATGACGGGCTGATAAAGAACTGTCATGCAACCGTCATATTCCATCGCGGTCCGATCGTGTAGCCTCCCCCGCGGGATAGTGTTGCGACTCCCGATCGCGGCCCCAAATGCACAGGGAGCGTCTCCCTCAGCGGCGCACTGCGGTGTCAGTATTATTGATCGGGCGCGGCCCGCACCATTTGCCCGTCAGTTGAGGGGGGACCATGGCCGATCAGATCGACCTCGCTCGCCTGCGTGAAGTGCTCGACGGACCGTGGGCGACAGTCCGCAACGCGCACCGGAAGCACCTCGACGCGCGTTTCCTCCCGGTGTACGGCGAGACCGGTGACCAGGCACGGGAGCGGATCACCCGGTTGCTCACCGAACTCCCCGCCGAGTTGGGGATCGCGTCGGCCTTCCCCACCGAGTACGGCGGCAGCTCCGACGTCGGCGGCTCGATCATCGCCAGCGAGATGCTGGCCCAGGTCGACCTGTCGCTGATGGTCAAGGCGGGCGTGCAGTGGGGCCTGTTCGGCGGCGCGGTCGCCGCCCTCGGCACCCGACGGCACCACGAGGCCTATCTGCGGGACATCATCTCCGGCACTGTCTTCGGCTGCTTCGCGATGACCGAGACCGGTCACGGCTCCGACGTCCAACAGCTGCGCACCACCTGCACGTACGACCCGCAGACGCAAACCTTCGACCTGCACACGCCACACGAGGCGGCCCGGAAGGACTACATCGGCAACGCCGCCCGGGACGGTCGGATGGCGGTGGTGTTCGCGCAGCTGATCACCGCCGGACGTCGGCACGGCGTACACGCGTGGCTGGTGCCGATCCGCGACGCGCAGGGCAACCCACTGCCCGGCGTGAGCATCGGTGACGCCGGGCCCAAGGCCGGCCTGCTCGGCGTGGACAACGGGCGGCTCACCTTCGACCACGTACAGGTGCCGCGGGACATGCTGCTGGACCGCTACGGTCAGGTCGCACAGGACGGCACGTACTCCAGCCCGATCGAGAACGACTCCCGGCGCTTCTTCACCATGCTCGGCACCCTGGTCCGCGGCCGGGTGAGCGTGGGCGGCGCCGCGTCGGCGGCCACGAAGTCGGCGCTGACCATCGCGGTGCGCTACGGCGACATCCGCCGGCAGTTCGGCACGCCCGACGCGGAGCGGGAGGTACTGCTCAACGACTACCTGGCTCACCAGCGCAAGCTGCTGCCCGCCCTGGCCACCACGTACGCGCTGCACTTCGCCCAGACGGAGCTGGTCGCCGCGCTCGACGAGGTGCAGGGCGGTGCCGGGCCGGTCGACGAACACCGGCAACGGGAACTGGAGTCCCGGGCCGCCGGTCTCAAGGCCGCGCAGACCTGGCACGCGACCCGCACCATCCAGATGTGCCGCGAGGCGTGCGGCGGCGCCGGCTACCTCGCCGAGAACCGCCTACCCAGCCTCAAGGCCGACACCGACGTCTTCACCACCTTCGAGGGCGACAACACGGTGCTGCTGCAACTGGTGGCCAAGGGGCTGCTCACCGGCCACCGGGACGCCTTCGGCTCGCTGGACGGCTGGGGGCGCGCCTCATTCGTCGCCGAGCAGGTCCGCGAGATGGTGCTCGAACGCACCGCCGCACGCTCGCTCATCGAGCGGCTGATCAGCGCCGTGCCCGGTCGCGACGAGGAGGTCGCCGTCACCGATCGCGGCTGGCAGCTCAAGGCCTTCGAGGACCGCGAGAGGCACCTCCTCGACGGCGCGGTCCGCCGGCTGCGCAACGGCGCGGCCACCAAGGAGGACCGGCCCTTCGACATCTTCAACGACGTCCAGGACCACGTCCTGACCGTCGCCGCCGCGCACATCGACCGGGTCACCCTGGAGGCGTTCGTCGCCGGCATCGAAGACACCGCCGATCCGGCGGTCCGGGCGCTGCTCTCCCGCGTCTGCGACCTGTACGCGCTCAGCGTCATCGAGGCCAACAGGGGATGGTTCCTGGAGCACGGCCGGCTCACACCGGCCCGCTCGAAGGCGGTCACCGGCGTCGTGAACGGATTGCTCAAGGAGCTACGCCCGCACATGCGGACGCTCGTCGACGGCTTCGCCATCCCGGACTCGTGGCTGCACGCCGCGATCCTGCGGGAGGAACCCCGCCGGCAGGAGACCACGACCACCCACGACGCCGCCGGTGATCCGCAGGCAGTCCCCGCGTAGGAAGCACTACTCCTGCGCCGCTGGCGTCGGGGACGTTGTTCAGCAGCTGGCTAGTTGCCGGCCGGGGTCGCGGACGGCGCAGCCGGGTTCACTGGTGTTGTGTCGTCGACCACCTTGCGGTTGAGGCTCACCTGCGCGGTGCCGGCGCCGCCGACCTGAATGTCGTCGTACGCCTGGAGCCGGTGATCCGCGCCGAGGTAGAGCACCGACATGACCAGCGGCATCGGTTCGTCACCTTCGAGTCCGCGCAACCCCGCCCCGCCAGTGGAGCCCTGCACTGCCAGCCGGGTGGTGACCGGGCCGGTTGGCGGGAGCGTCGTCACCTTTCGCTGGTGCGTGTGGCCGGCCAGGACGAGCGGCGTGGCACCGTTGAGCGCGGTCGCCGATGCGGGGTCGTGCACCAGTGCGATGTCCACCGGTGCGCCCAGCGAGCGGATCGTCGCGGCGAGCTGGGCGCCCGTGCTCTCGACGGTCGCCGCTGGTTCCTCCCAGGGCCCCGCCTCGGTCTCCTGCTTGTCGGGCGTGAACCGGGGGTCGCCGATGCCGGCGATCGTCACTCCGGCGATCGTCGTGACGGAGTCGTCCAGGACGACCGCGTTCGGCTGGCTGGCCACCGCCGCGGCGGTTCGGGGTGAGTCGTGGTTGCCCCGGATGTAGACGTAGGGCGCGTCGAGCTGGCCGATCATGGACACGTACGAGGTCTCGGGTTCGCTGCCCCAGTCGGTGATGTCTCCGGTGTCGATGACGAGGTCGATGTCGTACTGCTCGACCACGGTTCTGATCATTGGCCAGGCAGCGGGATTCAGGTGCAGGTCCGAGACGTGCAGGATCCGGGTGGTGTCCGGTGCTGCCTGGTAGATCGGCAGGGTCGACACGGTCGTGTACAGCTCGCCGACGTTGCCGACGAGGCGTTGGAGTTGCTCGGCGTAGCGGTTGTAGTCATCGGCGATCCGTTGCGCGTCACCGATCAGCGCCGGGGCGTTGACCAGCAGGCCCTCGTATCGGGGTTCGGCCAGCGCCTGCGGTCGTACCGTCAGGGCGGCCGTGCCGAGGGTGCCGCCGGTGACCAGTAGCGCGAGACCGCCCGACCAGGCCACGTGGCGCACGGATCGAAACGTCAGCCCCGCGAGCAGCATGGACGCGAGGACCGACACGCCGAGCGTACGAAGTCCGAGGCGGGCCAGGGCGTCCCGGAGGTCCTCAGGTGCAGTGGCACCGGCGTGGGCGAGGCCTGCGGGGTTGTCGAGCAGAGCCTCGGTGCGTCGCTGGTCGAGTGAGTCGAGGCGGACGGTCAGTCGCGCCGGGCCGTCGTGGCTGTCGAGGAAGAGCGACCCCAACGGGGGTATGGCGATCTCTGTGCCGCCGTCCGTCGACGGGGTCAGCTGGAAGACGACCCGGAAGGGCCCGACGTCACTGGCGCCTCTGGCACCGAGGAGGGTGCCGATCGTGATGCCGGCGGCGGTGATGGCGACCAGCGCGACCGCCGCCAGGACACGGCGTGTCCACGGCGAGCGCATGATCTGACGCGGCCGAGCGGCCGCGTGCCGGAGGCGTTCGACCAGGGCGGTGCGACGCGGAGCCGCGGCGTCCGGGGGCGGAGTCACGAGAGGATCCGATCTGTGGGATAGCCGAGGGGACGGCGGGGGTCAGTTCGAGGTGGCGGCCTGGTCTTCGGCCCCTCCGCTCAACAGGCCGAGCAGTCCGGCGGCGAAGAGCTGACGCCGGACGACATGCGCGAGGTTCTCCAGCCGCAGGATGCCGCCCCGCACGGCGACGGCGCGTTGGCACGCCACGAGCGTTCCCATACCGGTGGAGTCGATGAAGGTGAGACCGACGACATCGAGGATGACGTCTCGCACCGCGTCGGACGCCAACGCCGCAATGACCGCGTCGTGTACGAATCCGCTCGTCGCGAGGTCCATCTCCCCGGCCAGCCGGATACGGGTGACGGGCCCCACCTGCACCGTGTCGACTGTCAACTCCACGCACGACTCCTAACCGTGGCAGTGGCAGGTGAAACATGCATGGATGCAATGAACTGTCTTCGCGGACCAGCGTATCCACTGATGGGAGCCGCGTACAAGATCGCCAAGCGCGGGGCGGCTTCGTCGCTCACCGGACCGTGGGCCGGCGCTCGGCCAGCAGAAGGGCGATGTCGTCGTGTGGTTCGCCGCCCACGTGCCGGTGCACGGCGTCCCAGACCGCGTCGAGGCACCTGTCCACCGACGGCTCGGCCAGACACACCCGCAACGCCGGCATCGGGAAGAAGCGCCGTTCGCTGTCACGTGCCTCGAGCAGGCCGTCGGTGAGCATCAGCAGCCGGTCACCGACGGCCCAACGGACCACGTTCTCCGGTGTCCGAGGCCCACCCAGACCCAATGGTCGATCCGGCGGAGACACCGTCAGCTCCTTCAGCTCTCCGGAGGAGTCCCGCAGGATCGGCGCGGGGTGACCGCAGTTGACGGTCCGGATCTCGCCCCCGCGTAGCTCGACCAGAACGGCGGTGACGAACGTCGCGCCCCGGGCGGCAGGCGGCTCCCGAGCCACGAGATCATCCAGGTCGCGCGCCACCTGTGTCAGGTCGGGCCGGACGATCGCCGACTGCCGGAACGCCCCCGCCACCGCCGAGGCCAGCCGCACTGCGGCAAGTCCCTTGCCGCAGACGTCACCGACGATGATCCGCAGCCGGTCCTGGTCGGCCACCACCTCGTACAGGTCACCGCCCACGCCAGCCTCCTCGTAGGCCGAGACATACCGGGCGGCCAGCTGCACCCCCGCGGCATGCCGCGGCGGTTGGCGCAGGATCGCGGCCTGTGTGATCCGCACGATCTCGGCCATCCGGCGCAGACGCTCCTCCCGTCCCGTTCGAGCCCGCGCGACGTACACCGCCATCAGGCTGACCGTGATGACCACCGCCACCCGGAGCAGGTGGTCGAGACTGCCGAGCATCCCGCTGGGTAGCCCGGCGCCCACTGCTGCCGTGGTCGCGGTGGCCGACACCACGGCGGTGCGGCGCGGGCTTTCGACGGCGGCGGCGAACAGCGGGGCGAGGGCCAGAAAGCCGATGAGTACGGCATGGGTGCCCGCCACGACGTCGACCAGCAGGACCATGGCGATGAATCCGACGGCCAGCCGCACCCCGAGCCAGCGAGTCCACCTGCCCGGTGCCACGTCGGCGACGGAGGCACGGTTGGGCGGCTCCCTGCCCTCGCTGCGCTCAACCGGAGGGCTGGGCCGCATGGCTCCGCCGATCCGGATCGTCGCCCGTCGGCGATGCCTCTGGATCGAGCTGTCGACGTAGCGCCTCGATCTCCGCGCGCAGGGTGGCGATGTCATCGGCGGTCGCCGCCGCGGTGCCGCCCGTTTGGGAGACCCGATCCACGATCCAGGTTGCCAGTGAGCCGGTGACGAAACCGATCAGGCCGATCCCGCCGATCATGAGCCCCAGGGCGACGAACCGACCCGTCCCGGTGACCGGGTAGTGATCACCGTAGCCGACGGTCGTGATGGTCACCGTCGCCCACCACAGGGCGTCGTCGAACGACACGATGTTGCTGTCGGCCGCGGACCGCTCGGCGTCCAGCACCGCCAGCGCGGATACCAGCACCAGCAGCATGGTGGTGGCACCCACGTAGACGGCGAGCCGGCCACGTGCCCACGACTCCGCGCGTCTGCTCAGGCTCAGCACCACGGTGATCAGCCGCAGGGCACGCAGCGGGCGCAGGACGGGGAGCACCAGAACTGCGAGGTCGAAGAGGTGGTCCCGCAGGAAACGCCGCCGGGCTCTGGTCAGGCTCAGCCGCGCCAGGAAGTCGACCCAGAACGTCAGCCAGATGAGGACAGTCGTCGCCTCGCACACCCGGAGCCAGGATTCCGCCAGGTCGGGCCACAGGATCGGTGCCGCGTAGACCACGAGAAACAGAACCGACAGGGCGGTCAGCGGGAGTGCGGTGAGCCGCTCCCAGCGCGCGGCCCGATTCGCGGGAAGCGCTTCGGTCCTCACCTGCATGAACGGCCCACCCATCGATTATGCGTGCACCCGTGCAATCATTTCCGGGTGAAACTGTACGTGGAAGGCGGCACCGCGTCGACCGCAGCTGACGATCAACTGGTCGACGGCCTGTCTGCGCTGGCCCGCACCCTGGTGGGAATCACCGCCCGAACCCTGGGGTCGGTGGCCGCCGAGGTCACCCTGCCGCAGTACCGGACACTGGTCATTCTCGCGTCACGCGCACCGCTGCGCACCGTGGATCTGGCGTCCCTGTTGGGCGTGCACCCGTCGACGGCGACGAGAACGTGCAATCGCCTGGTACGCCGGGAATTGGTGGTCCGCCGTCAACAACCCGACGACCGGCGGGTCGCCTGGTTGAGCCTCACCGAGGGCGGCAAGACGCTCGTGGGCGATGTGATGCGACGCCGCACCGCCGAAATCCGACGTCTGCTGAACGTCGCCGACTCCGGACGCCAGCGGACGCCCGCCGAGCTGATCAATGCTCTGGTGATCGCCGCCGGAGAGCCGACGGAGGAGCTGTGGTGGCGGCACTGGGAACAGTCAGCGTCGGCTCGTGACGACGGGAGTCACCGAACAGGTACCGTTCAACCCTGACGTTACCTGCAGTCATGCAGGTATCTTGGCTTACCTTGACGGCGTCGGCTCAGGGAGGTGGCAGAGGCCCGTGTTCAGCATCCGGTCCTCCGGCGCGGGGCTCGCGCCGCGGACCCTCCACCTCTCCGGGGAACTGGACATGGCCGTCTCCGGCCATCTACGCGAAGCGGTCGCGCGCACACTCGCGGAGACCTCGACGCAGTGGCTGATTGTCGATCTTCAGCACACCACACTGATCGACTCCGGTGCAGTAAAGGAGTTCGTCGACGTGCACCGGCTCGCCGCCCGGCAGGGACGGGTCCTGATCCTGCGCAACGCCAACGGCATCGTCGCCGAGGTGCTCAGGGTGACCGGGGTGGCGACCACGCTCGGGCTTCCCGCCAACCGGCCGACCGGCACGATCTACGGTTCGCCGACCGGCAGATGATTGCCGTGCCACGAATGAGATGGACCATCCTGCGCGACTTCGAGCGTGGTAGCACCCGGATCACCCTCGCCGGCGGCCTCACCCCAGAAGTGGAACCACACCTTGCGGCCCTGCTGCGCGCGGGTTCCCTGGACGCCCCGCTGACCCTCGTGGTCGACCTCGACACGATCACGACGTCGGACGTCGCCCCGATCGGCACGTTCCTCGCCCGGTGGGCCACCGACCGCCGCTCCGACGGACCGGAGCTGAAGCTGTCGGCCAATCCGCTGACTCCCCCGGGACGCCTGCTCCGCGCCACACTCGGTCAGCACGCGATCCTCGGGAGGGCTCTGCTCGAACACCCCGCCAAAAGTGCACCGGTCTCTCCGTACCGCGCGCACCTGCGACTGCCCGCCGACGCGCAGTCGCCCGCCGCGGCCCGCAGGCTCGTCGCCCGGCAGTGTCATGCCTGGGGCTGGCAGGCGGTGGCCGACCGAGCGATGGTCATCGCGTCGGAACTGGTCAGCAACGCCGTCCAACACGCCGGCACCGACATGGACATCACCGTCTCCGGCGCGGCCGGCTCGCTGAGGATCAGCGTCCGGGACCGCGAGGGCGAAACACCCGACTCCGCCACCCCGACCCTCCCTCGCCAGGTCACCGAAGGTGGTCGCGGCCTGCCGATCATCGCCGCCCTCACCACCAACTGGGGCTTCTTCCCCTTCGGCGACGGCAAGACCGTCTGGGCCGCGATCGACGGCCCCAACGGATCAACCGTCAGCGGACGCGCTGTCCCGATCTCGCCGGCCGCGCCGCAACGGCCGATGGACCCGGTGTAGCACGCCGAACCAGGCGGGCGCCTCGCGCGACTCGTCGAACGCTCGCGCTATCACCACGTCGGTCGACGAGTGCAGCAAGATGGAGATCACGATTGTCAGGGCCACGAGGTGGAACACCTCGTCGCCGGCGGCAATACCAGACTCCAGGACCAGCAGCCCGTAGACGACGGAGGCGAAGCCCTTCGGCCCGAACCACATCGCCGCGGCCTGTTCCCGGACACCGAGCCCGGAGCGCAGGAACGAGATCCACAACGCGACCGGGCGGGCCACGAAGATGGCCAGCACCGCGAATGCCCAGCCGGCCCACGAGATCTCGCCCAGGAACCGCACCGAGATCAGCGCGCCGAAGACCAGCAGTGCGGCGAGTTTCAGCAGCTCGGCGATGTTCTCCCCGAAATGCTCGAAGGCAGCCCGTTCCCTCGGCCCGAAGGTGGCCACGGTGATCCCGGCGGCGAACGCCGCCAGGAACAGATTTCCATGCGTGATCTTGCCCAATGCCAATACCAGCAACCCGATCGCCACCCCGTTGAGCGGCGCGTACGCGGCGGACGCCGCAAGCCAACGGGTCCGCTCCAGAACGATTGCCAGCAGTGGCACCAGCACACCAATGAGCAGGCCCATCGCAAGTTCGCTGGCAATCTTTCCCAGGTGCAGGTCGTCCGAGCCGGCGGCCAGAGCCAGCAGCAGCACCACGAACGGGAGGGCCAGCCCGTCGTTGACGCCGGACTCCACGTTGAGTAGATGCCGTAGGCGGGCCGGTACCTTGTCATTACCCACCAGCGCCGCCGCGAACACCGGGTCGGTGGGGGCCAGGATCGCGCCGATCAGCAGCGCCTCCGGCCAGCCCAGGCCAGCCACGAAGTGGGCCAACAGCGCCGTGATCAGCAGGGTGAGTGGCAGGCCCCAACCCAGCGCCCGGCCGGGTAGCCGCCATGCCGAACGCAGATCCGCCCACCCGACCCGCATCCCATCGGTGAACAGCACCGCGAACAGGGCGAGCTCCGCGAGCTGCGCCACGATGGGGGAACCGGAGTGCAGGTGCAGCAGCCCGGTGGTGTCCTCGCCGAGGATGAACCCGGCAACCAGGAACAGCGCCGCAGTGGACAGGATGGTGCGGTGAGCCAGCGCCGAGAGCAGCACCGCCACCAGGAGGACAACGGAAAACGACAACAACAGCATCGGTCACGCTCCACAGATGTGTGTCATCACGATGCCGACCAGACCTCGCGGCGCCCACTGAACCCGAACGATCATAGCGTCGGGGGTGCGCGGCCCCGAGTGACCATCAGGGAGCGGTGTCAGCACCCGTGGGCTCATCTGGCCCGCGGGGTCGAGCGCGTCGTCAAGGCTGCTGGCGTTCCAAGCTCGTCGCGAGGGGTGACGCTGACGCTTCCGTCCGATTCCAGCACACTGTGACCAGCGCAGCGAGGTCCCCGGCGCCGTGACTGCGGGCCGCCTGCCGGATCTCACTGTCCGCGACCCGCGCCCTCCGCAAGGCGGCGTGCCGCAACCGGCCGTCGCGCAACGGCGGGCGAGGGCAGGTCACTGCCCCAGGGGCGTGGCCGAAGGCGTGCCGGCGGCGCTCGGCGTGCTGGGTGTCCCACCAGGTCGAGGGCTCGTGGTAGGACCGTCGTCCGGCGACGGCGAGCCGGTGTTCGACGACGGACCGGTGGACGGCGACGGATCCGTAGACGGCGACGGATCCGTAGACGGCGACGGATCGGTGCTCGGTGACGGATCGGTGGACGGCGAGGGCGTGGTCGTCACCTCGGGGTCCGTCGTCGGCGACGGGCTGACCGGAGAGCCGTCGCTCGGGTCCGGCACCGGTGTGCGCGAGCCGCTGTCGCCCGGAACCGTCGGTGACTCCGTCTTGGCAGTGGGTTGGGAGTCGGTCGTCGCACCGGTCGCCCGGCTCCCCGGCGCGGCGGCGGGGGCGGTTGGCGCACCGGTTTCCACAGCGGGTGGCGCGACCTGACTGATCACCCGATCGCACGGAAGACCGTTGACCAGGAAAGCGGACGGAGCCTTCAGGATGCCGCCCTCGGCCGTGCCCCGAAGGTCCGCCGACAAAGCGGCCCCGGGTGCCAACTGGGTTACCGAGGTGAGGGCCACCCGGCTGCGGTCCTGATCCCAGGGAGTGCCCTCGGTGACGAGGCGCTGGCCGGGAGGGAGTGCGAACGTGAGTGACCAGTCGCGCAGCCACTCCCCGCCGGTGTTGGTGACGGTCAGGTCGGCCCGAAAGGTGCCGTCAAGCAGATGATGTGCCGTGTATCGGGCGGTGCACTCGCGGGGTCGAGCATCGGCGGCACCGACGTCGGCGCCAGCGACATCGCTGTCCGTGGTGGGGTCGAGCACTGTGCGCCCGGGCAGCTGACCGACGAGTATCGCGGCGAGCACCACCGCCGGCACTCCGACGGCGACTCGGGAGCGGAGCCGGCGCGGGCGCGCGGGGTCGGTCGAGCCCCCTGTTGCGCGGGGTTTCCGCCCGTCGGAGGCTTGGGCTTCTGCACCGCCGGAGAGCTGCCGGGTCGATCCGACGGTTGCCGGCAGGTCACCGACCGGGCCCGCCGGCCGCAGCGCCACCTCACTACCGCTCGCCGCGCCGAGGACGGCTGCCACCTCGGCGGCCCCGGGTCGGCGGTCCGCGTCTGTCGCGAGGCAACGTCGCACCAGATCGGCTACCTCGGCCGGCATCTCGGGAACGGACGGAAGCTCGACACCGTCGCGGCCGCGCCGCAGGTCGGTGGGGCTCTGCGCGTTGATACACCCGAGCAGCACCAGCCCCAGGGCGAAGATGTCGCCGGCCGGTGCCGCCGCGGCGCCGGCCGCCTGTTCCGGAGCGAGGTATGCCGGCGTACCCCAGATCAGTCCCGTCTGGTCGGCGGGCTCCTGACCGACCCCCGCCGCGATGCCCAGGTCGACGACCTTGATCCCGCGCGGGCCGAGCATCACGTTGGCGGGTTTGACGTCCCGATGGACGAGGCCGTGCGCATGCGCGGCGGCGAGGGCGTCCGCCACCGCGGCGCCGGTCCGGGCTGCCTCGGACCACGCCATCGGTCCCGAGCGGCGGAGGCGGGCGGCGAGGGTCTCGCCGTCGACGAACTCCAGAACGAGGAAGGGCACCCGCCTCCGGCCCTGCCGCTGCTCGCCGTAGTCGAACACGCCGGCAATGTGCGGATGGTCGAGCCTCGCCGCGGCAAGCGCCTCGGTACGCAGCCGCTCGCGTGCCGCCGGATCGTCCAGCAGGTCCGGCGAGAGCATCTTCACGGCGACCGTGCGCTGTAGCCGCAGGTCGAACCCGCGCCAGACCACCGCCATTCCGCCCTGACCGACCTGTTCGTCGAGCCGGTAGCGGTGCTGCAGAAGTCGCATGTGTTCGTCTTCCCGGTCGTCGTGCGACATCGGCGCAGGCGCGCGGCGGTCGTTGCCGCCCCGGCCGCGCCGACGTCCCCTCAACGCCCGGCCCTACCCCACCCGGTGTGGCCAAAACCCCTGTTCAACGGACCGAGTCAGGGCCGGCGGAGATTGTCACACGACCGTCACGGTATCGCTGGTGTACTGCCATGTCCCCCGGGCAATTCTTTGATATCCGGCACGACGGAGAGGAGGAAGGCGATGCACACGTGGCACGGCCGGATGCGTCCGGCGCGGGCAACTCTCCCACTGCTGGTCCTGCTCACCGTGGGGTGCACTCACCCGTCCACGCCGCCGGAACCAAGTCCAGTTCCCGTGCCCACGACCCGGGCGGGCACGGTCGCCCGAGCCGAGGTGGGTGATCGGCTCACCGTGACCGCAACGGTCGAGCGGATCATCGGTGAGACCGCGTTCGTCGTACGCGACGCGGATCTGACCGACGGGACCCTGCTCGTGCTCACGGCGGGTCCGTCCGCGCCGGCTCCGCCACAGTTGGTCACCGTGGTGGGCACCGTGGTCTCGTTCGCTCACCGCGACCTCGCCAGCCGCTACCACCTGGGATCTCCGGGGCCGTACCGGGCCTTCGAAGGCGGGCGGGCGCTCGTCGCGCAGGAGTTGACGGTCTGGGACTGATCGCCCCGTGGTGAGGTGCTGCGGTCGGGCACCAACCGTGCGAACTGGCTTGATGCAGCCCCGGTACGTCGTACGACTGCGAGACTGCCAGTGTGGTCGGCGAGCGTGGGCGGCGGTGGGTGCGGCCGGGCGCTCCCGGCTCCCGGAGCAGCCGGCTGGAACTCTTCTATGACCTGGTCTTCGTCTTCGCGTTCCTGAACGTCACCACGCTGGCGGCGAAGGAGCTGGACGCGTCGACGCTCCTGAGCGGCCTGGTGGTGCTGGGCCTGCTCTGGTGGTGCTGGACGAGCTTCACCTTCCTCGGCAACCTGGTCCGTGCCGACTACGGAATCGTCCCGCTGATCGGGTTCGCCACCATGGTCGGCGTGTTCCTGCTCGCCCTGACGGTGCCGCAGGCGTTCGTGGACGCGCCGGGCGGGCTTTTCGGGCCTGCGGTCTTCGCCTTCTCCTACTTCTTCGTCCGCATGCTGCAGGTGACAACCTTCTCCCAGATCGCCGGACGCCTCACTTCGCCCAAGCGCCCACCGCTGCTGCTGCTCGGTCTTCCGGTGCTGGTCAGCTCCCTACTGATCATGATTGCTGCGTTCGTGCCGCAAAGACTCACGCACGGCGCCGGCATCGAGATCATCCGGATCGCGCTGTGGTCGGCAGCCCTGGCTGTGGAGTACGTCGCCGGCGCCCTCATCGCGGTGAACCGGTGGACGCTGGTATCCGCCGGACACCTCGCCGAACGGCACAGCCAGATCCTGCTGATCGCGCTCGGCGAGTCGGTGCTGGCCCTGGGCCTGGGGCCGGGCATCGGGCCCAGCCTGCCGATCACCTGGCCGGTCGTGGTGGCCTCCATCCTCGGCATCATGGTGATCGCAGCCCTCTGGTGGACGCACTTCGACCTGCTGGCACCAGCCGTCGAACAGGCGCTGCACGGTACCCGCGACGCCTCCCGAGGCCGGCTTGTGCGCGACGTCTACACCTACCTGCACCTACCACTGGTGCTCGGGATCATGACCTTCTCACTCGGCCTGAAACGGCTCCTGGTCGACATCTCTTCTCCCACGGTGCCGGCCGGACGCGACACCCTCGGCCCGGCGGATCTCTACGTCCTCTATGGAGGAGTGGCGCTCTACCTCCTGGCGTCGGTCGCCGTCACGTTGCGTACCTTTCGACGGGTGCGGTTCCCGAAAGTCGCGGCCGCGGCTCTGGTGATCGTCCTGGCACCCGCGGCGGACCGAGTGCAGGCGCTCGTCGCACTCGCTCTGCTCACCGCGATCACACTGACACTGGTGGCGCTCGAACTGGCCAACGGGCGGGAGGCGCGGCTACGGGTGCACGCGTCGGAGGACGGCGAGCAGGAAGCCCTCGAAGCGGAAGCGAGCAGGTGGAGGCAGCGTCACCTCTGATCCGGCCGTCACGATCTTCACACCGGTCCACCCCGCACCCGCGTTTCCGAGAATCCGCTGACGACGGCTGCCTATGGTGAAGCAGACGCGACAGCAACGCACCGACCGGTCGCCGCCGAGGACGATGGGCAAGCAGCATGGAGCGGTTCCTGGAGGCACTCTGGGACACGAACAGCGTAAGCGGTCGCCTCGTGACCAGCGTCGTCCTGATCGCGCTGGCCTTCGTCATCGCCGCCCTGGCCGGACGCCTGTCGACGCTGCGGGTGAAAGACACCACCAACCGCTACTACCTGCGCAAGACGACGCACTACCTGACCGTGGTGGTGTTGCTGTTCGCGCTGGCACTGCTGTGGAAGCCGTTCGCCGGGCGGATCGGCCTGGTCGTCGGACTGGTCGGCGTCGGTCTCGCGCTGGCGCTGCAAGAGGTCATCGGCGCCTTCGCCGGATGGATCAGCATCATCACCGGCCGACAGTTCCGCGTCGGTGACCGAATCCAGATGTGCGACGTACGCGGCGACGTCCTCGAAATCACGCCGCTTCGGACCCGCCTCCTGGAGAGCGGCTCGTCCACCGACCCGGAATCGTGGATCCGTGGCCGCCAGTACACCGGCCGGGTTGTCTCACTGTCGAACCGCTTCGTGTTCTGCACGCCGGTCTACAACAGCAGCATGGTGCTGGACCACCTGTGGGAGGAACTGACCCTGCCCATCCCCTACGAGGCCGACTGGCACCTCGCGGAGAGCATCCTGTGCGAGGAAGCGCAGAACATCTCCTCGACGGCCGAAGCGCGCAGCGCCATCGACGCGATGCGCCACCGCTACCCCACCGCCGAGGCGGAGGTCGATCCCCGTGTGTTCGTCCGCGCCACCTCGAACTGGATCGAGCTGTCGGCACGGTTCGTGGTGCCGGTACGCGGCGCCCGTCAGGTCAAGGACCAGGTCACCCGGCGGGTGCTGGATCGCTTTGCCGAAAGCGGCATCCGGGTGGCCTCGGAAACCCAGGACGTCACCATCCACACACCCCACCCGATGAAATCGGCCACCGCCACCTCAGCCGACCTCCGGTAGCGGTCGCCGACGGTCCTCGCCGTCAGCGACCGGAGACCGACGACCGCCGCGCGTACCGGCGACGAACGGGCTGACGGCGGTGGAGCTGCAGTTGGACCTTCCCTTCGGAGAGGTCGTGCCCAGCGGCCCCGCCGGCGCACTTTCGACTCGTCTCCCGCCAGCAAGCTGCCGCTCACGGTTTGGAATTGGGCGGGTGCGGCCGTTCGGGCGGTTTCCCCCTGGCGTGGACGGCATCGGTAGCGGCGATGCCGGCGAGGACGACGACGGCGGTGCCGGCCACAGCCAGCGGCGGGAGGAGGATCATGAGTGGTGACGCGCCGGCAAGCGTCAGAGCGCCGATGATCCGCGAGTGGGACACCCGGTCGAATACGGCGTGTTCCACCAGGGCTCGCCCGATCAGAAACAGCATTGGTCCGCCGAGGATGACGGGAATCCAGGGCCCGTTGGTGCGCCCGAACGGGTGTTCGATCACCAGTTCGTATCCGACCGCGACGGCGACGATGCCGACCACCATGAGCACGTGAGCGAGGTATGCCTCGCGGATGAGACGGGAGGGCTCCGCGGCGGCTCTGATGGCTTCGGGCAACAGTTGGCCCGCCCTGAAGAGGTAGACGCGAAACAGCAGCACAGTTGTGATGAATGCGACCGCGAAGGCTGCTGCGGCTCCGCCGTGCTGGATTGAGGTGTCGCTGAAGGCCGAGCCGGTCGTCAGGATCAGTTCACCGAGTGCGATGATGAAGAATTGTCGGTAACGCTCAGACAGGTACTCGGCCAGGACGGGCCACTGCCGTTGGGTGGCGCGCGACCACGGCGCGGGATACAGCAGCAGCAGTGCCGCGTAGTCGATGGCAATCGCAAGGGTCCAGAGCAGGCTTCGGGCCAGATCCGTCACGATCGCCCCGGTGATCCACGGCACGGCCGACAGCGTGAACCAGAAGAACACCCCGGCCGCTCGGAGCTGAGCCTCGTGACCGCGCAGCATCGGCACGATGACCAGCCCACGAATGATGTGGACCGCCACGTACGCGCCCGCGAAGACCAAGCCTCTGTCACCGAAGGCGCGCGGCACCGCGACTGCCATCACCAGCGCGCCGAGCATGGCCGTGTAGACCAGCAGTTGGAGCTGCGGCCGCTGTGGATCATAGAGGTCGGTGACCCACGCCGTGACGAACCACAGCACCAGGAAAGCCAGCAGCAACAGCAGCGTCTCGCCGGCCTCGACGAGGACGATCCGCCGTTCGGTAAGCTCATCGACCATTCGGTGTGAGACCCGATTGAGGGCAAAGACGAAGACCAGGTCGAAGAAGAGTTCCAGAAGACTCGGCCGCTGCGGTTGCCCCGGTTTTCGAAGCAGCGCTGCTGCCCGTGTCGACATCGGCCGCCCATTTCTGCCGGCTTCGCCTATCCGGGTATTGGTACCACGCCCGGCGGTTCGCCGAGTCGATACCGAAAGAACGTCGGCATGACCGCGCCTCGGCACCACGGATCGGCGTGACGACGCGGGCGGCCACTTCGACCCACCGCGCTCGTGGTCGCGGTCCGGTTGCAGAATGACGGCGTACGCGGTTCTCCGCGTCGGTGAGCGTCCGCGGGGGCCTTCACCATCGCGGCCGTACGGCGCACCTGGATCAGCTCGCCGCCGGTGGTGTTGCCCTGCGGTCACCAGGCGGTGTCTCGTAAGAACCCTGGTCGCTCGGCCGTGTTCGGTGGTCGTACAGGGCTACGACCGGCCGGAGCCCGCTACAGCCAGTCGTGTTCGCGGGCGTAGCGGGCCGCTTCGTGGCGGGTCCGGGTCTGGGTCTTGCGCATCGCGTTGGAGAGGTAGTTGCGGACGGTGCCCGGGGCGAGGTAGAGCCGAGCGGCGATGTCGGCGACCGAGTAGCCCTCGCCGGTGACCCGCAGGACGTCGGCTTCGCGGTCGGTGAGGGGGGAGTCCTCGGTGACGGCGAGGGCGGACACCTCCGGGTCGATCCAGCGTTTCCCCGCGTGCAGGGTGGCGATGACCGAGGTGATGTGGGCCGGCTCGGCGGACTTGCTGACGAAGCCCTGGACGCCGAGCTTCAGCGCCTTGCGCAGCACGCCGGGGCGGGCGTGCCGGGTCAGCATCAGGATCACCTGCTCCGGTCGCTCGCGGCGGATCTCGGCGACCGCGCCCAGGCCGTCGACACCCGGCATTTCCAGGTCGATGACCAGCACGTCGGGCCGGTGCCGCAGGGTGGCCTCGACCGCGCTCCGGCCGTCCTGCGCCTCGGCGAGAACGGTGATGTCGCCCTCCAGCGGCAGCAGGGCGGCCAAAGCCGTGCGCAACAGCGCCTCGTCGTCGGCGAGCACGATGGTGGTCATCGGCCGTCCTTACCGGTAACCGTCGGGGCCGAGTCGGCCCGAGCGGGTGGGAAGACCGCTGCGGTCAGGAACCGCCCGTCGGTCTGTTCCACGGTCAGCTCACCTCCGTCGCCCGCCACTCGCTGCCTGAGTGCCGCCAGTCCTCTGAGCTCGGGGGGCGCGGTGCCGGTCACACCGTCGTTGACGATGGTGATACCCGACGCGGCGAGGGTGATCTGCACCTGGGTGGCCTGCGCGTGGCGCAGGATGTTCGTGGTCGTCTCCCGCAGCACCTGCCCGAGCAGTTCACTGGCGCGGGCGTCGACCTCGGCCTCCCGGGTCACCCGGACCCGGATGCTGGCAGCCTCGAACAGGTTCTTCGCGTTCTCGATCTCCGCGGTGAGGTTGAGCCGCCGTTGCGCGTAGGCGAGTTCCTTGGTCTGCGCGATGGTATCGCTGACCAGCGCGTACGTCTCCCGCAGTTCCTTCTCCGCGCGGGCGGAGTCACGGAGCAACAGTCGCTGGGCAAGGGCGATCTTCAACTTGACCACGTGCAGGGTGTGGCCCTGGATGTCGTGCAGGTCGCTGGCGAACCGCACGCGCTCCCGGACCACGGCCAGCTCCGCCTCACGTTCCCGGGTCTGTTCGAGCTCCCGGATGAGGTCGTAGAACCGCTCGCCCACCATCGTCAGGACCGTCACGACGACGGTGAGGACGGTCGGAATGAGAACGTAGGTGAACAGGACCTCACCGACGTCGTTCCGCTGCACCAACAGCCGCGCCGAGCCCACGGCCGCGACGTAGACGAACAGCCCGACCACCGCCAGCTTCCGGTGCCGCCGGACCTCGCGCAGGGCGAGCGAACCCACCGCGCAGAACCCCCAGTAGGCGTTGGGGCTGCCGACCACCAGGACCCCCAGTGGCCACACCGCCCCGGCCACGACCAGGCACGGCAGTGCCACCCGCCGCAGGTCGTTGGCCGTCCACCGTTCGAAGGCCAGCACCCCCGCCACGGCCCCCGGGGCCAGGACGACGACGTGCCACCAGGTACTCGAGTCGGTGTAGAGCAGGAACACCGCGGCGAGCACCACCGGCGGCAGCGAGGTGGCGAGGTTGAGCCGGCGCAGTCTCCCCTGCGTCGACTCGGTGAAGCGCGGCGATCTCGCGGTCACCACACCAGTATCGGGCAGCAAGGGATCACGACCAGTGACACCACGTCACATGCGATGGTGACGTGGCGCCACTGACGGGCCGGCCGGGTCCGCGCTGTCATTGGCGCATGTCCACCACACCTGTCATCGAAGTCGAACGGCTGAACCTCACCTACGGCGACTTCCACGCCGTGAAGGACCTTTCCTTCGAGGTACGGCCGGGAGAGCTCTACGCGCTGCTGGGCACCAACGGAGCCGGGAAGACCTCGACCCTGGAAGTTGTCGAGGGACACCGGAAGCCGACCTCGGGCGCGGTACGCGTCTTCGGACACAGCCCCGACGACCGGCGAGCGGTACGTCCCCGAATGGGAGTCATGCTCCAGGAGGGCGGTTTCTCCCCGGATCTCACCGTCCGTGAGTCCGTCGGTCTGGTCGGCCGGCTCACCCGACGCGCCGACGACGTCGACCGGGTGCTCGATCTGGTCGACCTCACCGGCCGGGCCGGGCGCAAGGTGGCGCAGCTGTCCGGCGGGGAGAAGCGGCGACTGGACTTCGCCACCGCGGTCTACGGCACTCCGGAGCTGATCTTCCTGGACGAGCCGACCACCGGCCTCGACATCCAGTCCCGCGACGCCGTCTGGGCGACCGTGGACCGGCTGCGGGAGGACGGCGCGACCATCGTGCTCACCACGCACTACCTGGAGGAGGCACAACAGCGCGCCGACCGGATCGGGCTCATGCACGAGGGGATCCTCCACCGCGAGGGCACCGTCTCCGAGCTGACCCGCACCCTCCCCGGCGTGATCCGCTTCTCCCTTGCCGCGCCGGTTCCGCCGCTACCGCTGCAGGCGGTCGTCGACGCCGACGGGAAGGCCACTGTCGAGTCCTTCGAACTGCAGAAGGACCTGCACCTCCTGCTCGGCTGGGCGCACGACCACGCCGTGGAACTGCGCGACCTGACAGCGGGACCGACCCGGCTCGACGACGTGTTCCGCGCCATCAACAGTTGATTCGTTCTTCCGCAAGGAGCGTCACCGTGTTGTCCATCGCGTCCAGCGAACTGATCCAGATCTTCCGCAACCGGCTGGTGCTGATCACCAGCCTCATCATCCCGGCGGCGGTGTCCGCGTTCTTCGTCCGTCAGCACGAGACCTACGCCGCCCTCGGCAGCCTCGGCTACATCGCCGCGATCGTCATGGTCACCGTGGCCGCGTTCGGGCTCTACGCCACGGCGGTCACCACCCTGGCCTCCCGGCGGCAGAATCTCTTCCTCAAGCGGCTGCGCTCCACCGCCGAGAGCGACGCCGGCATCCTCGCCGGCCTCCTGCTGCCCGTACTCCTCCTCACAGTGGTCCAGGTGACAGCGATCCTGACCGCCCTGGCCGTGGTCGCCGGCGGACCGGCAAACGTCTCCCTGCTGGTGGTGGCGGTCGTCGCGACCGTCGCCATGATGATCGGCCTGGCGCTGGCAACGGCCGGGCTGACGAACTCCCCCGAACACGCCCAGGTCACCACCCTGCCCGTTACCCTCGGTGTGATCGCCGTGACCACCTGGGTGGGCATCTCCGGCACCGAGAACCTCGCCTGGCTCAAGCGGCTGCTGCCCGGTGGAGCGGCCACCGAACTGACCATGAACGCCTGGAACGGCGGCGTCGCCGTGATCGACTCCCTGCTCCTGCTCGCGCCCACGCTCGGCTGGGTCGCCATCGCTGTCGCCCTGGCCACCCGACTCTTCCGCTGGGAGCCCCGCCGATGAGCACCGAAGCCCGGTCGGACGCCCCGACCCTCGTGGAAGATCTCCTCCTGCTCCTGTTCCAACCCGCATCCGGGACCATCGCCGGCGAGAACACCCTGTTCTACGTCCTGGGCGGAGCCGTCCTCGCGGACCTCGCCCTCGGTGAGCACCTGACCACGACGGACCGGGGGCGGGTCAGCAGCGTGGCGGCTCACCCGCCGTCGGACAGCCTCCTGCGCCCGGCGTGGGACTACCTCGCCGAGAAACCGAGGGGGGTGCAGACCGCCCTGGCGGCGATCGGTCCCAACCTGCGCAAGCCGGTTCTGGAGCGGCTCATCGCACGAGGCGACATCGACCAGGAACCCCGTAAGGTGCTCGGCCTGTTCCGGACGACGGCCCTGCGCGACGGCCGGACCGAACGACGGGCCCGCCTGCTCGCCGACGTTCGGCGGGTCCTCGTGGACGGTGCGCAGCCGCAGGCCCGGGTCGCCGCGCTCGCGGCGCTGCTCTCGGCCAGCGGGACCCTCCCGCAGTTCCACCGCGAGATCCCGTGGACCTCACCGGTGATCAGGCGAGCCAAGGAACTCGAGCAGGGCGACTGGGGCGCCGACGCCGCGGCGGCAGCCGTGACCCGCACCGTGACGGCCACCGTCGTCAACAGCGCCGTCGTGGCCATCTCCGTGCTTCCGCGAAGCTAGGACGCCTGTCGAAGTCCTCGGTCGCGCCGAAGCGGAGTCCAGGCGACGACGAGCGCTACCGCACACCTTCGCGGCGTACACCCACTATCGCCTGCTGACACCAGACCCACCGTCCCGTGCGACGGCGCTGGCTCCGGCTTCCGGCACGCCGCCCACAACAGCCGCCTCACCGCCGAAGTCCAGCGGGCGGCGCGAACCGGCACCCGCCAGTGAAGGCCCCACCCGGTACCTACGATCCTGGAGAGCATACGAATGAACGATCGAGAGCATGCCACTCGTGCCGATGTCCTACGGCGCATGGAGACGGCGATGAACAGCCACGACCTGGACGCACTCGCCGACTCCTTCGCCGAGGACTTCCACTCCGAACTGCCGATCCACCCCGGACGCTCCTTCACCGGCCGCGAACAGATGCGCAAGAACTGGGCCTTCTTGTTCGCACACGTGCCCGACCTGGCTGCACGGGTCCTGCAGTCGGTCAGCGACGGCAACCAGGTGTGGAGCGAGTGGAAAATCCACGGCACCACGGTCGACGGCAACCGGTACCTGTCGCGCGGCGTGACCATCATGCGGTTGCACGAGGACCGGATCGCCTCGGTGCGGTTCTACCTCGACGACGTCGACCCGGACTGACCGCCCGGGCGAGGGTTCGCGGGATCGGACCGGCTCCGCGACCGCATCCCCGGCGCGGTGGTCGATTCAACACCGGCCGTCACCCATCCCCCTGGTTCGCGGGGCGGCTGATCGCCTTCGACGACGCTCAGGCGCGGCGTCAGGAAGCCCACCACCGACGCCGCCGCCGCGTCGCTCAGCGCCCAGGCTTGTCTCTATCGGGGGTACGCCGTCTGGTCAACCTCGCCATCCGGATGCTCCCGGTCGCGGGCGCTCCCGTGGACCCCGTACGTGCCGGGCGATCATGGTCATCGAGCCGGACAGGCCGGTCGTCACCGGCCTACCCGGGCCAGCCCAGGAAAACCACCCTCGACCCGATCGCAAGGGCTTATTCTCATGCGGTAGGCACCCAATCCGGAGGATCTTCACTTTCCGCCCCGCGGCGGAAGCCGCCTGCTCAGGTCCCGGGGCGTGGTGACGTCGCCCGGTACCTGTCGCGTCGGCGTAGCCGGTCAACCACGCCGCGCTGGCGCTCCGATCCGGATCCGGTCCACGACCTGGCCAGGCACGACGGCACCTCGTGCCGGCGACCGGACCGTGCCGGTGGCGCTCGACCGGGATGACGCGACGGGCAACGTCAATGCTGGTCGGGCAGGGCACGCCCTTGCGGGGCCGGTTTCGAGAACCCACGACGACGGGAGCAGGATGACCAGGCGCCCCTTCGAACCACGCCGACACCGTGGCCGCCTCGGGCGCGGACTCGCGGTCGTTCTGCTGCTGGCGGGGCTGCTGACCACCGTCGCCCCGGCGTGGGGCGCCGACGGTGGTCCGATCGGCACCGTCGAGGCGGCCTCCGACGGGGACGTGGTCGGTAGCCCCGCACCACTGCGCAACGTGCCCTCGGTGATCGCCGACGTGGCCGACGGCCAACTGATCGTCTACCGCATGCCCGGCATCCGGGGAAACCAGATCAACGCCACCGCCATGCTGTTCCTCCCCACGCAGGCGCCCCCGACCGGTGGTTGGCCACTCGTGGTCTGGGGGCACGGCACCGTCGGATGGGCCCCGGAGTGCGCGCCGAGCGTGCAACTCCAGGAGCACGGCAGATGGGTCGACGGGCCGAACGCCGCCCTGCTGGCGACCATCCTGAGAATGAACATTGCCGTGGTCGCCCCGGACTACGAAGGACTCGGCCCGGTGGCCGACGGTGTCCCGGAGGGGCACGGCTACTACGAGTTGTCCAGCGAGGGAAACTCGATGGTGTTCGCCGCGGTGGCCGCGCAGCGGCTCCTCGGCGACCGGCTGTCGGGTCAGTGGGTGCCGGCCGGATGGTCGGAAGGGGGCTTCGCCGCCCTGGCCGCGGCGTACTACTCCGACCGGGCCACCAGGGCGGATCCCGATCTGGAGTACCGCGGCACCATCACCCTCGCCCCGGTGCCGGACGTGCCCGCCATGAACCGGGTCCTGTGGAACGACATCGAGGAGGCCGCACGATCCGGACTCCCGCCGACGGAACACCAGATCGAACAGCTCGTCTTCGCCAACGCGGAGACCATCTACTTCACCAGGACCGCACGCTACGCGGGCTACGACATCGACCCCGCCGAGATCTACGGCCCCAACATGCTGCGGTTCTACAACGAGAACTGGCGCACCTGCCTGGACGACCTCAACGACCTGGTCAAGCAGGACATCCAGAACTACCTGGACGCGTCCCCGGCACACCGGCTGACCACCTATCCCGGCATCCGTGGCGACGCACCGAACTCACTCCCGGAGAACAGGCGGTTCTACGCGGAGAACCAGGGCAGGCTGGAGAACTCGACGCTGCCGGGGTCGATTCTCTGGCTGTACGGGACCGAGGACATCACCAGCCCCGCAACGGTCACCTACAACGTCGTCAACAAGATGCTGATCAACGACAACGACATCAACCTGGCCGTGCTCGAAGGGGCGGGCCACTACGACGTCCCCACCGTCGGCCGACCGCTGATCCAGGCCCGGTTGAAGCAGCTCTTCGGGATCACGTAGGGTCGTCCGCCGCTGGGCGAACCGCTCGTGTGCAATCGGCGGATCGCTCTACCCCGGAGGGCCGTGACTCGATCTCTCGTGGTGTTGCAACTCCCGGCCGAGGAAGCCCGACAGCAGCTGCCGAAACTCGTGCGGGTGCTCGATCGCCGGCACGTGCCCGCATCGACCGAGCACGTGCAGACGGACATCGGCCAGGTGTGCGAGCAGAGGCTGGGCCGCCGTCGCGAGCGGGGTGACCCGGTCCTCGGCACCGTGCACGAGCAGCACGGGCGCGCGGATCGCGGCCAGCGTCTGCGCCGAGAGGGTGAGCTCGTCGACCCATCGCGCCCTGGGTGCAGGGAACAACGACGCGAACGCGGCCGCGCCCGCTCGCATCGCAGCCGCACGGGCCTCGACGGCGGATTCGGTCACGAGCGCCTGGTCGAGGACGAGGCGACTCAACATGTCCCGGGCCCCGGGCGGGCCGGCGGGGGCAGCCCAGATCGCGTCGAGGTCGGCGGACAGCGGCGCCCCGGGGGCGCCCATCGTCGAGACCGCCACGACACGAGTGACCTGCTCGGGGCGCTCGGCCGCCAACGCCAGCGCCACGGCGCCGCCCATGGAGTGACCCACCACGGCGTAGT
This sequence comes from Micromonospora sp. WMMD961, assembly GCF_029626145.1. Classification (NCBI taxonomy): domain Bacteria; kingdom Bacillati; phylum Actinomycetota; class Actinomycetes; order Micromonosporales; family Micromonosporaceae; genus Micromonospora; species Micromonospora sp. WMMD961. Next base: position 4,813,375 of record NZ_JARUBJ010000002.1, read on the forward strand.
GCTCGATACCGAGAGCATCCATCACGCCGGCGGCCTGCTCCGTCCACAGCCGGAGCCCGCCCCGGGAGCCCGCCGGCACAGGTGTGCGGCCGAACCCGGCCTGGTCCGGAGCCACCAGATGCCAGGACGTGCCCAACGCCTGCGCCGTCGCTGCCCAGGCTCCGGACCCGGTCGTGCCGGGTCCGGAGCCGTGCAGCATCAGCACCGCGGGCCCGGTGCCGCCCTCCAGGATGTGGACGGGGGAACCGTCGACTGTGACGGTCCGAAGTGTCGTCACCGGGGCAGACCAGCTGCGCTCATGCCGACGCGGGGCTGACGGACTTCGAGAAGACCTCCATCATCGCCCTGCCGAACTGCGGCATGTCGGGCCATCCCCGGCAGGAGACGAGGTTGCCGTCGACGACGTCGGGGGCGTCGATGACCGTCGCGCCCGCGTTCTCCATGTCACCGGTGATCGGTGGGAAGCACGCCGTCTTGCGACCCTTCAGCAGCCCGTACACCGCTGGCACCTGCGCTCCGTGGCACACCAGTGCGATGGGGAGGTTGCTCGCGAAGAAGTGCTCGGTGATGCGCCTGACGTCGGCGTCGACCCGGATCCACTCGGGGGCGCGTCCCCCCGGGATGATGAGGGCGTCGTACCGCTCGACGTCGACGTCGGCCCAGGGCACGTCGACCGGCAGCTTCCGGCCGTTCTTCTCCACGTAGGCGTCGGAGTTGGGGTCGAACTCGTGGATGACCAGTTGCACGTCACGCATCGTCCGTGACGAGACGTCGACGTCCCAGCCGCCCTCCTGCACGCGGTAGTAGGGATACATGGTGTCGAGTTCCTCGGCGGCGTCGCCGGTCAGGAGCAGCGCTCTGGGCACCTGCTTCTCCTCGCGTCTGGGACGGGTGGTGGGGATCCAATCCGATCTGATCCGATCGCGTTAGCATCGCCCGACCCCGCTCGCCCGTCAAGCCTCCACCGCCATTCCATTCGCATCGGTGACTTCGTCGAACAATCGGCGGAAACGATCACCCGATCGCAGGATGTGCCGACGCATCGCGTAGGCGGCGGCGTCGGGGTCACGCGCGGCGATCGCGGCCACGACGTCCTCGTGTTCGGCCATCGCCAGATGGGTGACCTGGGTGTCGTGGTGCAGCCGGAAGAGGTGCACGTGGCTGTGCAGGCGAGCGAGCGCTTCCCGGATGACCTGGTTCTCCGCGCTCAGGGCGACGAGATCGTGGAAGGCGGCGTCGCGCAGCCCGAAGGCACCGTACGCCGTAGGCCCGTTGCCCCCCTCCAACTCCGCCATCTCCTCCAGCATTCGTCGCAGACCGGCCACCTGCTCGGAGGACGCGCGTTCGGCGGACCTGCGGGCCGCCGCCGGTTCGAGAAGCAGGCGGACCTCGAGCATGTCCTCGAAGCGGTGACGGGTGATCTGCGGGGGGATCCGGTAGCCGGCATGGGGCACACGCACGACCAGGCCCTCGGCTTCCATGCGGTTCAGGGCGTCTCGGATGGGCGTCTGCGAGACCCCCAGCTCTCGGGCCAGGACGTCGATCGTGACCCGGGAGCCGGGCTCGATCCGTAGCGACATCAGTTGCCCGAGCAGCGTGTCGTACACCTCGTCGGCGAGCCGGCCGCCAGCTCTTCCCGGCGGCATCCCGCCCGGCACGGCCCTACGCCCCCGCGTGGTAATCGCTTCGTCGTCCATCGTGACGTGAGGCCCTTCCTTGCGTCTTCGGGAACCTGTTGACATCAGTCACAACGCTGCGACATGCTGACGCCCCACTCGATCGTATAGGAAACCTGGACCGAAGATCTTCTCGGTGCCATGAAGACCCGGTACATCGCAGCGCACCGTGACGCCGGCCCGCGGATCACCCCCGCGACAGCCCGGCGACACGCTTGAACAACCCAGCACCTGCTCGGCGAAGCAGCTAGCGAGGCCCTAGAAGTCCGAACCCAGAAAGCAGGCAGCAATATGCGGCATTGGAAGCGCACAGGACGAACATCCGTTCCCGGGCGAAAGGTCCGGCTGGCGACGGCGGCCATGCTGCTCGTGGCCACGACCCTGACGGCTTGTGGCGAGGACAAGGACGACGGCGGGAACGCGAGCGCCCCCAAGGCGCCGGCGACCATCCCGGAGCTCACCAACGACCCGCTGACCCTCAGCTTCATCTGGTTCGACTGGCCCCCCGCCCAGGCACTGGAAGCCTTCGCGAACGCGGAGTACAAGAAAGAGCGGCCGAACGCGACCATCAAGGTCAACACCGTGCCGAACGCGAACTGGCACGACGCGATGTTCACCCAGTTCGCCGCGCGTAAGACCGACTTCGACATCGCGATCCTGGACTCGCAACACATCGGCGAGGCCGTGACGAACGGCAACATCCTCGACCTCACCGACTTCGTCAAGAAGAACATCGACGTCGCGGCCTACAACCCGTACCTCCTGGCGGCCTACGGCCAGTTCCCCCAGGCGGAGACCGGCAAGCGCGACGAGAACGCCAGTCTGTACGGACTGCCGCTGCTCGGCGACACCTGGACGATGATCTACCGCAAGGACCTGATCGGCGACAAGCCACCGCAGACCTGGGACCAGATGATCTCAGCCGCCGAGAAGTGCCAGGCGGACAACCCCGGTGTCAGCGGCCTGGCGTTCCACCAGGCCAACGGCTCCGACGCCGCGGCCGTCACCTACAACACCGTCAACGGGGTCTACGGCGGCAATCTCTGGGACCCCAAGAACCGCAAGATCGAGGGCGTCCTCAACGACGCCGCGGGCCAGGAGGCGATGGACGTCCTGGTCAACAAGATGAAGCCGCTGACCGCCAAGGGCTCCGGCAACTGGTTCATCGACGAGGTTAACGCGGCGGTCGCCCAAGGCAAGGCCTGCATCGCGTTCAACTGGATCGCCGCGAGCGGCGGCCTGCTCGATCCCAAGCAGTCGACGCTCGGCACCACGCGGGAGCAGATTCTCGACAAGCTGGGCTTTGCCACCCTGCCGAGCCAGAAGACGAACCTGGTCCCTCTCGGCGGTATGGGGATGCACGTGTCGGCCTACTCCTCGGCGGCGAACCAGGCGGAGGCCCTGAACTTCATGAAGTGGTTCGAGCAGGCTGACGTCCAGAAGAAGTGGGCCGCGGCCGGTGGCGTGCCAGCGCGTACGGACGCCCTGGCGTCGCCCGAGTTCCTCAACGCCGGGCCGTTCAACCAGGTGTACGCCGACTCGGTACCGCGAATGCGGGACATGTGGAACGTGCCCGAGTACGCGCGCCTCGTCGACATCGAGAACACCAACGTGAACGCGGCGCTCAACGGCGCGAAGAAGCCGAAGGACGCGCTCGACGACATCGCCAAGGAGCAGCAGAACGTGCTCGACTCCAGCAACCGCAAGGGTGGCGGCGGACTGTGAAAGACCCCGCCCCGCTGACCACGGACCACCCCGGGCAGGTGGCGTCCGCGACGCCACCTGCACCGGGGCGGTCCCGGCGGCTGAGCGACCGCTGGCTCGCCGTCACGTTCATCTCCCCCGCGATGCTGCTGTTGCTCGGCATGTCGGTGTTCCCGCTGCTGTGGGCGTTGTACCTGTCGTTCACCGACTACTCGGCCACCCGTGGGGGGCCCGCCAACTTCATCGGGTTCGGTAACTACACCGCCATCCTGACGTCGGCGCAGGTGCACACGAGGGCCCTGACGACGTTGATCTACGTGGTCGGCGCGGTCGGCCTGCAGACCGTGCTCGGTTTCGGCATCGCCTACCTGATCTCGCGGCGCTCGCGCGGGCGGGGAGCGCTGACCACCCTGTTCCTGGTGCCGATGATGCTGTCGCCGGTCGTGGTCGGGCTGTTCTGGCGATTCATGCTCGACGCGCAGTTCGGCGTGGTCAACAGCATGCTCGGCTCGGTCGGTCTGGGGCAGGTGGAGTGGCTCACCCGGCAGCGGACGGCACTGACCTCCCTGATCGTCGTCGACACCTGGCAGTGGACGCCGTTCATCATGCTCATCGCACTCGCGGGACTCAGCGCGGTGCCCAAGTACCTCTACGAGGCCGCCTCGATCGACCGGGCGTCCGAGTGGTTCCGGTTCCGCACGATCACTCTTCCGCTGGTGTGGCCGCTGCTCCTCATCGCCGTGATGTTCCGGGCCATCGAGGCGTTCCGGCTGTTCGACCTCGTCTACATCCTCACCAGCGGAGGCCCGGGTGTCTCCACCGAGACGTTGTCGTTCCACATCTACAAGGTCGCGTTCCTGGGCTTCAACTCCGGCACCGCCTCGGCGTACGGGATCCTCATGGTCCTCGTCGTCATCGTCCTCACGCAGATCTACCTGCGCTACCTGAACAAGCTCAAGGAGGACTGATGGCCGTCTCCGTCGACGAGGCCGTGTCCACCGGTGCAGCCCCGGACCACGGGCCGCCCGCGCGCCGCCTCGGCGGTCGAGGCCGCTCCGTGGTGGAGATCGCGCTGCTGACCGTACTGGCCGTGGTGATGCTCTTCCCGGTGCTGTGGATGCTCGAGACGTCGATCAAGGAGAACCGGGACGTCTACGCCATCCCGGCCAAGTTCTTCGACTTCGCCGTCACTCTGCAGCATTACAAGGACGTGTTCGTCGCCCAGGGGGACGGCCGCACGCCCGTGTCCGTCAGCTTCCTCAACTCGGTGGTGGTCGCCGGGGCTTCCACGCTGCTGGCCACCGTGCTGGGGGTCCCGGCGGCCTGGGCCTACTCACGCTTCGCCGTGAAGGCCAAGAAGGACCAACTGTTCTTCATCCTGTCGACCCGCTTCATGCCGCCCGTGGTGGTCGTGATCCCGATCTTCCTCATGTACCGCCAGATCGGCCTCTACGACAACAAGCTCGGCCTGATCCTCATCTACACCGCGTTCAACGTCCCGTTCACGATCTGGATGATGAAGGGTTTCGTCGACGAGGTGCCCGCCGAGTACGAGGACGCCGCCATGCTCGACGGGTACACCCGTCTGCAGGCGTTCTGGCGGTACACCCTGCCGCTGCTCGTGCCCGGCATCGCCGCGACGGCGGTCTTCGCCCTCATCTTCTCGTGGAACGAGTTCGTGTTCGCCACCTTCCTCACCTCCAGCGACAGCGTGCGGACGGCCCCACCGGCCATCGCCGGCCTGATCGGCGGCACCACCACGGACTGGGGTCTGGTAGCCGCCTCCTCGGTGGTGTTCGCCCTACCGGTGCTCGTCTTCGCGTACCTGGTGCGCAAGCACCTCATCGCCGGTGTGACGCTCGGGGCGGTGCGACGCTGATGGCGGGCATCGAGGTGACCGCGCTGCACAAGCGCTACCCGGACGGGACGGTCGCGGTCGAGCACGTCGACCTGTCCATCGGCCACGGCGAGCTGTTCGTGATGCTCGGCCCTTCGGGGTGCGGCAAGACGACCACGCTGCGGGCCATCGCCGGCCTGGAGAGGCAGACGGCGGGCGACATCCGCATCGGTGACACGCTGGTCAACGACCTGCGGCCCGCCGAACGCGACATCGCCATGGTGTTCCAGTTCTACGCGCTGTACCCGCACCTGCGAACCAGCGACAACCTGGCGTTCCCGCTACGGGCCGAAGGGCTACCCAAGCAGGAGGTGCACGCGCGGGTCGAGGAGGCCGCCCGGCTGATGCGGCTCGGTCCGCTGCTGGACCGGCGACCGCGCCAGTTGTCCGGCGGGGAGCAGCAGCGGGTCGCGCTGGCCCGCGCCCTGGTGCGCCGACCGCGCGCGTTCCTCATGGACGAACCGCTCACCAACCTGGACGCCGAGCTGCGGGCGGACATGCGCACGGAGATCAAGCATCTGCAGGGTGAGCTGGGCGCGACGATGGTCTACGTCACGCACGACCAGGTCGAGGCGATGTCGCTCGGTCACCGGATCGCCATCCTCAACAAGGGCCGCGTCGAGCAGATCGGCACGCCGCTGGAGGTCTACGACCGGCCGGCGAGCCTCTTCTGCGCCGCGTTCATCGGCTCCCCGCCGATGAACCTGATCGAGGTGGAGGTGGCCGACGGGAAGCTGCACGGTCGGGGCGGGCTTGTTCTCACGCCACCGCCGGGCCTGCCGCGCGACCGCCGCCTGGTCGCCGGCGTCCGGCCGGAGGCGCTGGAGGTCACCGCACCCGGGACGGAGGGCTCGATCCCGGCCCGGGTGGTCTCGGTGGAGTGGCTGGGCGACGAAATCATCTACGTGGTCGACCACGGCGGCGAGCGTGACGTCCGGGTCCGGATGCCACCGACTGTTCGGTTCGCCGCTGAGGCGAAGGTCGGGCTGCGGCACACCGGCGGAACCCCGCCGGTGTACGACGTGAGCACGGAAGAGCTGGTGGGCTGATGGGAACCGTGGCAGCGCACGGGCTGCGCAAGTCCTTCGGCAAGGTCCAGGCCCTGGACGGGGTGACGCTGGACGTGCCGGACGGCTCGTTCTTCGTCGTGCTCGGGCCCTCCGGGGCGGGCAAGACGACGACCCTGCGGGCCCTCGCCGGCCTGGAGAAGCTCGACGCCGGGTCGGTCCATCTGGACGGGAGGGACGCGACCCGCGACTCCCCGGCCGCCCGCGACCTGGCCATGGTCTTCCAGAGCTACGCCCTCTACCCGCGACGCACCGTGTACGAGAACATCGCCTCGCCGCTTCGGGCACGTCACCGTTCGTCGAGCGAGATCGCCGCCGCCGTCGAGCAGATGTCGAGCCTGCTGCACATCGAACGTCTGCTGCAGCGTCGTCCGGCGCAGTTGTCGGGCGGTGAGATGCAGCGGGTGGCCCTGGCCCGGGCGCTGGTCCGTAGCCCACGCGCGTTCCTCATGGACGAGCCGCTGACGAACCTCGACCTCAAGCTCCGGGTCGAGATGCGTACCGAGCTGACCCGCATCCACCGGAGCCTCGGCGCGACCTTCGTCTACGTGACCAACGACCAGGTCGAGGCCCTGTCCATGGCCGACCAGGTCGCGGTCCTCAAGGAGGGGAAGGTGCAACAGGTCGGAACGCCGACCGAGGTGTACGAGCGTCCCGCGAACCAGTGGGTCGCGGGATTCGTCGGAAGCCCGCCGATCAGCCTGCTCGCCTGCCGCGCCGAGGGAGATCGTCTGGTCGGTGCGGACGGGTGGACGCTCCCGCGGCCCCGCTGGACCACGGCCGAGGACGGTCGTGCGCTGCTGCTGGGCCTGCGCGCGGAGGACCTGTCCGTCGAGCAGCGTGGGGACGCGTCGTTGTCCGGGGAGCTCTACGGGCTTGAGCCGCTCGGTGACCGAACGGTGGTCGACGTCCGAGTGGGGACGGAGCTCCTCAAGGTCAAGGCACGACCGACCGTCACCGGTACGCCGGGCGAGCGGCTCCTCGTCACTGTCGACCTGGACCGTGCGCACCTGTTCGACGCGGGTACCGGGCTGTCGCTGTCCGAGGCTGGGCGGTAACCGCGCCGGGCGGCGACGTCACGATGCGCCCGCAGGTGGCCCGAGAAGGCGGTCGGTGGGCGGGGCGTCGTCCTGCCCGTCACCAAGAAGATCGCAGGAGGCGACGCAATGAGTGATCCGATGGACGTCCTGGCCCCCGAGCACCGGCGGCTCCGGATCGGCGACGCCTGGCGCGACGCCGCGAGCGGCGCCACCTTCGCCGTCGAGGACCCGGCCACCGGCAAGACCATCGCCGAGGTGGCGGACGCCGACGTCGTCGACGGGCTCGCCGCTCTGGACGCGGCGAGCAGGGCGATGGCGGAGTGGGCGGCGACCCCGCCGCGGAAACGGTCGGAGTTGTTGACCGCGACGTACCGGGCACTGACCGAGCGATCCGAGGAGATCGCCCGGCTGATCACGCTCGAGATGGGCAAACCGCTCGCCGAGGCTCGGGGCGAGGTCGCCTACGGAGCCGAGTTCTTCCGCTGGTTCGCCGAGGAGGCGGTGCGCGTCGAGGGGCGCTACAACACCGCTCCCGCAGGTGGATATCGCATCCTCACCGTGCCGAAGCCGGTCGGACCGTGCGTCTTCGTGACGCCCTGGAACTTCCCGTTGGCCATGGGCGCCCGCAAGATCGCTCCTGCGCTGGCCGCGGGCTGCACGACGATCACCAAGCCGGCAGCCCAGACGCCACTCACGATGCTGTTACTGGCCCGCATCATGGAAGAGGTCGGCGTACCTCCGGGCGTCGTGAACGTGCTGACCACCAAGCGTTCCGGCACTGTGGTCAGCGCGCTGCTGGCCGACGCCCGGACCCGCAAGCTCTCGTTCACCGGGTCGACCGAGGTCGGGCGCGTACTGCTGCGACAGGCTGCGGACAACGTCCTGCGTACCTCGATGGAACTGGGCGGGAACGCGGCCTTGATCGTGTGTGCGGACGCCGACCTGGACGTCGCGGTCGACGGCGCCATGGTGGCCAAGATGCGCAACATCGGGGAGTCCTGCATCGCGGCCAACCGGATCTACGTCGAGGAGCCGGTGCGCGAGGAGTTCACGGCGCGCTTCGCCGAGCGGATGGGCGCGCTGTCGGTGGGCCACGGTCTCGACGACGGCGTGGACGTCGGGGCGTTGATCGACGAAGCCTCGGTCACCACGATCGACGAGCTCGTCGCCGACGCGGTCGACCGCGGCGCCCGGGTTCTGGTGGGCGGCGAGCGTCCGGACGGGCCGGGCCACTTCTACCCGCCCACGGTCCTCGTCGACGTGCCCGACGATGCGCGGATGCTGGCAACGGAGATCTTCGGTCCGGTGGCGCCGATCATCTCGTTCACGTCCGACGACGAGGTGCTGGCGAAGGCCAACGACACCGAGCACGGCCTGGTCGGTTACGTCTTCACCCGTGACCTCCAGCGGGCGATCCGGTTCACCGAGGGGCTGGAGACGGGGATGGTCGGCATCAACCGTGGTCTGATCTCGGACCCGTCAGCGCCGTTCGGAGGCGTGAAGCAGTCCGGGATCGGCAAGGAGGGGTCGCACGAGGGCATCCTCGAGTACCTCGACGTCACCTACGCGGCGATCGACCTACCGTGACCGGCCTGCTGCTCCGGACGCTCACCCAGCACACCCCCGCCGACGTTCCGAAAGAGGCACTGACATGCTTGAGACCGTCCGCGGACCGCGCCAGCTGATAGTGGGCGAAGGGGTCGCGCAGAACATCCCACGAGTGGTGGCCGAGAGTGGCTCGCGAGTCCTCATCGTGACCGACCAGGTCCTTCTGGGGCAGCCCGGCGTGGCGGAGATCGTGGCCGCCGTGCGGGAGAAGGTCGCTGTCGTCGAGGTGTTCTCCGACGCGACTCCAGACGTGCCACTCGCCGACGTAGCCCTGGCCGTCTCGGCCGCCGCCGAGGTGGACGCCGACGTGATCCTCGCCATCGGGGGCGGCACGGTGATCGACCTCGCCAAAATCGTCGGCGTCATCCGGCGCCACGGTGGTACGCCGCGCGACTTCTATGGCGAGTCGAAGGTGCCGGGGCCGACGATTCCTCTCGTCGCCGTCCCGACGACGTCGGGCACCGGCTCCGAGCTCACCCCCGTCTCGGTGTTGACCGACCCGGACCGCGAGCTGAAGGTGGGGGTTTCCAGCGTCCACATCGTGCCCGACTTCGCCATCGTCGACCCGGAACTCACCTACACCTGCCCTGCGACCGTCACCGCCCACTCCGGCATCGACGCGTTCTGTCACGCGGTGGAGAGCTACACCGCGCGACCCCGGGCCCACGGACCGCGCGACCCGGTGGAGCAGGTGTTCCTCGGCCGCAACGCGATCACCGATCACTACGCGCTCCTGGCCGCGGAGCGGATCGCCCGGAGCTTGCGTCGTGCGGTCAGAGACGGAGGCGACACGGAAGCGCGCGCGGACATGTCCTACGGGTCCATGCTCGCCGGGCTCGCTTTTTCCCACGCGGGCAACGCGGCCCCGCACGCTCTCCAGTACCCCATCGGCGCAGCCACGCACACGCCGCACGGCCTGGGCGTCGGGCTGCTCCTGCCCTACGCGCTGGACGCGGCCAGGGATGCCATCGGCGACCGGTTGGCCATCCTCGCCGGGGTGTGCGGGCTCGACGTGACCGACGCCTCGGATGCCGAGGCCGCAGATGCGTTCCTCACCTGGCTCGACGGGCTCCTCGCCGACATCGGCATCCCTCCCACCCTGGCGGACATCGGCGTGGCCCGCGCCGACCTCCCCCGCTTCGCTGAGATGGCCAGTGGCGTCACCCGCCTGATCCAGAACCATCCGGGCCCGACCGACACCGCCAGCCTGACCGCGATCCTCGAAGCGGCCTGGACCGGCGACCGGACCCGACACGTCCTGACTCCGAGCGGAGACAGTGGACGGCCTTCCAGATGACGACGAGACCCCTGCCCCAGCGTCGGAATGCTCGGCTACGCCATCGCGCCCGACGTCGCAACCGTCCTCGGGTCACTCACAGCGGCCGCCGCCGCCCGGGCTGCCTCCGGGTCGGGGGCGGCCAGGGCTGCCTCGGCGATCTGGCGGCACTCGTCCAGGGTGTGCGCGGCCAGGGACTCGCGCACCGCCGGGATGCTTCGGGGCGCCATGGACAGGCTGGTAATGCCAAGGCCTGCCAGCACCAGGGCGAAGGCGGGATCCGCCGCGGACTCTCCACACACGCCGACTGGCTTGCCCGCCTCGGCGCCGGCTGCCGCGCAGGAGGCCAGGAGCGCGATCAGCGCGGGCTGCCACGGGTCGAGCAGGTCAGCGAGGTCGCCGCACATCCGGTCAGCGGCGAACGTGTACTGGCTGAGGTCGTTGGTGCCGACGCTGAGGAAGTCCACGTGGCGCAGCACCTGGCCGGCGCGCAGGGCAGCGGCCGGCACCTCGATCATCACGCCGGCCGTCGGCAGGCCGTACTCGCGGCAGGACTCGGTGAACGCGGCCGCCTCCGCGGCGGTGGCGACCATCGGTGCCATCACCCACACGTCGGCGTCCGTCGCCGCGGCCGCCGCCGCGACCGCAGCCAACTGCGTGCTGAGCACCGACGGCGTCTGCCGCGCGATCCGAAGGCCGCGGACACCCAGCGCGGGGTTGGGTTCCTCGGCCAGACGCAGGAACGGCAGCGGTTTGTCGGCTCCGGCATCGAGCGTACGCACGACGACCTTGCGGCCGGGCAACGCGGCGAAGACGTCGCTATACGCGGCGACCTGTTCTTCGTGCGACGGCGGGTCGCTGCGGTCGAGGTAGAGCAGCTCGGTGCGGAACAAACCGACGCCTTCAACCTCGCCGGTGAGGTCGCGCGCGGAGCCGATGTTGGCCAGGAGCGCGACGGGATGGCCGTCCCTGGTCCGCCCGGGGCCTTGGGAGCGGGCGCGGCGTTCGATCTCCGCGAGCCGGTCCGCGTTGACGGTGGTCACTGTATCGGCGGAGACGCCGGCCACCACGACGCCGCTCGCGCCGTCGAGACTGGCCAGCGCGCCGTCGGTGAGGTCCAGGATGCCCGCACAGCGGACCACGGCCGGGATACCGAGGGTCCGGGCCAGGATCGCGGTGTGGCTGGTCGGCCCGCCCTCGGCCGTGACCAGACCCAGGACCAGGCCCGGTTCGAGACCGGCGGTGTCGGCGGGCGCCAGGTCGCGGGCGATGAGCAGGTACGGATGACCGGGGTTCGGCACGCCCGGCATCGGCATCCCCAGACACGCCGCGACGAGGCGGTCCCGCAGGTCGTCGAGATCACTGACCCGCTCGGCGAGGTACCCGCCAGCGGCTTCGAAGGCGGCCCGGTGTTCGGCGAGCACGTCGGTGATCGCGTGCGGCGCGTCCGCACCGCCGTCGATGGCTATCTCGGCCGCGTCGACGAGCGTCTCGTCCTGCGCCATCATGACCTGCGCGCGTAGGACCTCGGCGGCGGTCGCGTCCAGGGCGGATTCGGCGCGACGGGTCAGGTCGGCGGCCACGGCGAGGACCGCGGCCCGCACGGCCGTCTTCTCGGCTTCGGGGTCGACGGTCTCCATCGACGGCGGCAGGGCGGGAGGCGGAGCCAGCCGGTAGACCGGCCCCGCCGCACCACCGGGGCTGGCTCCGATCCCCCGAAATTCACGCATCGGCGGCGTCCAGATCACGTTCGAGGAGGTCGGCCAGGGTGTCGACGGCAGCCTGGGCGCCGTCGCCGTCGGCCTCCAGGGTGACCTCGGTTCCTTTCTTGGCGCCGAGCGACAGTACGGCGAGCATGCTGCGGGCCGGCACGGGTTTCTTGTCGCCGGTGCGGATGGTCACCAGCACCGGCTGATTCGCCGCTTCGGCGACGAACAGCGCCGCCGGGCGGGCGTGCAGCCCGCTGGCGGAGCCGACGAGGACTGTTCTGGTGGGCATCGGACCCTCCTAGGGCTCGATCGTCACCTTGATCGCTTCGCCGCGCGCCACGATGCCGAAGGCGTCGAGGGCTCGGTCGAGCGGCAGGCGGTGGGTGATGAGGTCGGCGACCGGCACGGAGCCGTTGGCGATGAGTCGCAGCGCTTCCTTGTTGTGCTCCGGGCTGGAGCCGTTGGCACCGACGATGGTCAGTTCGCGGTAGTGCACCAGGTTGGAGTCCAGGGGGATGACCGGCTTGTCCTTCGGCAGGCCGCCGAAGAAACTGATCCGGCCCTGCCGCGCGGTCATCTGTACCGCCTGCTCCTGGGCGGCGCCGGCGGCCGTGGCGGTGATGACGACGTCGGCACCCCGGCCCTCGGTGAGCTTGAGCACCGCGTCGACGACGTCGGTCTCGGCGCCGCAGATCGCCGCGTCCGGCTGCACCAGGTTGGCCGCCAGGTCGAGGCGGTCGCGGTTGAGGTCGACGAGGAACACCCGGGCCGCGCCGCGCGAGCGGGCCAGGCGGACATGCAGGCAGCCGATCGGCCCGGAGCCCACGACGACCACGTCGTCACCCTCGCCCACACCGGCGAGGTTCTGCCCGTTGAGGACGCAGGCGAGGGGCTCGGCGACGGACGCCTCGGCGAAGCTGAGTCCCTCGGGGATCCGGTTGAGCCCGTCGACGGCGAGGACGTTGTGCGGCACGACCGCGTATTCGGCGAACCCGCCGTCGAAGTGGTAACCCATCGACACCTGGTTGGGGCACACGGTCATCCGGCCGCGCCGGCACTCGGCGCACTCACCGCACGGGATGGCGGCGATGACCTGGACCCGGTCCCCCGGCCGCCAGCCCGTCACGTCACCACCGACTTCGATGATCTCGCCGGCGATCTCGTGGCCCATGACGCGCGGCGGGGCGATGTGGTGGTGGCCGAAGCGGGAGATCTTCACGTCGGTGCCGCAGGTGGAGCACGCGCGGACGCGGATCTTCACCTCGGCGGGGCCCGGTGCGGGCTCGGACGCGTCCTCGATTCGGACGTCACCGGGTGCGTGGAATCGAACAACCTTCACGAGGGCTTCCCTTCGAGGATAGTGATCACGTCATCCGCGCTCGTCGACTCTCGTAGCCGCTGCGCCTGCGCCGGGTCCATCAGCACCGTGGCGAGCTGGGCAAGGATGTCCACGTGCCCGTCGCCGGCCGCCGCGATGGCGACGCAGACCCGCACGTCGAAGCCGCCCCAGTCGACGCCGTCCGGGAAGCGCAGCACCGCGAGGGCGTCACGCTGGACCGACTCCTTGCTGTCCAGCGTGCCGTGCGGGATGGCGACGCCCTCCCCGATGTACGTGGAGACGCTCTGCTCGCGGGCGAGCATCGCGTCCACGTACGCCGGGGCGACCGCGCCGACCTCGACGAGTACCGCGCCGCAGCGGCCGATCGCCTCGTCCCGCGATCCGGCCCGCTCGTCGAGCCGGATCGCGTCACGGGCCAGCAGCTCAGCCACTCAGCTCACCGCCACGCTGCACCGCGTTCACGACCCTGGTGACGGCCGGGTCGCCGATGAACACCTGGATCGGCACGATCACTGTGTCGGGCGCGCTGACCCGCGCCCGCGCGGCGAGCCCCTGGTGGCAGATGACCACGTCTGCGTCCGCCGGAATGGAATTGACCGGGGTGTGCTCGACGGTGACCGCGTTCTTCGCCAGTTGCCGCCGAAGTTGGCTGGCCAGCATCACGCTGCTGCCCATGCCGGCGTCGCAGGCGACGACGACCTTCTTGATCTCGGTGCCGTTGATGGTGGACATGTGTTCAGACCTCCTGCTTCGCCGACTTGTCGAGGGTCTCGTCGGGATCGACAGTCTTTTCCTGCTCTGGGCTGACAGCCGCCTCCTCGTCAGGGCCGACAGCGTCCGCGGCGGGCTCGCCGCGCCCGAAGCCGAGCAGGGCGGAGGCGACCGCGAAGGTGACGGCGGCGGCGATCACGACGCCGAGGATGACCCCGAAGTGGCCGCCCTTGGGGGTGACCGCGAGGTAGGCGAAGATGCTGCCCGGCGAGGGGGTGGCGACCAGGCCCGCACCCGTGATCACGAAGGTGCCGACGCCGGCCGCACCCCCGGCGATCATGGCGAGGATCAGCTTCGGCTTCATCAGCACGTACGGGAAGTAGATCTCGTGGATGCCGCCGAGGAACTGCACGATGATCGCCGCCGGGGCGCTGGGGCGCAGCGCGCGGGGGCCGAAGATCATGAAGGCGAGCAGCAGACCCAGGCCGGGGCCGGGATTCGACTCGATCATGAAAAGGACCGACTTGCCCTTGTCGGCCGCCTCGGCGATGCCCAGCGGGCCGAACACGCCGTGGTTGATGGCGTTGTTGAGGAAGAGCACCTTGGCGGGTTCGACGAGCACCGAGGTCAGCGGCAGCAGGTCCTTGCCGACGAGCCAGTCGACGCCCGACCCGGCCTGCTTGGTGAGCCATTCGACCACCGGGCCGATGCCGTAGACACCGCCGACGGCCATCGCGCCGCCGATGATGCCGGCGCTGAAGTTGTCGACCAGCATCTCGAACCCGGGACGGATCTTGTCTTCGACCAGGCCGTCGAAGAGCTTGAGGACGTAGGCCGTGAGCGGCCCAATGATCATCGCACCGAGGATCATTGGCACGTCCGCGCCGACGACGAGGCCCATGGTCGCCACCGCGCCCACGACGGCGCCGCGCTGGCCGTGGACCAGCCGGCCGCCGGTGTAGCCGATGAGCACCGGCAGCAGGATGCTGATCATCGGGCCGACCAGTTCGGCCAGGGTCGCGTTGGGAATCCAGCCGGTCGGGATGAACAGTGCGGTGATCAGGCCCCAGGCGATGAACGCGCCGATGTTGGGCATGACCATCGCGGCCAGGTAGCCGCCGAGGCGTTGCACAGTGGCTCTCAGGCCCTGGCCCTGAACCTCTGGTGTGTAGGAAGAGGAGGTCACGGGGGTATCTCCTTCATCGAGGGGCGGTCCGGACGGCCGCGGGGGTAGTGGCTCGTCCGGCTAGGGGTGGATGGTGACGTCGTGGCGGAACAGGTCCGCCGGGCCGGGCATCCGGCTGCCGGGCAGGCTCACCGCGGCGGCACCCCAGGCCAGGCCCTCGGCGAGCGCGCCGGCACCCCGCGCTCCCGCGGCGAGAAACCCGGCGAGCAGCGCATCGCCGGCTCCGACGGTGCTACGGGGCCGCGCGACCGGGCAGGTGCCGGTGCGGACCCCTTCGGCGTCGACCAGGACAGCGCCGTCGGCGCCGAGGCTGGCAACGACAGTGCCGGCTCCCCACGCCCGCAGGCACTGAGCGGCATCGACCACATCGCCGAGGTCCTTCAGCGGGGTGCCGACCACTTCGGCCAGTTCGTCGCGGTTGGGCTTGAGGAGGGTCGCCCCGGCAAGGGCGGCCTCGCGCAGAGCAGGGCCGCTGGTATCGACGGCGACCCTGACGCCGGCGGCGCGCAGCTTCCGGCACAACTGGGCGTAGGCGTCGGCCGGCAGACCGGGCGGGACGCTGCCGCACAGCACGACCCAGTCGGCACCGCTGGCACGGGCGAGCACACTGTCGATCACCTCGTCGAACTCGGCGCGGCACAGGGTCGGGCCAGGCTCGTTGATCTTGGTGACCGTGCCGTCGGGCTCGGCCAGGGTGATGTTGGAACGGGTCCTTCCGGAGATCGACACGGCGAGGACCTCCACACCCTCCGCCTTGAGCAGGCGGATGAGCTGGCTGCCCTCGTCACCGCCGGACGGCAACACCGCTACCGACGGCACGCCGTTGGCCAGCAGGGCACGGGATACGTTGACGCCCTTGCCACCGGGGTCGAGGTGGGCCGTGGCAGCCCGGATGACCTCGCCCCGGGTGAGCGAGTCGACCTCCACGGCCCGGTCGAGGCTGGGGTTGAGGGTAACGGTGACGATCATGCTCGGCCCGCTCTCATGCGCGTACCACCCGAACGCCTGCGGAATCCAGGTCACCGACCAGGTCGAGGTCGGCCTGGCTGTCGGTGATGAGCAGGTCGACATCCGTCAGCTCAGCGAACCGGGCCAGGTAGTCGTTGCCGAGCTTGGTGTGATCGGCGACCACCACCGTGCGGCGGGCGGCACGGACCATCGCGCGCTTCACCGCCGCCTCGGACGGGTCCGGGGTGGTCAGCCCACGCTCGACGGAGATGCCGTTCGTTCCGATGAACGCGACGTCGACGTAGAGGCCCGCCAACGGCGACAGCGCCCAGTCGTCGACGGTCGCCAGGGTCTTCCCGCGAACCCGTCCGCCCAACAGCAGGACGTTGAGGTTGGCATAGGTACCGAGGGTCGTGGCGATGACCGGCGAGTTGACCACGACGGTCAACTCTCGGTCGACCGGCAGCAGCCGGGCCAGGCGGGCGGTCGTGGTGCCGGCGTCGAGAATGATCGCGCCCTCCTCGGGCACCTCGCTCAAGGCGAGCTTGGCGATGCGCTCCTTCTCCTCGATGAGCACCGCGTCACGCGCCGCCAGCGCGGGCTCGAACCCGAGCCGCTCGACCGGGATCGCTCCACCGTGGACGCGGCGCAGCACCCCGGCCCGCTCCAAGGTGGTGAGATCGCGCCGGATGGTCTCCGACGTGACGTTGAGCTCGTCGGCCAAGCCGGCCACCTCGACCCGGCCCACGTCCCGGGCGATGCGAAGGATCTCCTGCTGGCGTTCTTCGGCGTACATGGTGTTGTTTCACCGCCGTTTCGTTTTGCTTGTGCTTTGTTTACGCCCGGTTATAGGAGAAGTCAAGAGACAGTCCACAGAAAGCCACACCGGCTGGTCCCCTGCGCGGGGCGAGTGGGAGCTGCGACAGTGGGAGCTGGCGACCGCCGAGACCAGGCCCAGGTCGCGCGGTACGAACGCGCAGCGCACTGGCGTGGCACGTCGGGGTAGGTGCTGCCGCGCGCGGCGTGCGGCAGGCACGTTGTGGGCTGGACGCCTCCGTGGCCACCCGGAGTGGATCGCGCGGCGGCTGCGGGCGGTCTGCGAGAAGCGCCGTGTCACCCGTCGAGGGACCCGGCATCACCCCAGGTCGACCCATGAACGTCAGGGACGTGTCGTTGACGTCTTGGCCAGAAGCCGATCGTCAGATGTCGCCACCGTCCGCCTGTTTTGTTGCCACTAGCCTGCGGTCCTCGACCAGCCCGTCATCCAGGACGACCGCTCCGTACTGGCGCAGGTACGGGCGTGCACTCGGCCCAGCCTCCGGTCCCTGGGACGCAGCCCTCAGGACGAGTGCCTGATCCTCGGCACCGACGGCAAGCTGCACGGATCGGCCCAGCCTCCGATCGGCGCTGTCCCGGACGAGATCAGCGGCACGCTCCCGGCGCACTGGCGTCCCGGTCACAGGCGGTGGAGGCGAACCTCGCCTCCACCGCCGGTGCCATGACCGGCGTCGTGGCCGGCTTCGGCTACGGTGGCGAACCGGCGCTGGTGAAACACGAGCGGGTCAGCCCGCCGCAACACCCGCGCCCGGCGCACGCCGGCCACGACGATCCGGTGGTCGCCGGCCTGGTGCTCGGCGGCCGGGATGCACTCCAGGCAGGCGAGCACGCCGTCGATGACCGGCACCCCGTCGCTCGCGTGCCAGTCGACTCCGGCGAACTTGGCGGAGCCGGGGCGGGACAGGGCCGCCACCACGTCCTGCTGCCCGGCCGCCAGCACGTTGATCGCGAAATGCGGCGCGGCGCGCACGAGCGGCCAACTGGTGGAGCTGATCCCGATGCAGAAGCCGACCTGGGCGGGGTGCAGCGACACGGAGAAGAACGAGCCGACCACCAGACCCACCGGCCGCAGACCGGCGAGAGCGGTGACCGCGACGACACCCGTGGGGAACATCCGCATCGACGCCCGCAGTTCGTCACCGGTCACGGTGCCCGCGTCCGGGTCGGAACACGCGGCCGGCCCGGATGGCGGTCGGGTCGAGGTCACCCAGTCTGGCGCGCTTTCCCGAACGTGGGAACCTCGATGCTGGTCACGCACGGTCGGCGTCCGCCCGTGCCGGCGGGGCGACAGCAGCGGCACGACGGGACGGTACGGTTGTCAACGCGACGACGACACCGATCACCGCAGCAGCCGCGGCGACCCAGGCCACCGTGGACAACGCGCCGGTGAACGCGATCCTCCCCAGGACGTCGTCCGGGGCGGACACCTCGCCGGGCCTCCCCGCCTCGACCAGGTCCCGGGCCGGCCCGGAACCCGGGAACAGGTCCGCGATCCGGGCCGCCAGGACCGCGCCGAACACGGCGACCCCGACCGCGGTTCCCAGCGGGAAGAAGGAGTTGGCCGTGCCGCTGGCCATCCCGGCGTGCCGCGGCGGCACCACCGTCACGGACAGGTTCATCAGCGGTGCGAACAGCAGACCCATGCCGGCACCGATGAGCGCCAGGCCGGGCAGCGCGGTCAGCCAGGTGGCGCTCTCGTCGATCCGGGTCAACGGGAGGTAGCCGACGGCCATGGCCGCGAAGCCGACGACGACCGTGCCGCGTGCCCCGAGCCGCCGCTGCACCCGGGCCACGGTCAGGCTGCCGACCACGATGGCCGCGGGCAGCGCGACCACCTGGAGTCCCGCGTCCAATGCCGACTGCCCGCGCACACCCTGCAACCACAGCACCAGGTAGGGCATCGTGCCGAAGCCGACCGCCCGGGTCAGGAAGCTGAGCGCACCCGCACCGGCGAAGGCCGGCACCCGGAACAGGGCGAGGTCCAGCATCGGATCGGTGGTGCGGACCTCCACGACCAGGAACGCGGCCAGGCCGGCGAGTGCCACCAGGCCCACGACCACCGTCCGGGCACTCGCCCAGCCGTTCTCGGTTCCGGAGATCACCACCAGGTTCGTCGCACCGAGTGTCAGCACGCCCAGAGCGGTGCCCGGCAGGTCCAGACGCCGCCGGCCGGCCGGATCGTCGGCCGCCAGCCACCGCCGCGCGCCGAGCACGACCAGGACACCGGGGACGAGGTTCACCAGGAAGACCCAGCGCCACCCCAGGCCGGACACCAGCGCACCCCCGATGACCGGCGCGACGGCGGCGGAGACACCGGCGGTGGCGCTCAACACGCCGATCGCCCCGGTGCGCCGCTCGCCCGGATGGGCGCGAACCAGCAGCGGCACGGCGGCGGCCATGATCAGGGCACCGCCGACACCCTGCACGCACCGGCCGGCGATCAGGCTCACCGCCTCGGGCGCGGCGCCGCACAGCAGCGAACCACCGGTGAACAGCAGGACACCGGTGACGAACACCCGGCGGTGCCCGATCCGGTCGGCCAACGAACCCCCGGCCAGCAACAGGGCCGCGAACAGCAGCGGGTACGCGTTGACGACCCACTGGAGTTGCCCGAACGAGGCGTCGAGGTCCACCCCGATCGCGCCCAGCGCCACGTTGACGATGGTGATGTCCATGGTGGTCATCGCGGCGGCGACGCTCACCACGAGCAGGGTGCGGCGGGCGTCGACGGACTCAGGCGGCGGCAAGGACGACCACCTCCGGCGCTCCGGCGCCGGTGGGCGCCGCTGCGGACCGGCAGCTCAGGCCGGACTCGCGGGACAGTTGGGCGACGTCGACCGTGTGCCAGTCGTAGGTGTCGCTCACCTCCCGCAGCAGGCGACCAGCCCGGTACACCCGCCACGTGGTCGTGAAACGCATCGACAAGCCGTCACCCGGGGTGCCCGACACCCACCACTCGTAGTCGTGGCGCCCGATGGAGTCGCGCACCGACAACGCGGGTGGGATCTCCCGCGACTGCCGCACACCCATCAGTTCGACGACGATGACCCCGCCCGGCGCGAGGCGGTCCCGCAACCGGGACCACAGCCGCCGGCGGGCCGGCTCGTCGAGGTGCCCGGCGACGCCGAACAGCACCGCCGCCGAGATCACCTCCGGCAGGTCCAGGTCCGGTGCCGCACCATCGACCACCGTGACCCGGTTGCGCAGGTCGTCGTCGGCGGCCACCCGGCTGGTCAGCACGGCCCGCATCACGGTGGACGGCTCGGCGGCCACGATCGCCGCCCCGGGCGCCGCCGCAGCGATGATCTCGGTGACCCGGCCGGTGCCGGCGCCGATCTCGACCACCGGCCCGGCCGCCGGGTCGACGCCGGCGAGCGCGGCGGCCAGCGCCGGCCCGCTGCTGGCCGCCTGCCGCTCGGCGACGATCTCGTAGAACTCCGCCATCGGGGAGTAGAAGTCACGCATCCGCTGCTCCGATCACGGTATGCCGGCCCAGGACCCGCCGGTGCGGGTCAGGGCGGGGTCGAGGGTGCCGAGCACGGTCCGCACCACGGCCTGGCGCTGGGGAACGAGATAGAAGTGGTCGCCGGGGAAGGTGTGCACGTCCAGCGACCCGGTGGTGACCCGGCTCCAGCCGGCCGCCTGGGCAGCGCTCAGCTCCGGGTCGTCCCCACCACGCAGGACGGACACGGGGCAGCTCAGCGGCGGGGCCGGCGCGGGCCGGTAGGTCTCGATGAGCCGGTAGTCGCTGCGCACGTACCGCAGCACCGCCCGCCGCAGCTGCGGATCGGCGAGCACCTCCGCGGGGGTGCCGCCCAACCGGGTGAGTTCGTCGCAGAGTCCGGTGTCGTCGCGCAGGTGCACCTCGCCGCCGGTCACCTCGCCCGGCGCCGGACGGCCGGAGACGATCAACGCGTCCGGTTCCGCCACACCGAGGCGGCGCAGCCGCTGGACGGTCTCGTAGGCGATCGCGGAGCCCATGCTGTGCCCGAACACCAGGTACGGCCGGTCGAGGACCCGCCGCAGGGCACCGGCGACCTGGCCGGCGAGCTCGTCCATCTCGGCCACCGGCGGCTCGGCGAACCGGTCCTCCCGCCCCGGGTACTGCACGGCGACGAGTTCGACCGACGACGGCAACAGGGTGTCCCAGGGACGGTAGCTACCCGCTCCCCCGCCGGCGTGCGGGAAACAGACCAGCCGTACCGCCGCCGCCGGCCGCGCCTGGTACCGGCGCAGCCACGGGCCCAGCGGCCCGGCGCCGGTCACCACGCCACCGGCAGGTACTCGACGCCGAACGTGGCGGCGTCGTGCTTGAGGTCCAGCTCGCCCAGCGGCACGGCCGGGCGTAGGTTGGGCAGGCGCCGGATCAGGGTGCCGATGGCGATCTCCATCTCGAGCCGGGCGAGGTTCTGGCCGATGCACTGGTGCAGGCCGAACCCGAACGCGACATGGTGGTTGGCGGTCCGGGTGAAGTCGAGACGGTGCGGGTCCGGAAACACGGCGGGATCGTGGTTGGCCGCGGCGAGCAGCGCGATGATGCCGTCCCCGGCCGGGATCCGGGTCGACCCGACCTCGATGTCCTCGGTGGCCACCCGCAGCGGGATGGAGTCGGCGACGGAGAGCACCCGCAGCAGCTCCTCGACGGCGGCGGGCATCAGGGCCGGCTCGGCACGGAGGTCGGCCAGCCGGTCGGGGCTCTCCAGCAACATCAGCGTGCCGAGGGCGATCATGCTGGTGGTGGTCTCGCGCCCGGCGACGATGGTGATGCCGATCGTGGAGAGCAGTTCCTGCCGGGTCACCGCACCCTGACGCAGGTGGTTGACCACGAGCTTGGACAGCAGGTCCTCACCGGGCTCCGCTTCCCGGGCGGAGATCAGCCCGTCCAGCACCCGGAACATGCTGCCCAGCGCGGCGGTCACCTCCTCGGCGGTGCTGCCGCGGCCACCGGAGATCCGGGTGACGTCACGGAACAGGGCGAGATCGTCGGTCGGCGCGCCGAACAGGCCCAGCACGGTCGTGGTCGAGATCGCGTTCGCGTACATGGCAACCAGGTCGGCCGGCGGCCCGGCGGCGATCATCTCGTCGATCAGCCGGTCCGCGGTCGCCTGGATCGCCGGGCGCATGTCCCGGATCCGCTTCACCGTGAACTCGGCCTGCAACATCCGCCGGTACCGGGTGTGCTCGGGCGGGTCCGTGCGGATGAACGGCCGCGACTTCGCGCCCGCCTCCTGTTCGCCGACCCCCAGCGCGGGGAAGTTCGGCCGGCGGATGTCGGAGCTGACCCGCGGGTCGGCCAGCAGCCGCCGCACGTCGGCGTACCGGGTGAGGAGCCACGGATGTTTGCCGGTGGGGATGGTCACCTGCGACACCGGCTCCTTGTCGCGCAGCTCGGCGTAGCGCGCGGGCGGGGCGAACGGGCACTCCCGCGGGATCGGAAAGGCGGGCGGATCGTCGGTCATGATCGGGTCTCCTCTCGGCCGGCGGCGAGCACACCGAACGGCGGCCCTCCCGTCGAATGCGGAACGTCGTGCAGCACCAGCCCGGACTCGGCGGCCACCTGCGCCAGCGTGATGGTGTGCCAGTGGTACGCGTCGGTCACCTCGCGGACGGTCCGCCCGTCGTGCAGCACCCGCCAGGTGGTGTGCAGGCGCATCCGGCCGGGACCGTCGGGCTCCCCGGACAGCCACCACTCGTAGCGCTGCGCGCCCAACTCCGCCCCGGCCAGCCGGGTGGGGGCGAGGACCAGCGGGCGGTCCATGCTCATCAGCTCCACGACGATCACCCCGCCCGGGGCCAGCCGGTCGCGCAGCCGCCGCCACAACCGTTGCCGGTCGCCGGCGTCGAGGTGGCCGGCGACGCCGCAGACGACGGCACCACTGATGGTGTCGGGCAGGTCCAGATCCGGCGCGGCCTGCGCCGAGACGGTCACCCGCCGACGCAGGTCCGGGTCGCGGTAGATGCGGCTGGTGAGCACCGCCCGCATGCCGACTGCCGGTTCGCAGGCCAGCAGCTCCAGCGCCGGGTAGGCACGGGCCACCGCGGCGGTGATCAGCCCGCTGCCGGCGCCGATCTCCACCACCGGCCCGGCCGCGGGATCGACACCGGCCAGCGCGGCCACCACGGCCGGTGCGCTGCCGGCGGTGACGTGCGGCGCGGCGGCCAGATCGAAGAACTCGGCCGTCGGCGAGTAGGGCTCCGCCCCGACGTCAGGCGACCCGGCCGGTTCCGCGGCCGGCTCCGGCGATCGGGGCCGGTCCGGGGCCCGGCCCTGCTGCCCGGTCGGATCGCCGGCCGGAGCGGGGGTACGCGAATGGGCCGGGCCCACCGTGGCCGGTTGCGGCGGGTCAGCCAGGTCGGTGACCGTGACGAGAGCCGGGCGGGCAGGTCTGACGATCTCCGGCGGCCCGAGACGCGCGGCGAGCTCCGCCCAGACCCGGCAGGCGGTGATGTCGTACTGGGCCGCGCGCAGCGGATCGCCGCCGGCGCGGACGGACTCGGCGAACCCGGCGACGGCCCGGCGCACCGCCTCCGGCCACAGCCGATCGAAGATCTCCTGCCCGCTGCCCGGTCCGGTGCCGGGCAGCACGGCGGTGCTGGCCTCGTCGAGGCCGGGACCGGCGAACACCAACCGGCGCTCGTCGTCGCGGCCGGCGTGCAGGCGCGGACTCCACAGCACCGGGCCGTGGGTGTCGGCGAGCGTGAGCACACCGGCACCGGTGCCGATCGCGATCCGGTGCCACAGCAGGGCGTGGTTGTCGCGATCGGCCGGGTCGAGCTGGTGGTGCACCCGTACGGTCAGCGGCACACCGCCGAGCCGACCGGTCAGCGAACGCAGCGGTCCGTCTCCGCCCGGCTCGTCCACCCGCCACGGACGCAGCCCGCCGAGGGCGCGCCCGAGGATGTCCACGAACGGGTACAGGACATGGACCGGGGTGGCCGCGTCGACGAACAGCGGCCGCTCCCGTTCACGTAGCCGGGCGGCGGCGGCAAGGAACCGGCGCACCGGCTCGACGTGGTGATAGTGGGCGTTCACCCGGTACTGCACACCCTGCCGACGGGCCAGCTGTAGGCAGGCGACCATCTCGTCGTGGTGCACCGGATGCTCCTGGAGCACATGCACGCCACGGGACATCAACCCGCGGGCCAGGTCGGTGCCGGGGCCGCCGGAGACCGTGGAGCCGACCACGACGCACGCCAGGTCGACGTCGTCACCCACCGTGTCGAGGCTCTCGTGATGGGCGACGCCGTAGCGGCGGGCCAGCTCCCGCGACGCCGTCCCCCCACGGCTGAGCACCCCGGCCAACTCCAGGCCGGGTGCCAGGTCGGCGATCGCGCGCAGATAGAACCGTCCGAAGTTGGTGCCGCACACCAGCACCCGCAGCGGGGGCGTCGTCCTGGATTCGTCGGTACGCGGCCGCGGTGCCGGCGTGCTCACAGGCTCCCCTCTTCCTCGTCGTCGCCATTGGCGCTGACGATGCGCACGGATGCCTCGCCGGCGGCGCGGACCGCGTCCACGACGGCGGCGGGGTCGAGCACCTCGGCGGCGTAGTGCACGCCGGGTGGGACGGCGCCCCGGTGCACGGCGACGGTCGCCAGGGCACCCACCAGGCCGGTCAGCCGGTAGCTGCTGGGCGTGCGCAGGACGACCCTCGCTTCGGAGGCCTGGCCGGCGCGCGACCCGCGCAGGGTGAACACCATCTGGTAGTACGGCTGCCGGCCGGCCAGGTCGACGGTGGCGGCACGGATCATCCGGTCGGCGAGCTGCTGCCGGTCGGCGCCTTCCCGGGCCGCTGCCGGCAACGCCGTGAGCAGCGCGCGTACGGCCGGACCGGGGTACACGTTGAACCAGTCCAGCGTGGTCAGCCCGAGGGTGGCCGCGAGACGGCGGGTCTCGGCGCTGAGGAAGGGCTGCACCGCGACCGGGCCGGGGAACATCGGCACGACGACGTCCTCGGCCGGACGCAACGCCCGCGCGCGCGGGCCGCCGGCCCGCCAGGCCGCGTTCGCCTCCCCGTACGCCTCGCCGCCGGCCCCGCCGGTCTGCAGGGACAACAGCATGTCGACCGCGACGACCGGGGAGCAGTGCTCCACGCCGCCGACCCAGGCAGACAGCGCCTCGACCCGGTCGAACTCCGTCCCCGCCAGCCATCGCGGCAGCAGGTTGGACAGTCCGGGAAGGGTTCCGGCCGACAGCAGCACGGTGCGGTCACCGAGGTCGCGACCGTGCAGCGCCTCCCGGACCGGGTCGTCGCCGGCCACGTCGACACAGTGCGCCCCGGCGGCGAGCGCGGCCCGGGCCACCGTCTCCTTGAGTTCGTACGTCGGGCCGGCGCAGTTGAGCACGATCGTGCAGCCTGCGGTGAAGGCCGCCAGGGCGACGGGATCACGGACGTCCACCGGCACGGTCTCGGCCGGGACGTCGGCGGCCAGCTTCTCCAGGGGCGCGCGGCGACGGGCGCCGATCCGCAGCGGCCCGGCGCCGAGCCGGTGCAGGTGCACCACCGCCGCCGAGCCGACCGATCCGGTGGCCCCGAGCACCCCGATCACCGGGTCACCGCCCCGCCGGTGATCTCGGTGAGCAGTTTGACCACGCCGGGGGCGTGGGCGACGTCGACGCAGCTGAAGTGGTCGCCGGGGACGTCGATGACGCGCAGATCACCGAGGCACAGGTCGGACCAGTGCTGGGTGACCGCGTCGCGGCTGCCGGGGAACGGGTACGCGCCGCTGTGCCGCAGGAAGGTGATGTCCCCCGCGTAGGGCTCCGGGTCGTACCGGGTGATCGCGAAGACGCTCTGCCGGAACGTCCGGAACAGACGCATCATGTGGTCCGGTTCGTACATGCCGGCGGAGGCGGGAACGGCCTCGCACATCCGGGCCACCCGCTGCTCCCGGGGCACCTCGGCGAGGCTCCGGAACGCCTCCGCGACGCCGGCGTGCTCGCCGGTCAGCGCGGCGAAACCGCCGTCGCGCATCACCCCGGGACTGGCGGCCAGCACCGCGTCCCCGGCGCGGGCCACCGCCAGTTCGTCGGCGGGGAAGCCGAGATCCGCCGGGGCGATGCCCATCATGACGCTGAACGAGTACTCCGACAGGATCTCGTCGTCCAACCGGAAGCGAGGGCTGTGGCTGCTGATCGCGGTCAGCGTCGCCACGTTCGCGCCCGCCTCGGCGAGACCGCGGGCGACCTCGGTGGCGATCAGTCCGCCGAGGCAGTAGCCGACCAGGTGGAACTCACCGGCGCCGAGGTCGAGGAGAGCGCGTACGTAGTCGGCGGCGATGGTCTCGATCAGGCCCTCGGGGTCCGCGTCGAGGTAGTGCGGCAGGTGCGGCACCTCCAACCCGACCACCGTCCCGGTGCCGGCCGAGCGGCGTCGGATCTCGGTGATCAACGCCCGGTACGGCATGATCGTGCCGGTGCCGGCGTGCACCAGAACGGTCACCGGGTCGCCGCCGGAGCCGTGCAGACGTACCACGGGCGAGGTGCGCACCGGCGCCTCGTCCTCCGGTCCGGCGCCGGTCGCGGTGGCGCCACGCAGGTAGGCCGCCAGCGCCGCGACGGTGGGCCGGCGCAGCATGTGCCGGAGCACCACCTCCCACTCCAGGGCGACCACGTCGGGCACCCGCTCGCGGAGCAGGCCCACCAGGCGGGCCACCAGCAGGGAGTCGCCGCCGAGGTCGAAGAAGTCGTCGTGGCGGCCGACGTACTGCCGGTCGAGCAGCTCGGCCCAGAGCGCGGCGATCTGCCGCTCCAGCGCGTCGGCGGGCTCGCTGGCGACCGCGGCGGCCTGCTCCCCGGCCCCGGCCGACGGCAGCAGTGAGCGCAGCCGCTTGCGGTCGACCTTCCCGTTGCCCGTCACCGGCAGCGCGTCGACGAGCTGCCACACGCTCGGCACCATGTACTCGGGCACCCGGGTGCCGGCGTGCCGGGCCAGCGCGGCCGGGGTCAGGACGGCCCGGTCGGTCTTGACCCGGGCGAGGAACAGTTGCTGCCCGGTCGGGTGCAGCGGCTCCCCGGGCTCGGGCAGGACACCCACCAGCGCGGTGCCGAGCAGTTCCCGCCACTGCGCCTCGGTGAGGAACGACTGGCCACCGTCGGCGCGGGCGTCGACGAACGGGCCGGCGGTGGCCTCCAGGAACTCCATCGACACCAGCAGTGCCGGGTCGTCGTCCCGGGTCTGCTCCATGACCAGCAGCCATCCGCCCGGCGCCAGCAGGCCGCGCAGGCGGTCCAGCGCGACGGCGGTGTCCGGCGCGGTGTGCAGGTGGTTGGGGCAGATCACCACGTCGGCGCTGTTCGGTGCCAGCCCCTGGGCGGTCAGGTCCTCGCGCAGGTCCAGCCGCGCGTACCGGATCCACGGATGGTGGGCGAACTGCTCGCGGGCCTCGGCGAGGAAGAACGTCGACGGATCGGTGAACAGATAGTCCGGGGTGAACTCGGCAAGCGCCGGGGCGAGGGCGGCGGTGGTGCCGGCGACGCCGCCGCCGACCTCGACGATCCGCAGCGGCTCGTCACCGCCGTGCCGCTCGGCCAGGGCACGCAGGGCCGCCGCCGCGGCCTCGTTGAGGTGGGCGACGGCCAGGTTGTCCCGGTAGGCGGCGGCCATCGCGTCCGCGCGGGCGCCGGGAAACAGCAGCGCCCGTACGTCGACCGTGCCGGCGATCAGCTCGGGCAGCCGCTCGGCGCAGGTCCGGACCGCCTCGATCAGGTCGGTGCTGTACGCCACCCGCGCCTCCGCCTCGGCGAGCCGCCGCCACGCCTCCTCGATCCGGTCGGCCGGCAGCGACAGTGGACCGTGGTACACGCCGGTGCCCGGATCAGCGCGGAGGTGCCCGGCGCGGGCCAGCGCCGCCAGCCATCGACGCACGACGGGCCGGGTGGTCGCGGTCGCGGACAGGGCTTCGGACACCTCCTCCGCGCGGTACGCGCGGCCGTCGGTGAACAGCCCGGCGTCCCGCAGCGTGCGGGTCATCACCGCGTAACCGACGTCAGCCAGGGCCTGCTGGAACGTCGCCAGCGCGGGCCGGTCGACCCCGGCCTGCGCGGCCCGGGAGACCGCCGCCGCGGCGGCGCCGACCTCCCCGGCCTCGGCGGCGGCGATCGGGTCGGTCTCGACGACGGCCGGCTCCACGAAGGCGGCGAGGCGCTTCCCGGCCGGGTGGTCCGCGTCGACCAGCACGGCGGCGTGCGCCACCCCGGGATGCAGCTGGACTGCGCTCTCCACCTCGGCCAACTCGATCCGGTATCCGCGGATCTTCACCTGGTCGTCCTCGCGGCCGAGGAACTCGATCGTCCCGTCCGGCCGGTACCGACCCAGGTCACCGGTGCGGTACAGGCGCTCGCCGGTCATCGGGTGGCTGGGGAAGCGGGCGGCGGAGCGTTCCGGGTCACGGTGGTAGCCGAGTGCGACTCCGGCGCCGCCGATGTACAGCTCCCCGGCGGTCCAGTCGGGACGGTCGCGCATCCGGTCGTCGAGCACGTGGAAGCTCTGGTTGGTCAGCGGGGTGCCGTACGGGATGCTGGGCCGGTGCGGGTCGACCCGGTCGATCGGATGCCAGATCGACCAGATGGCTCCCTCGGTGGCACCGCCGAGACTGACCACCCGCAGCGCCGGCAGCAGGGCGCGGATCGCGTCGGGCAGGGTGACCGGGATCCAGTCTCCAGAGAGCATCGCCAGGCGGAGCGCGTCCGGGCGCACGCTCGGCACGGCGCGCAGGTAGTCGTGCAGCATCTGCAACTGGCCGGGCACCGAGTTCCACACGGTCACGGCGTGCCGGCCCACCAGGTCCGCCCAGTGTGACGGGTCGCCGCGTCGGTCGGCGTCCGGCAGCACCAGTCGGCCGCCGACGGCGAGCAGGCCGAAGATGTCGTAGACCGAAAGGTCGAAGCCGAGGCCGGCGAGGCCGAGGACGGCGTCGTCGGGGCCGACGGCGAAGCGGCGGTTGACGTCGTCGACGGTGTTGCGGGCGGCCCGGTGACTGATCATGACGCCCTTGGGGGATCCGGTGGACCCGGACGTGTAGATGACGTAGGCGAGGTCGTCCGGAGCTGCCCCCGACGCTGGCACGTCGAGCGCGTCGGCCGGGGCGAGGCTGTCCACGGTGAGGTGGGTGACGCCGACCAGCCGCCGGACGCCGCCGGCGAGCCAGGACTGGGTGAGCACCGTGCGGACGCCCGCGTCGGTGAGGATGGCGTCGCGGCGGGCGGGGGGTTGCGCGGTGTCGACCGGCAGGTACGCACCACCGGCGCACAGCACGCCGAGGACCGCCACCACCTGCTCCCAGCCCTTGTCCATGAACACGGCCACCGGCTCGGCCGGGCGCAGGCCACCGGCGCGGAGGTGGTCGGCGACCGCGCCGGCACGGCGGAGCAGCTCGCCGTAGGTCAGCCGGACGTCACCGGCGACCACCGCGATCCGCTCGGGCGTGCGTCGGGCCTGGGCGACGACCTCCTCGTGCAGCAGGCCGTCCGGCAGCGGCCCAGCGGTGTCGTTGGCCCGGCGGCGGCGCTCGAGCTGGGCGGCCGGCAGCTGGACCGGCCCGGGCACGTCCCAGTCGCGGTCGCCGGCGGCGAGGCGGCCGACCAGGTCGGTCCAGGCCGCGAACGCGTCGTCGGCCAGGCCGTCCGGGAGCACGTCCTCGCGGACGTCCCAGGACAGGGCGAGCCCTCCCGCGCGCGGCATCACCTGACAGTCGATCCATACCTGCGGGGTCTGGCTGATGGCGTACCCGACCGTGCCGAGGTCGGGGCCGTCCGGATCGTCGGCCGGGGCGTCGAGGGTGCTGGTGAACACGACCGGCAGCAGCGGTCGGGCGCCGGTGCGTCGGGCCAGTTCGCCGAGTACCTCGCCGCCGGTGAACAGCCCGTGCGACAGGTCCTCGAGCAGGCGGGCGCTGAGCCCCGCCGTGCGTGCCTGGAACGGCTCGGGCTCGGCGAGGTCGACGGCGAGCGGTTCGACCACGGTGAAGTCGCCGACCAGCCGGTCCACGTCGGGGTGCAGGGGAAGTCGCTGGAAGGTGGGGACGGTGAGGGTGAACCGCGGCGACCGGCTCCATCGGCCGATCACCTCGGCGTACGCGGTGAGCAGCGCGGCGGAGGCGGTGACCTGGCGCCGGGCCGCCCGGTCGCGCAGCCCGGCCCACGTCGGTGCGTCGAGGACGTGTTCCAGGCGGCGGAAGCGGACCGGACCGGTGACCTCGCCGGTGCCGGTCACCGGCAGGTCGGGCGCCGGCGGCAGGTCGTCGAGGCGGCCGAGCCAGTAGTCACGGTCGCGGGCGTACCGGGCCGTCTCGGTGACCCGACGTCGTCCGATGACGTAGTCGCGGAAGCTGATCTCCGGCGTGGCCGGTTCGCTCGTGGGGTCGGCGTAGCAGCGGTCGAACTCGCTCATCAACAGTTGCACGCTGGCGTAGTCGACGATGAGCAGGTCGAGGGAGAGATGCAGGACCGCGCCCCGGTCCGCACGGGTGAGGTGCAGCGCGAACAACGGCCACCGGTCGGTCCGCGCGACCCGGTGCGACATCCGGTCGCGGACGGCACGCAGGTGTCCGTCGAGCGCGGCGTCCTGCCCACGTAGGTCGGTGACCGGGATCGGGTGTTCCGGCGGGTCGGCGAGGACCACCTGGTAGCCGTCGGGGTGCACGACGGCGCGCAGCATGTCGTGCCGGGCGACCATCCGGTCCCAGGTGGACTGCACCCGTCGCGGGTCGAGGTCGGGGTACTCGTACTCGACGTAGGCGTGACAGGCGACGCCACCGTACTCGTAGTGCGGTCCCCGGCCGACGAGGTAGGCGGCCTGGAGGTCGGTCAGCGGGAACGGTTCGTGCCGCCCCGCCGAATCGGGGCTCAGCCGGACGTCCTCGGCTTGGCGCAGCCGCTCGACGATCGCGGCGCGGTGGGCCCGCACGGCCGCTCGGCGGTCCTCTGTGAACACACCCTTGGGGGCGCGGAAGCGCAGCTCGTCACGCTCCAGCCAGAGGGTAACGCCGGCGGCGTCGAGGTCGGTGATCAGGTCGTCGACATCCATCAAGCCGTGCTCCCACCCGGTCGAACGGTATTGAAAACGAATTTCATATGCGGTAAAGATAGCAAAGCACGTCGCCAGGGAACAGACCAGAAGGGATCACACATGACCCAGCTGCACCGTCCGGAGTGGACCGGATGGTCCGAGACCGACGCCGAGCGGTACCGATCGTCCGGGTACTGGGCCGGCGTCGCCTTCGGCGACCTGCTGCGCGAGTGGGCCACCAGGCACGCCGGGCGCACCGCACTTGTCGACGGCGAGCGGCGCTGGACCTACCGGCAGCTCGACGACGCCGTCGACCGGGCGTGCGCCGGGCTGCGGCGGCTCGGGCTGCGCCGCGGCGACCGGGTCGTCGTGCAGTTGCCCAACCGGGCCGAGTTCGTCGAGGTGTGGTTCGCCCTGCAGCGTCTGGGAGCGGTGCCGGTGCACGCCATGCCCGGCCACCGATACGCCGAGATCGCCCACCTCACGGCGCTGTCCGGGGCGGCCGGCTACGTGGTCGCCGACCGCCACCTCGGGTTCGACTACCGGGCTCTCGCCGCGCGGATCCGGGCCGAGCGGCGCGACCTCGACGAGCCACTCGAACACGTAATCGTGGTGGGGGACCCCGGAGACAGTGGCTTCACCGCCTATCAGGACCTGACGGAAACGGTGACCGCACCTGGCAGCGGCGATCGCCCGGCGGCTGGTGACCTCGCCCTGCTGCTGCTCTCCGGCGGAACCACCGGCCTGCCGAAACTGATCCCCCGCACGCACGACGACTACGCCTACAACGCCCGCGCCGGGGCGCAGGTGTGCGGGCTGAC
Source organism: Micromonospora sp. WMMD961 (assembly GCF_029626145.1). Taxonomy (NCBI): domain Bacteria; kingdom Bacillati; phylum Actinomycetota; class Actinomycetes; order Micromonosporales; family Micromonosporaceae; genus Micromonospora; species Micromonospora sp. WMMD961. The sequence continues at coordinate 4,845,200 of NZ_JARUBJ010000002.1, forward strand.
GCCGGAAGACGTCTATCTCGCGGTCCTGCCGATCGCCTTCAACTTCACGTTCGCCTGCCCGGGAGTGCTCGGCACGCTGATGTCGGGCGGGACCGTGGTGATCGCTCCGAATCCCAGCCCGGCCACCGCGTTCCGGCTCATCGCCCGTGAGCGGGTCACCTTCACCGCGATCAACCCACCGCTGGTGCCGCACTGGTTCGCCGAGCACGCCGACAGCCGACCCGACCTGTCCAGCCTGCGTTTCGTCCAGGTCGGCAGCGCCCGACTGGCCGACGACCTGGCCCGCCGGTTCACCCCCACCCTTCAGGTGGCGGTACAGCAGGTCTACGGCATGGCGGAGGGGCTGATCAACTACACCCGCCTCGACGACCCGGCCGACCTGATCTGCACCACCCAGGGTCGCCCGTGCTCGCCCGCGGACGAGGTGCGGGTGGTCGACCCGCTCGACGGCAGCGCGGTCGACGAGGGCGACGCCGGCGAGTTGCTCACCCGCGGGCCGTACACGCTGCGTGGCTACTACCGGGCCGACGCCGCCGCCGAGGCATCGTTCACCCCGGACGGCTTCTACCGCACCGGCGACCTGGTCCGCCGGCTGCCGTCCGGGCACCTCAACGTCGTGGGACGGGTCAAGGACCAGATCAACCGCGGTGGCGAGAAGATCGCCGCGACCGAGGTGGAGGGTCATCTGCTCGCTCATCCGCTGGTCCGGCAGGCGGCCCTGGTCGGCGTTCCCGACGCGCAGTGGGGCGAGGCGCCGGTCGCGGTGCTGGTCTGCCCGGACGACCGGCCGTCCCTGGCCGACCTCACCGGCTTCCTGCGGGGGCGCGGGCTCGCCGCGTACAAGCTTCCGGACCGGATCCGCTTCGAGACGGCGATGCCGCTCACCGCAGTCGGCAAGATCGACAAGAAGGTGCTCGCGACCCGGATCACCAGCGGTCCGGATGCATGAAGGCGACCGGTACCCGGGGCGCACGTCGCCTGACCAGGTCCGCGACCACCTCCCCGACGCCGGCCGCGTGCTTGAAGCCGTGGCCACTGTCCCCGCCCGCCACCACCAGCCGAGGGTCGCGGCCCGGCCGGCCCAGCAGGAACTGCCGGTCCGGGGTCAGCGGGTACATGCAGACCGCCGCCCGCGACGGCTCCGGTGCCAACCCCGGAAGCGCCACGGCGAGCCGGTCGGTTAGCTCCCGCCAGTCGGCCGGAGTCACCCGTCGGTCGTCACCGTCGGGATCCATCGTGCGCATCGCGGTTCCCACGTCCTCCAGACCGAGCTTCAGCTCGCCACCGGTGTGCGCGCCGTGTCCCCACAGACAGGCACCGTCGTCCAGCTCACGGATGAACACCGGCACAGCGGCCAGGTCGTACCCGGTCGCGCTCGGATCGGCGGGTCGAAACCAGGTGATCGGCACCCGCAGCACCCGTACCGCCAGCCCCGGCACCAGCCCGGGCAGCCAGGCTCCGGCCGCGACAACCACCTGGCGTACGGCGATCCGGTCCGTCGTGGTGTGCACGAACGCGCCGCCGTCGACCAGCTCGATCGTCAACACCCGCGTGCCGGTCCGTACCTGGGCGCCCAGTTCCGCGGCGACCCGGACGGCGGCCCGCACCGCCGCCTCCGGCGGGATCAGCCCGGCGGCCGGCTCCCACACCGCCACATGGTGCGCGGCCAGGCCGGCGTGCCGGGGCAGCCGGGCCCCGAGCGTGGCCGCGTCCCACACCTCGACCGCGAGGTCGTGCTGCCGGGCCGCGGCGAGCGTGCCCGCCACCACGTGCCCGTCCCGCGGGCCGATCAGCACCCCGCCGGTCGGGGCGAACAGCGTCTCACCGGCGCGCGCCGACAACTCCTGCCAGAGCTGCCCGGAGCGCCGCGCCAGCGGCACCAGGTCCGGGTGCTCGAGACAGGCCGTACGGAACATGCGGGTGCCGCCGTGCGAGGAGCCGTACCCGTGGCCCGGCTCGTACCGGTCGAGCCCGATCACGCTGACGCCCGCCTCCGCCAGTTGCCAGAGTGACGCCGCACCGAACGCGCCCAGCCCGACGACAGCGACCTCAGCGTCCGGTGAGCGCATCGGCAGGTCCCGTGACGACGTGCGGCGCGACCTCATCGGCGAACAGGCGCAGCGTGCGCTCCGCCTCCGCTTCCGTCGTACCCCCCGGATTGACCTGCAGGCACACGGTCACATCGCGGCCGAACCAGTCGGCGACGACGGCGAGCTGCTCGCGTACCTGCCCGGGGTTGCCGGCGAGGACCTTGTGCCCGGCCAGCGAGGCGTCGAAGTCGTACCGGCGCACCTTGTCGATCAGTTGCTCGTAGCCGGGGTAGTCAGCGCTGGTCGTGGTGGCCCAGGACGCGATCGCGCCGGTCATCTTCTCGATGTAGTTCTGTTCCCAGCGCCGCCCCGCCGCCAGCGCCTCGGCGGCATCCTCGGCCAGGTAGCAGGTGTACTTCAACTGGATGCGGCCCGGACCGTGACCGGCCGCGACGCGCTCGTGCCGATACGCGGCGAGCATCTCCTGAAGCCCTTCCCGCGAGGTCACCGTCGGCACCACCTGGAGGTGGTAGCCGGCGCGGCCCGCCGCCGCGCAGGACTCGGCGCTGGTCGTGGAGGCCACGAAGATCGGCGGGTGCGGACGCTGGTACGGCCGCGGCAGCATCGTCACCGGACCGAACTGCGCGAACGTCCCCGACCAGACGACCTCCTCCTCCGTCCACAGCCGCCGGGAGGCCTCGACGCCCTCGGCGAACCGCGCTCGGCTCTCGCTCATCGGCACCCCGAAGGCGGCGAACTCCTCGGGCAGGAAGGCGCGGCCAAACCCGACGTCGAGCCGGCCGTGCGACAGGTTGTCCAGCATCGCCAGCTTGCCCGCGAGCTGGACCGGGTGGGTGAAGGCCGGGACCACCGCCCCGGTCGTTACCCGGATCCGCCGCGTACGTGCCGCCACCGCGGTCAGGAAGGTCACCGGGTCGGGGCTGTAGCCGCCGTACGCGGTGAAGTAGTGCTCAACCACCTGGACGTGCTCGTAGCCCAACTCCTCCGCACGTACGGCCAGCCGAAGACTCTCGTCGTACCACTGGCTCGCGCCTTTCTCAGCCGGGTCCAGCACCGGGAAGAAGCCAACACCGAATTGCATGGGAATCCTCTCTCACAGACCTGACCAGTGAAATGCCATCCGTCCGACAAGTCAATGAGGAGGCCGCCGGAATATCGTTTACAACACACCCAAAGCGCATCTGACGATGCGCTTTTCAAGGCTGGAAATAAAACGCCCACTTGACTGTTATTCGCATTATCGAATACGCGGGCACTCCTGTATCTTCGCCGCTTGGAGGAGGCTGACATCCATGATGGAACGTGACTACCGGGTCCCATTCCCGGCGCGCGGCAGCGTCGTAGGCCCCGCCGAGCTGACCGCCGTCGCCGAGCTCGTCGACTCGGACGGCCCGCTGTCCGGCGGTCGGTGGCGCACCGGGTTCGAACAGCGGTTCGCCCGGCACGTCGGCTGCCGGCACGCCCTGTCGGTGACCAGCGGCACCGTGGCGCTCGAACTCGCCGTGCACCTGGCCGGGCTGCGACCCGGCGACGAAGTGGTCACCACCCCGCAGACGTTCGCCGCCACGGTGCAACCGCTGCTGGCCCGCGACGTACGGGTCCGGTTCTGCGATGTCGAACCGGACACGCTCAACATCGACCCGGCTGCGGTCGAGGCCGCCGTCACCGACCGCACCGCCGCGGTGATCGTGGTGCACTACGGCGGCCTGCCGGTCGCGATGGAACGCATTCTCGCAGCCGCGCACGCGCACGGCGCGATCGTGATCGAGGACTGCGCGCACGCGCTGGGGGCGGAATACCACGGCCGACGCCCCGGGGCACTCGCTGACATCGGCTGCTTCAGTTTCCACAGTTCCAAGAACCTCACCACGCTCGGCGAGGGAGGAATGCTGACGTTCGACCGCGACGAATGGTACGACAGATTGGACCGCATTCGCTCGAACAAGGCTGACGCCGTTGTCCGCCCGTTTGTCTCGCGGGTGCCGCCGACGCCACTGTTGCCGTGGATGCGCTACTCCGAGGAGATCTACGCGCACGAGTACGCTGACCTTCGGCACCCGGGAACGAACGCCACCATGTCCGAGGTCGCCGCCGCCGCCGGCACGGTACAACTGGCCCGCCTCCCGGAACTCTCGGCCCGCCGCCGGCACGTCGCGGCGCGCCTCGACGACTGCCTCGCCCGCCATGACGGGATCCGCCTGCACCGGCCTCCGGCCGGGGTGTCGCACGCCTACCACCTCTACACGATGTTCGTCGAAGCGGGCGCGGACGCCCGGGAACACCTGGTCAAGACGCTCGACCAGCGGGCGGTCGAGATCCAGCTGCGCTACTTCCCCCAACACCTGACGCCGGAGTGGCGTCAGCGCGGTCACCGGCCCGGCGAGTGCCCCCGCGCCGAACAGCTCTGGTTCGAGCAACAGGTCAACCTGCCGTGTCACCCCGGACTGACCGACGCCCAGGTCGACTACCTCACCGGCGCCCTCGACGAGGCGCTGTCCGATCTCTCCTGAATGGAGTGTCATGCCCTTTATCGACGTCCGCATCTTCGAGGAGCGGCTCACCCCGCCGGTGCAGGAGGCGCTCATCGCTCGGCTCACCGACGCCGTGAGCGAGGTGCTCGGCCCGGCGGTGCGCGACCAGACGTGGATCGTGCTGACCGGCGCTCCGGCGCAGCGCTGGGGCGTGGGTGGCGTCCGCGGGACCTCACCGGGCACCGTGGACGCCACCCCCGTCGCCCCCGTCGACTCCGACGCTCCGGGGTCGACGCGATGACGGTCGCTGCCGGTCCGGTCGACTCCGCCGCCATCCGCGCCGAACTCGCCGCCGCGCTCCGGGTCGACCCCGGCTCGCTGGCCGACGACACCGACCTGTTCGGCGCCGGTCTGGACTCGCTGACCCTGATCCGGCTGGTCGCGCAGCTACGGCGGGCGGGGCACGACGTCACCTTCGAGGACCTTGTCGCCGACCCGACCCTGGCCGGCTGGGACAGAGCGCTGTCCGGCCCGGCGGCTGTGGTGCCGCCGCCGTCCGCCGCGGTGGACCCGTCCGCGCCGTTCGATCTCGCGACCATGCAGTATGCCTACTGGATCGGCCGGCAGGACGAGCAACCGTTCGGGGACGTCGCCGCACACTTCTACGTCGAGTTCGACGGTCATGCCGTCGACCCCGACCGGCTGCGTGCCGCGCTCGCCGCGGTCACCGCCCGGCACGGCATGCTGCGGGCCCGTTTCGACGCGGAGGGCCGCCAGCGCATCGCCGCCGCCGCCCGTACCCCACTGGTCGTGCACGACCTGACCGGGGCGCACCAGGTCGACCGGGAGCTCGACCGCCTGCGCGCGCACTACACGCACCGGCGCATGGACGTCGAGAACGGCGAGGTGTTCACGGTCGCGCTGAGCCTGCTGCCCGGCGGCGCCACCCGGCTGCACGTCGATCTGGACATGCTCGTCGCCGACGCGCTGAGCATGCGGATCCTGCTCGGCGACCTGCACACGCTGTACCACGACCCGGACGCCGACCTGCCCACGATCACGGCGAGTTTCCCGGAGTACCTGGCGGCGCACCGGGATTCGGCGGAGGTGGCCCGGGAGCGGGCCCGCGCCTGGTGGACCCGGCGCCTCGACGAGCTTGCCGCCGGACCACAGCTGCCGATCCGACCCGACGCCGGCCGTCCCGGTGCGGTCGCCCGCAGCGTCCGGCTGCACCACTGGCTGGCTCCGGCGCGCCGGGAGCGGCTGCTGCGCCGGGCCGCCGCGCACGGCGTGACCGCCGCCGCGGCGCTGGCCACCGCGTTCGCGGAGGTGATCGGCGCGTTCAGCGACGACCGACGGTTCCTGCTCAACCTGCCGCTGTTCGCCCGCGAGCCGCTCGTCGACGGCGCCGATCTCCTGGTGGGTGACTTCTCCAGCTCGGTGCTGCTCGACGTGGACACCACCGGCCGGCCACCGTTCACCGAACGGGCCACCCGGGTGCAGGCCGACCTGCGGGCGGCCATCGGTCACGGCGCGTACGCCGGCGTGGAGGTGCTGCGTGACCTGTCCCGTCGGGCCGGGAGCCCGGTGCTGGCGCCGGTCGTCTACACCAGCGCGCTGGGTCTGGGCGAGATCTACGGCGAGTCGATGCAGCGGACCTTCGGCACTCCGTCGTGGATCATTTCGCAGGGCCCGCAGGTGTGGCTCGACGCGCAGGTGACCGAACTGGACGGCGGGCTGCTGCTCAACTGGGACGTGCGACTGGACGTGCTGGCCGACGGCGTCGCCGAGGCCGCGTTCTCCGTCTACCGCGGCCTGGTCGACGCGCTGACCGACGACGACGAGGCCTGGCGGCGGCCGGTCGGCGCGCTGGTGCCACCGGGACAGCTCGCCGTCCGGGAACGGGTCAACGCCACCGCCGCCTCGGGGCCTGCGGCCTGCCTGCACGACGGGTTCTTCGCCCACGCGCGGGCCACGCCCGAGCGGACCGCGCTGATCGACGCCGGACGGGAGGTCAGCTACGGCGATCTCGCCGATCGGGCGCTGCGCCTGCGCGCGCTGCTGGACGCCGAAGGGGTACGCCCGGGCGACACGGTCGTGATCACCCTGCCGAAGGGGGCCGCCCAGGTGGCCGCCGCGCTGGCCGTACTCGCCTGTGGCGCGGCGTACCTGCCGGTGAGCATCGACCAGCCGCCGCACCGACGCCGGCTGATCCACGCGGCCGCCGGAGCCAGGGTCGCGCTGACCGACCCGGCACACCAGGAGGCGGTCACCGACGCGGGAGGCGTCACGCCGTTGCTGCTGAGCGCCGCCGACGGCTACGCGCCGCTCGCACCCGCACCGGTCGACAGGCGTGCGGTCGCGTACGTCCTGTTCACGTCGGGCTCGACCGGCGAGCCGAAGGGCGTGGAGGTGAGTCACGCCGCCGCCATGAACACGGTGCTCGCCCTGAACCGGCGCTTCGGCGTGGGCCCGGCCGACCGGGTGCTGACGCTGTCGGCGCTGGAGTTCGACCTGTCCGTCTACGACACGTTCGGGATGCTCACCGCCGGTGGTGCCCTGGTGCTGGTCGCCGAGGACCAGCGGCGGGACGCGGCCGCGTGGTGGCACCTGGTCACCACGTACGGCGTCACCGTGTGGAACACCGTGCCGGCGCTGCTGGACATGCTCCTCGTTGCCGGCGCCGGACGACCGGCGCCCACGCTGCGCGCCGTGCTGCTCGGCGGCGACGTGGTCGGCCTCGACCTGCCGGCCCGGCTGCGTCGGTCGGCGCCGGACTGTCGCTTCGCGGCGCTCGGCGGGATGACCGAGGCCGCCATCCACTCCACCGTGTTCGAGGTGGACCAGGTGGATCCCGCGTGGCCGTCGATGCCGTGGGGCGCCCCGCTGGACAACGTCCTGTGCCGGGTAACCGACGCCGACGGCCGCGACCGACCGGACCTGGTCACCGGCGAACTGTGGGTGGGTGGCGCCGGCGTGGCCGAGGGTTACCGGGGTGATCCGGAGCGCACCGCGGGACGGTTCGTCACGCACGCCAGCACCCGCTGGTACCGCAGCGGCGACCTGGCCCGCTACCGACCCGACGGCCTGCTGGAGTTCCTCGGGCGAGCCGACCACCAGGTCAAGGTGCGCGGTCACCGGATCGAACTCGGCGAGATCGAGGCCGCGCTGGCGGCGCACCCGGAGGTGGAGCACGCGGTCGCGGTGGTGACCGCCACCGGGCTGGCCGCCGCCGTCGTCACCGCCGCGCCGCTGCCGGCGGACCTCGACGCCTGGCTCGCGGAGCGGCTGCCCGAGCACATGCGCTGCGACACGGTCACGGCGCTGCCCGCACTGCCGCTCACCGCCAACGGCAAGGTCGACCGGGCGCGGCTGCGCCTCCTGCTCGACGCGGTGGCCGGCGACCGGCGGGCGACCCGCACCGGCGGGCCGCCCCGCGGCGAGATCGAGGCGCTCGTGGCCGCCGCCTGGTCCGACCTGCTGGGAGTTCCCGAGGTGGGCCGCGGCGACTCGTTCTTCGCCCTCGGCGGGGACTCGCTGCTCGCCACCCGCCTGCTGGTGCGGCTGCGGACCGCGGGCCTGTCCGGTGCCCGGCTCGCCGCGCTGTTCACCCGGCCGACTCTCGCCGACTTCGCCGCCGACCTGCGGCGCGGCACCGACACCCCGGCGACGGTGGTGACCGGTGACCTGGCGCGCCGGCATGAGCCGTTCCCGCCGACAGACGTGCAGCGGGCCTACTTCGTCGGCCGCGACGAGCGGCTGCCACTGGGCGGGGTGGGCACCTGGCAGTACACCGAGTTCGACGGCGCGGACCTGGACCTCGATCGGCTCCGCGCGGCCTGGCAGCGATTGGTCGAGCGGCACGAGATGCTGCGCGCGGTCTTCGACGGCGCGGATGCCCAACGCATTCTCGCCACGGCGCCGCCGGTCGAGATCGCGGTGGCCGATGTCGGCGACGACGACCCGACCGCGGCACTGGAGAGCATGCGGGCCGCCCGCTCGCACCAGCTCACCGACCTCAGCCGGTGGCCGCTGTTCGACCTCGCCGCGGTGCGCTACCGGCAGGACGGCCGGCAACGTACCAGGCTCGCGGTCGGACTCGACTACATCGTCTTCGACGCACTGTCGATCATGACTCTCTACACGGAACTCGACAGGCTCTACCGTGATCCCGACACCGAACTGCCGGCGATCGACGTGTCGTTCCGCGACTATCTCCGCCAGGTCCGCCCCGACCCGGAGACCGAGCTCCGCGACCAGCGCTACTGGGAAGCCCGACTGGTCGACCTGCCGCCGGCGCCGCAGTTGCCCACCGTGCGCCACCCGTCCGAGGTGTCCCGGCCCCGGTTCACCCGCCGCCGCCACCAACTGCCGGCACACCGGTGGTCGGCGCTGCGTGCGCGGGCCCGCCAGCACGGGGTCACCCCGTCCACGGTGCTGCTGGCGGCGTACGCGGAGGTGCTCGGCGCCTGGAGCGCCCGCCGCGACCTGACCGTCACGCTCACCCTGTTCAACCGGCGTGACGTGCACCCGCACATCTACCGGGTGCTGGGCGACTTCACCACCCTGTCGTTGGCCGACTACCGCCCGGCCGGCGGCGGTTTCCTCGCCGACGTCACCGCCCTGCACGCCCGGATGGGCGCCGACCTCGACCACCGCGAGATCAGTCCGGCCTGGCTCCTGCGCCGGCTGGCCCGGAGCACCGGCAGCATGGAGGCCATGCCGGTGGTGTTCACCAGTGCCATCGGGGTCGGGGACGGGGTGTCGATGGACCGCTCCGACGGCTTCCCACCGGAGGTGTGGGGTGTCTCGCAGTCGCCGCAGGTGAGTCTCGACAACCAGGTCCTGGAGTCCCGCGGCGGCCTGCAGGTCACCTGGGACGCGGTCGACGACCTGTTCGTCCCCGGGGTGCTCGACGACATGTTCGGGGCGTACACGGCGTTGCTGGATCGGCTCGCCGACGCCGACTGGGAGGCTCCGCTGCCCGACCTGCTGCCGGCGGCGCAGCGGGCGACCCGGCTGCGGGTCAACGACACCGCGGTGCCGGTCCCGCGTCGCCGCCTGCACGATGCCTTCTTCGACGCGGCCCGGGACCATCCGCACCGCGTCGCGTTGATCTGGCACGGCCCGGACGGCGTCGGCGAGCTGACCCACGGCGCGCTGGCCGAGAAGGCCCTGCGGGTGGCCTCCGGTCTGCGGGAACGCGGCGTGCGGCCGGGCGACGCGGTCGCGGTGACCCTGCCGAAGGGGCCAGATCAGGTCGTCGCCGTGCTCGGGGTGCTCGCCGCCGGAGCGGTCTACGTCCCGGTGGGCGTGGAACAGCCGGCCCTGCGCCGGGACCGGTGCTACCGGGACAGCGGGGCCGTGCTCGTGCTCGACGCACCCGTGCTGGCGCAGGTGGCTGACGCCGAGCCATTGCCCGCACCGGTGGAGCGGGGGCCGGACGAGCCGGCGTACGTCATCTTCACCTCCGGATCGACCGGCGCCCCGAAGGGGGTCGAGGTCGCCCACGACGCCGCGGCCAACACCTGCGCCGACATCAACGCGCGCTTCGGCGTAGGGGCGCACGACCGTGTGCTGGCCCTGTCCGCCCTGGACTTCGACCTGTCGGTGTACGACATCTTCGGCGTGCTCGGTGCCGGCGGGGCGCTGGTGTTGCCGGCGGAGGATGAGCGTCGCGACGCGGCACGCTGGCTGCGACTCGTCCGCGAGCACAGGGTCACCCTCTGGAACACCGTGCCGACCCTGCTGGACATGCTGCTGGTGGCGGCCGAGCCGGAGCCGCTGCCACCGGGCCTGCGCCTGGCGCTGGTCTCCGGGGACTGGGTCGGCCTCGACCTGCCGGGGCGGTTCAGCCGGGCCACGGCGCACCGCCCGGACGGCCCGGCCGCTCTGGTCGCGCTCGGCGGGGCCACCGAGGCGTCGATCTGGTCGAACGCCATCGAGGTGGCCGCGGTGCCGACGCACTGGCGTTCGGTGCCCTACGGCTTCCCCCTGGCCAACCAGACCTACCGGGTGGTGGACGACGCAGGCCGGGACCGACCGGACTGGGTGCCGGGCGAGTTGTGGATCGGCGGTCGTGGCGTGGCGCTCGGCTACCGCGGTGACCCGGCGCGGACCGCGGAGAAGTTCGTCGAGGACGCCGCCGGCCGTTGGTACCGGACCGGGGATCTCGGGCGCTACTGGCCGGACGGGACGCTGGAGTTCCTGGGCCGGGCCGATCACCAGGTCAAGGTCGGTGGGCACCGGATCGAGCTGGGCGAGATCGAGGCCGCCTGTGAGGCGTACCCGGGATCGGGTCGGGCCGCCGTGGTGGCCGTCGGCGAGCGCACCCGGCGCCGCCTGCACGCCTTCGTCGAGGCCGGCGACGCCGATCCGACGACGGTCGCCGACGGGCTGCGGGCGTTCCTGGCCGAGCGGCTGCCGGCGTATGCCGTGCCGGCCGCCGTCGCGGTGCTGCCGTCGTTGCCGTTGACCGCCAACGGCAAGGTCGACCGGGCCGCGTTGCAACATGACGCGGCGCACGGGGTGGCGGCGTCCGCCGCGCCGCCTACCGGTCCGATCGAGACCGCGCTGGCCGGCATCTGGGCCGACCTGCTCGGTGACCGGGTGGACGACCGGGCGGCGAACTTCTTCGCGCTGGGCGGGGACAGCGTTGCCGCACTGCGCCTCGTCGCCGCGATCCGCCAGCGCTGGGGAGTGGACGTGCCGATCGCGCGGTTCCTGGCCGCGCCGACGTTGACGGATCTGGCGATCGAACTGTCTGCCCTGATTGAAAACGACTACGATTTCGGATCACTATGACGATCCTGCGCCCCGTCCGCGGCCGGTTGGTCCTCGCCGTACTCCTCCAGGCACTGTCCAGCGCGGCCGGCACCGGCGTGCTCATCGCCATGGCGGTGATCGGCGACCGGCTCCTGCGGCCGGCACCGGACCCGGCCGGCATCCGGAACCTGGCTGTGCTCGCCGTGGTCGCGGCGCTGCTCAGCGTCCTGCTCGCCGCCGCGGCCACGGTGCTGACCCACCTCGCCGACAACGCCTTGCAACTACGGCTGCGCCGCGTCCTGGCCGACCGGCTCGGCCGGGTGCCGCTGTCCTGGTACTCCGGTCGGGGCTCCGGTCAGGTGAAGAAGGCGGTGCACGACGACGTGCAGGCCATGCACTACCTGGTGGCGCACACCGCCCTCGACGTCACGGCGGCGGCGGTGACGCCACTGGTGGCAATGGTCTTCCTGCTGACGGTGAGCCCGTGGCTCGCCCTGTTGGCGCTGGTGCCGACGATCACCGGTGCCTGGCTGTTCCGGCGGGCGATGGCCGGCGCCGGACCGAAGATGGCCGCCTACGGACGCGCCGCAGCGGAGATCAACAACGCGGCGGTGGAGTTCGTCGACGGCATCGCGGTGTTGAAGACCTTCGGGCGCGCCGGCGTGGCGCACCGTCGGTTCCGCACCGCCTCGGACGCGTTCAGCGACTTCTTCACCGCGTGGGCGGCCGGCACCACCGGGATCACCACCGCGTCGCAACTGGTGGTGACCGCCCCGGTCGTGCTGGTGGTGGTCCTCGCCGCCGGGGTGCCCGCCGCGGCGGCCGGCCTCCTGGCACCGGCGGCGCTGGTGGCCTTCGTGCTGCTCGCACCCGCGCTGGCGGGCCCCGTCGCCACCATCGGCCGGCACCTGCAGGCGTTGCGTACCGGGCTGAGCGCCGCGGCCGACGTCTCCGCGCTGCTGGACACGCCGGTGGTGGAGAACGGGGCCGCGGCGGTCGACCCGCAGGACACCACCGTGCGGCTGCACGCCGTCGACTTCAGTTACGACGGCACGACCACCGTGTTGTCCGGCGTCGACCTCGAACTGCGTCCGGGCACCGTCACCGCGCTCGTCGGGCCGTCCGGGGCAGGCAAGTCCACCGTCGCCCGGCTGATCGGCCGCTTCCACGACGCCACCGCCGGCCGGATCACCCTGGGCGGCGTCGACCTGCGCGAACTCGATCCGGCGACGCTGCACCGCACCGTCGGCTTCGTCCTACAGGAGGTGACCCTGCTGCGCACGACGGTGGCGGCGAACATCGCCCTGGGGCGACCGCAGGCCACCCGGGCCGAGATCGAGGCGGCGGCCACGGCGGCGCAGATCCACGACCGGATCGTCGCCGACCCGCGCGGGTACGACGCGGTGGTCGGCACGGACGTCGCCTTCTCCGGCGGTGAGGCGCAGCGCCTGTCGATCGCCCGGCTGCTGCTGGCCGACCCGCCCGTGTTGGTCCTGGACGAGGCCACCGCGTACGCCGACCCGCACGCCGAGGCGCAGATCCAACGGGCCCTGTCCGCCCTCGCCGACGGCCGGACGATGCTGGTCATCGCGCACCGCCTCGCCGGCGTCCGCGGCGCCGACCAGATCGTCGTCCTCGACGGCGGGCAGGTCGTCGAACGCGGCCGGCACGAGGACCTGCTCGCCGCCGGCGGCCGCTACTCCCGCATGTGGCGCGCCCAGGAGTCCACCGCCGTCCCCGCCCTCGCCGAGGAGACTCGATGATCCGCGCCATGGCAGCCGCACTCGGCCCCGCCCACGCCGGCCCTCTGCGCCGGCTCGTCGTCCTGGCCGTGGCCGCCGCCACCGCGCAGGGCATCGCGTACGCCCTGCTCGTCCCGCTGCTGCGCGCCACGCTCGGTGACCGCCCCGCGGCGGCCCTGCCGTGGCTGGCCGGATTCGCCGCCGCCGTGGCGGTCTTCGCGGCGCTGGCCTGGACGGCCCAGAACCGGGCGTTCGGGCTGGGCCGCGACGTCGCCCGGGCGCTGCACGAGCGCCTCGGCGAGAAGATCATCCAATTGCCGCTGGGCTGGTTCACCCCGGAGCGCACCGGCGAGCTCAGCCGGCTCGCCAGCCAGAGCGTGCTGCAACTGATGAGCGTGCCGGCCCACCTGCTGCGTCCGGTCGTGACCGCCGTGGTCACCCCGACCGTGGTGGGGGTGACGCTGCTGGTCGTCGAACCACGGCTGGGCCTGGCCGTGGTGCTCGCCCTGCCGCTGCTCGTCCTGGTGCTGCGGGCGAGCAACCGCGCGGTGGCGGGTGCCGACGCCGACCGACACCGGACCATGGACGACGCCGCCGCCCGGCTCGTCGAGTACGCACAGGCACAGCCGCTCCTGCGGGCCTTCGGCCGGACCGCAGGTGAGCACCGCCTGCTCGACGACGCCCTGGTGGCGCAGAGCCGGACCGATCACGCCCTGCTGCGCCGGGCGGTGCCGGGGATCGTGGCCTTCGCCTTCTCGGTCCGGGCGCTGCTCGGCGTCGTCCTGCTCGCTGGCGTACACCTCGCGCTCGGCGGCCGGCTCGACGCCGCCACCCTGGTCGCGGTACTCGTGCTGGCCGTCCGATTGAGCGAGCCGCTGGGCACCGCCGCCGAATCAGGTGCCTCGCTCCGCCTCGCGGCCAACCAGCTCGCCGCGGTGAACCGGGTGCTGGGCGCCGCGACCCTGCCCGAACCCGTCCAGCCTCGGCAGCCCGGGTCCGCCGAGGTGGTCTTCGACAACGTCCACTTCGCGTACGACGACCGACCGGTGCTGCGCGGCGTCAGTTTCCGCCTGCCCGAGCGAAGCATGACGGCCCTGGTCGGACCCTCCGGTGGGGGCAAGACCACGGTCGCCCGCCTGCTCGCCCGTTTCTGGGACACCGACGCCGGCACCGTGCTCATCGGCGGCGTCGACGTACGCGACATCGCTCCCGCCGACCTCATGGCCCGCGTCGCGTTCGTGTTCCAGGACGTGTACCTCTTCGACGGCACTCTCGCCGACAACATCCGCCTCGGCCGTGCGGACGCGACGGACGACGAGGTCCGTGACGCCGCCACGACCGCCGGCCTCGACGACGTGCTGGCCGACCTACCGTCCGGGCTGGACACCCCGGTGGGCGAGGGCGGCACGGCCCTGTCGGGTGGCCAGCGCCAACGCGTCTCCATCGCCCGCGCCCTGCTCAAGCGCGCGCCGATCGTGGTGCTCGACGAGGCGACGGCAGCCCTGGACCCGGAGGCCGACGCGGCGGTGCGTACCGCCGTCGCGACCCTGTCCCGACAGGCCACCCTGCTGGTGATCGCCCACCGGTTGCACACCGTCCGGGCCGCCGATCAGATCCTGGTGCTACGCGACGGCGTGATCGCCGAGCGCGGGAACCACGACGACTTGGTCGACGCCGGCGGCACGTACGCGTCGTTCTGGCGCGACCGGACGGAGGCCGAAGGGTGGCGCCTCGTCGGCCGGTGAGCGCGAGGAGCGCGCCGGGGACGACGCCACCGTGTCAGGTCACGTCGTCCGCCCACCGGATCGCGCCCGAAGGGCAGAGCGCTACAGCGTCGGCGACGCCGGTGTCCATTTCGGTGGTGGCGCTGACCAGCAGGACGGTGCCGGTCTCCTGATCCTGATCGAAGGCGTGCGGCGCGAATCGGACGCACTGCCCCGCACCGATGCATCGGGTGTCGTCGACGACGAGCTGCCGGGTCATGCTGGCACTCTATCGACAACGACTTTCACTATCCAGTTGCTCGACAGCGACCCAACGGAAGGACCCGGATGAACGGCGACGAGTATCACGAGTCGGGCGAGTTCCTCGACCTGTTCAGTCTCGACGCGTGGCGGGCGCTGCGCGAGCCCGTGCTGGCCGCACTGGCCGGCGCGGCGCCGCACGCCGGCCCTCTCGTCGACCTGGGGGCGGGCAGCGGGCTCGGCACCCTGCTCATCGCCGAGGTGCTGCCGGCCGCACGCATCCTGGCGATCGAGCCGTCGGCAGCCCAACGCGCGGCCCTGTTCGGCCGGCTCGGTCCCGTCCCGGACCTACGGAAGCGGGTCAGCGTGGTGGCCGCCGGAGCGCAGGACGCCCCGCTCCCGGAGCGGATCGGCGGCGCGATCGCGATGAACATGATCGGGCACCTGGACCCCGACGCCCGTCGCCGGTTGTGGGGGCGGTTGCGCGACCGGCTCGCGGACGGCGCGCCGCTGGTGGTCAACGCGCAGCCGCCGGCGGAGCCGGTGGAGATCGCGGAGGCGGAGTTCGTGACGGTGCGGGTGGGTGCCCACACCTATGTGGGCAGCGGCGCGGCACAACCGGACGGTCCGGGCACCATCAGGTGGCGGATGCGCTACCGGGTGCTCGACGAGGGCGGCCGACTCGTACGTGAGGTCACCGCCGCCTACCGGTGGTACGTCGTGTCGCCGGCGGCACTGGTCGTCGAACTGTCCGCCGCCGGCTTCGACGCGGCCCCCGGCCCGATGGACGTGGTGCGCGCGACGGTCCGCTGACAGCGGGCCGGGAGGTCCGGTTCCGTTGCGGGTGGCCGGGCTGCGGACAGGCAGGTGCGGAGCGATATCTGGCCTGGGGGCGGTCCAGCGCTGTTGCCACCCCTACCGAGGCCGCTCCGAGGTGAGCCCGGCCAGGATCAGGCCAAGGCCGGCGTCGAAGATCTCGGGCAGCGGCAGGGCGAGAAGTTCCGGCCCGACCCGGCTCGTCACCGGGTGTGAGGCGGCGTCGATGCCGGACAGGCCGCCCAGGAACGCCACC
This sequence comes from Micromonospora sp. WMMD961, assembly GCF_029626145.1. NCBI lineage: Bacteria > Bacillati > Actinomycetota > Actinomycetes > Micromonosporales > Micromonosporaceae > Micromonospora > Micromonospora sp. WMMD961. The sequence goes on from NZ_JARUBJ010000002.1 coordinate 4,861,265, forward strand.
GTCCGGTCGGGCACCCGACGACGTACCCGGGCGTTCGCCAGATCCTCCACCGCGACCCGAGTGAAGGTCCAGCTCATGATCGAGGCGGCGCCCCGGGCAACGGTGGCGTCGTCGAATCCGGCGTCCGCAAGGGCAGCGACGAGCACCTCTAGCAGATCGTAGGCGGCCGGACCGGCCGGGCCGTTGTCGATCAGCCAGGCTGCGACACCGGGGTACTGCCGGAGGACGTCACGCTGCGCCGTCGCCCACGCACGGGCGCGCTCGTCCCACGATGCGCCGGTCGACGACTGCGGACACACGAGTCGGCCGATCCGGTCCGCCACGAGGCGGATCAGTCCCTCCCGATCGGAGACGTGGCGGTAGAGCGCCATCGCGGTGACGTCGAACCGAGCCGCGACGGCGCGCATGGTCACGGCGGACAGGCCGTCACTGCGGGTGATGTCGACGGCCATGTCGACGATGGCGTCCCGGTTCAACCGCATGGAGGCACTCACTTCTCAAGCAGGTGGGGCTGACAACCATTTTCACTAACTGGTATACCTAGTAAACCTATCCGACCGCGATCTTCGTGGTCGACGACGAGAGTGATGGTGAGGGATGGTTCCGACCACGGGACGCAGACTGGCCGCGGCCGTCGCCGCGGCAGCGATCCTTGCGGCAGCGGGATGCTCGGCGGACACCGACGACGGGGCGGCGTCCACCGGCGGGACGCTGCGCGCGGCGTTCGCCGGCGGTGGTTCCAGCGAGACACTCAACTACCTGGTCGGCCCGACCGCCCTCGACTACGTCCGGGCGAAGCTGGTGCACGCCCCGCTTTGCGAGCTCGACCCGAAGGCACCGGACGGCGTCTCGTACGGCGTGGTCGAGTCGATCACGGTCTCCGATGACCTGAAGACGTACACGTTGCGGGTGCGCGACGGCGTGAAGTTCAGCAACGGAAAGGCTCTGACGTCCGCGGACGTGTTGTACTCGCTGCGCGCGCCGACCCTGCTGAAGGGGCTGCCCTTCACGAAGCTGATCTCGCGAAACTTCAACGTGGACGCGGCCTCCGCCCCGGACGCGTCCACCGTGCTCCTGCCGACGCTGTCGCCGATCGCCGACGGGCGCGAGGTGATCTGCCAGAGCATGCTCGCCATTCCCGACGGAACGACCGGATTCACCCCGGACATGCCCTCCTCCGGTCCCTTCACGGTCTCCACCTTCGAGCCCGGCCGGTCCACCCTGCTCAAGCGCAACGAAAACTACTACGGTGAAGCGCCGTCGCTGGAGCGGATCGAGCTGCTCTCGATCCCCGACGGCACGGCTCGGGTGAACGCGCTCCGACAGGGCCAGGTCGACTTCGTCAGTGGGGTCGGGCCGGCTCAGGCACAGACGCTGGACAGCGTCGACGGGATCGAGATCACCAGCAGTGAGCTGCCGTACGCCGCCTACCTGCAGTACACGATGAGCGTCAAGGCCAAGCCGTTCGACGATCCCCGGGTGCGCGAGGCGTTCCGGTTGGCGGTCGACCGTGAGCGGATCGTGAAGACGGTCTACTACGGCCGGGCGTTCGTCGGCAACGACCTGCCCGCGCTCGGGTTCCCGTCGTACGACAGCTCACTCCCCCAGCGCGCCCATGACCCGCAGCGGGCGAAGGAGCTGCTGGCCGCTGCCGGCGCGAGCGGCGTCAAGGTCGAGCTCGCCGCCGGGCCGGAGTTGCCCGGAATGGTGGAGACGGCGACGCTCATCGTCGAGGACCTGCGGGGGATCGGCGTCCAGGCCGCCGTGCGGGAACTCCCGGCCGGGCAACTGTTCGCCGACTACCCCGCCTACCTCTCCTGGCCGTTCCGGGCCGGGTACACCCCGCCCGCGTTCTTCGAGATCAACCACACGCCGGGCACGTTCCCGGACGTGGACGCCCTCGTGCTCAAGGCGCGCAGCGCCGGCACCAAGGAGCAGCGGGCGGCCGCTTCGCACCAGGCGCAGAAGCTGCTGTGGGAGAAGGGCGACCAGATCGCACCGGTGTTCGTCCCCACGATCAACGCCGCCTCGGAACGCGTCGGCGGCGTCCGGAACCTGCAGTTCCCCGACCTGTCCCGCGCCACCATGCGGAGCTGACGGGTGCGACTGGCCGGATGGCTGGCAGTGCGGGTCGCCGCCGCGGCGGCGACCCTCACCGTCCTGTCCGCCGTGGTGTTCTGGGCGACCGAGGTCCTGCCCGGCGACGCGGTCGGCACGACGTCGGGCCCGACCGCCACCGCCGCCGAGCGGGACGCGATCCGCGTCTCGCTCGGGCTCGACCGTCCCGCGTACGAGCGCTACCTGGACTGGATCGGCGACGCCGCACGCGGCGATCTGGGCGCTTCGCTCGTCACCGGACGGGACATCGGTGAGATCATCATCGACCGGCTGACGGCAAGCCTCGCGGTGCTGGTCCCGGCGGCGGCGGTGATCCTGGTGCTCGCCGGGGCGCTGGGCGTCGCGGCGGGACTACGCGTGGGCAGCCGGCTGGACCGAGTGCTGAGCGTGACCACGCTCGGGCTCGTCGGTTCGTCGGACTTCCTGCTGGCCACCGGCCTGCTCGTGGTGTTCACCGCGTGGTTGCCGGTGCTGCCGGCGGTCGCCCTGGTGCCCGCCGGTGACGAGCTGTGGCAACACCCGGACCTGGTGGCCCTGCCGGCGCTCGCGCTCGCCCTCGGTGGATTCGGCGCGACGATGCGGCTGCTACGCGCATCCGTCGCGCAGACGGCCGCGACCGGCTTCGCCGAGTTCGCCCGCCTCAACGGCGTACGCGGCTCCCGCTACCTCTGGACCGTGGTCTCCAACGCCGCGGCACCCGCGCTGCACGGACTGGCGATCATGCTCGCCGGTCTGCTCGGCGGCAGCGTCGTGGTGGAGACGCTGTTCAACGTGCCCGGCGTCGGCTTCGAGCTGACCCGGGCCGTGGCCGAGCGGGATGTGCCACTGGTGCAGGGCCTGAGCCTGGCACTCGGCGCCGCGACGCTGATGATCCTGCTTGCCGGCGACCTCCTCGCCGCGCTGCTGGATCGTCACCGGTCGCACTCCCCGGCGGGGGCCCGGTGACCGCACGACGCCTGCTGAGCACGGTGCCGCCCCTGCTCGTACTCGCCGTTGCCGTGATCGGACCCTGGATACCCGCCGCCAGCCCGACCGCACCGGTCGCCGGGCCGTACGAACCCTGGTCCGGCACACATGCCCTGGGTACCGACGTGCTCGGCAGGGACGTGCTCGCCCGTGTCCTGGACGGGGGCCGGGCGCTGATCGTCCAGGCCACGGTCGCCACGACGATAGGCAGCCTGATCGGCCTCGGCCTCGGCACGTGGGCGGGAATGACACGCCGGCACCGGGCTGCCCGGCTCACGGTGCGCAGCGTCGACGCGCTCGCCGCCCTGCCGGCGATCCTGCTGCTTCTCGTGCTCGCCGCCGGCGCACCCGGCAGCGGGGCCGCAGTCGTCGCGGCGAGTGTCCTGGTGAGCATCCCGTTCTCGGTGCGGGTGCTCCGGGAACGTGTCGCCGCCCTGGTCGCCACAGATTACGCCCGAGCGGCACAGGCCAGGGGGGACACCGCCGTCGCCCGACTGCGCTACGACGTGCTGCCCGGGCTGGTCCCCACCGCACTCGCCGAGGCCGGAATCCGGTTCGTCGCCTCGGTCCAGCTCGCCGCCACCGCGGGGTTCCTCGGCCTGGGTGCCGGCGCTCCGGCCGCGAACTGGGGGCGCATGGTCCAGGAGAACAGCTCCGGGCTCACGACCAACCCGCTGCCGGTGCTGATCCCCGCCATGCTGCTCGTCGCGCTCGCCGTCGGCGTGACGCTCCTCCTCGACCACCTCGCCGGTCCGGTTCTCGGCGAAGCCGGGCGCGGCCACATCGGCCCCGACCGGATCGGACAGATCGGATGAGCATGGTCGCCCGGGTACGCGGGCTCACCGTCACCGCGCCGGACGGCACCCTCGTCCTGGACGCGGTCGGCCTGGAGCTGACGTCGGGCCGGGTCACCGGCCTCGTCGGGCCGTCCGGGTCCGGCAAGACCACGCTCGCGCTCGGCCTGCTCGGACACCTCGGCCGAGGGCTCCACCGGGAGGCCGGCACCGTCGACGTGGACGGCGTCGACCCCTTCTCCCCCGCCGGCCGGCGCCGGCTGCGTGGCCGGACGACCGGCTACGTCCCGCAGGACCCGGCCAGCGCGTTGGACCCCCGGCGTCGCCTCGCGGCGCAACTGCGCACCGCCGCCCGGATCGCCTGGCCGCAGGACGACCGGGCGGCCAGGGCCGCGCGGATCGAGCAAGCCGCCCGCGACGCCGCCCTCGACCCGCCGCTGCTGCACCGTTATCCGAGTCAGTTGTCCGGAGGACAGGCCCAACGTGGGGTGTTGGCGTGGACGCTGGTCACCCGGCCGGCGCTGATCCTGCTCGACGAACCCACCAGCGGCCTGGACCCCGACACCGCGCTGCGGGTCAGTCAACGGTTCACCGGGCTGCCCTGGCGGCCGGCGGTCCTGCTGATCAGCCACGACCTCGCCCTCGTGGACCGGATCGCCGACGAGACGCTGGTGATGGACCGGGGCCGGCTTTCCCCCACCCGGCGCCATGCTCCGGTCCCCGCACCGGCACGCGCCGCGGCGTCCACCTCGGTGACGGCGACCCCGCCGATCACAAACGGCACGGCTCGCGCCGCCCTCGCCTTCGAGGGGGTGACGGTCCGGCACGGTGCGCTACGGGTTCTCGACGGCGCCAGCGCACGGGTCGAATTCGGCGAGATCCTCGGCATCCGCGGGACGTCCGGCAGCGGCAAGACCTCGTTGGCGCGGGCGCTCTGCGGGCTCGCCCCTCCGGCCGCCGGACGAATGCTGGTCAACGGCACGCCGGTGAGCTGGGACGCGGCCGACCGCGCGCGTACCGGTCAGCCGTACCTCGCCTACGTCGGCCAGGACGCCCGCGCGGCCCTGAACCCGCACGAAACCGTCCGTCGCACGCTCACCCGAGCACTCGCCGCGAACGCCCGGCGGGGTCTTCCGGCCGGTTGGACGCTGGAGGAGATCGTCGAGCGGTTCGCGTTCGCGGCCGAGGTCCTCGATCGCACGCCGGATCGGCTCAGCGGCGGTCAACGCCATCGCGTCGCGCTCGCAAGGGCTGTCGCCGCCGCGCCCGCCGTGCTCGTCTGCGACGAGTCCACCGCATCCCTCGACCGCGACACCGAGGCCCACGTCCTGGACACGATCGACCACCTCCGCCGCCGCAACGGCACTCCCGTCGTGCTCGTCACCCACTCCGGCCACCTCGCGGCCCGCGCCGACCGCGTCCTCACCCTCTCCGACGGACAACTGTGGTGACTCCGGCGAGGCGTGCGCCGCGGCGGTAGCCGCTCCGTGGCACCCGACGCACCGAAGCGACGTCTGTCCCTTTTCAAGGGTGCCGGTGGAGAGCAGACTCACCACGATGCCGGCCACCTCAACGTCCGGCGAGAAACTCCGAAAGGGACGGAATGAAACGACTCATGGCGGCCGCCGCCATCGCCGGGTTGATCCTCGGCACCGCGCCCGGCGGGGCCGCACAGGCGACGCCTGAACCCCGCACCACCGAGGTGTCGTACACGCCGCCGCCGATCGCGTGGGGCGAGTGCGCCAGCCCCGGCCTCCAGCGCCGGGGCGGCCAGTGCGGGTTCGTCGAGGTACCCCTCGACTACGCCCAGCCCCGGGGCAAGAAGATCAAGCTGGCTGTCTCCCGGATCAGCCACAAGACGCCGGAGGCGCAGTACCAGGGCGTCATGCTGGTCAACCCGGGCGGGCCCGGCGGCTCTGGCCTCACCCTCTCCGTGCTCGGCGAGTACGTGCCCAACGGCGCGGGCGACGCGTACGACTGGATCGGTTTCGACCCCCGCGGGGTCGGCTCCTCCCAGCCGGCGCTGGCCTGCGACGGTGACTATTTCTCCTACAACCGGCCGTTCTACGTGCCGGCCACCCCCAACCTGGAGCGCACCTGGCTGAACCGTTCCAAGGGGTACGCGCAGGCGTGCGCGAAGGCTGGGGGCGACCTGCTGGACCACCTGAAGACCACCGACACCGTGCGGGACATGGAGAGCATCCGCAAGGCGCTCGGCCGCAACCAGATCAACTACTACGGCTTCTCCTACGGCACCTACCTCGGCCAGGTCTACGCCACCCTGTTCCCGCAGCGGGTCCGCCGGATGGTGCTCGACGGCAATGTCGACCCCCCGTAAGGTCTGGTACGAGGCCAACCTCGACCAGGACGTCGCGTTCGACCGCAACATCAAGATCTATTTCGACTGGATCGCCCGCAACGACGCCGTCTACCACCTCGGGACGACTGGTCGGGCCGTGGAACGGCTCTTCTACGCCCAGCAGCTCAAACTGCTGAAGAAGCCGGCCGGCGGCATCATCGGACCGGACGAATGGTCGGACATCTTCCTGCAGGCCGGCTACTACGTGTTCGGCTGGGAGGAGGTCGCCCAGGCGTTCGCAGGGTGGGTGCACGACGGAGACTGGCAGACCCTCAAGGAGCTGTACGACGCGTCCAACGCACAGGGCCCGGGAGCGGACAACGGCTTCGCGATCTACCTGGGCGTGCAGTGCACCGACGTGCAGTGGCCGACGAACTGGAACCGCTGGCGGGCCGACAACTGGCGGATCTTCGCCAAGGCGCCCTTCGAGACGTGGGGCAACGCCTGGTTCAACGCGCCCTGCATCTGGTGGGACGGACAGGTCGGCAAGCCGGTGACGGTCGACGGCAGCAAGGCCGGCGGTGTCCTGCTGATCAACGAAACGCTCGACGCCGCCACGCCGTACCCAGGAGCGCTGGAGGTGCGCAGCCGCTTCCCTTCAGCGGTGCTCGTCGAGGGCGTCGGGGGCACCACCCACTCCGGCTCGCTCAGCGGCGTGGCGTGTGTCGACGACACCATCGCCACGTACCTGGCCACCGGTGAACTACCGAAGCGGCTCAGTGGCCGGCGCTCGGACGTGCAGTGCGACCCGCTGCCGCAACCGGACCCGGCAGCGATCGCCACCCGCTCGGCGCCCTCGGGCACCGGCGTCGACGCCGATCGGCGGGAACTGCAGAAGTTGATCGGGTCACGCTGATCCACGCGATGCCCGAGGCGGTCGGTCGCCTCGGGCATCGCGTCCACAGCGACCACCCGCCTCGCACCCACCGGCCCTGACGCTGACGGGTCGCGCCAGGCTCCGAGCATCCAGTGGTGCACATATCGTCATATCGTGAATCTACAATAATAATGAAAATCACTTCCGATAGCCTTGTGACACGCGCGCCCCACCATTAGCGTCCTGCCGGTAATGAAGCTCTTTTTCAGCTGACCGGACGTGGAAAGGTGGCGGTTCCGGTGTTTGATAAGCGCGCAGGTCTTCTTGGCGCAGCCCTGCTCTCGGTGGCGATGCTCGGTGCGGGTTGCGGATCATCCTCGGACGGCGACAAGGCTGCGCCCTCCTCCGAGGCGTCAGGATCGACAGGGATCTCGGTGGTCACCTCCACGAACGTCTACGGCGACATCGTGCGGCAGATCGCCGGCGACAAGGCGTCGATCACGTCCATCATCAGTGACCCGTCTGCCGATCCACACTCCTACGAGGCGAACACCCGCACCCAACTCGAGCTGTCGAAGGCCGACCTGGTGATCGAGAACGGCGGCGGCTACGACGACTTCGTCGACACGATGCTCAAGGCGGCCGACAGTGACGCCAAGGTGCTCAACGCCGTCGAGATCTCCGGTAAGGCGGCGACCGGCGGCGAGGAGCTCAACGAGCACGTCTGGTACGACCTGCCATCGATGGGCAAGCTGACCGACCAGATCGTCAGCGCGCTGTCCACCGCGGCACCCGGCGACGCCGCGACGTTCACCGCCAACGCGACGACCTTCAAGCAGAAGCTCACGGATCTGGAAGCCACCGCCGGCGAGATCAAGACGGCACACGGCGGCACCGGTGTGGCGATCACCGAGCCGGTGCCGGGCTACCTGCTGGACGCGTGCGGTCTGGTCAACAAGACTCCGGAGGAGTTCAGCGAGGCCATCGAGGAGGGCACCGACGTCTCCGCCGGCACCCTGAAGGAGACCCTCGCTTTGTTCACCGGAAAGCAGGTCAAGCTGCTGGCCTACAACGAGCAGACCACCGGACCGGAGACCGAGAAGGTGCTCCAGGCGGCCAAGGACAACACGGTCGGCGTCGTTCCGGTGACCGAGACGCTGCCTTCCGGCAAGGACTACGTCTCGTGGATGAGCGGGAACCTCGCCGCCGTCAAGACCGCACTGGGCTGATGCCGGACGACCACAGTGCCGTCCCGGTGCTGGAGTTCGACGATGCCGGGCTGAGTTTCGGCCCGCGGCGGCTCTGGTCGGGGCTCTCCCTGCGCGTCGAGGCCGGCGAGTTCGTCGCCGTCCTCGGCGCCAACGGGTCGGGCAAGACCAGCCTCGTCCGCGCGATCCTCGGGCTCCAGCGCCTCAGCTCCGGTCGGCTGCGCGTGTCCGGCCGGCCACCGCGCCGCGGCGGGGACGACATCGGATACGTGCCGCAACAGCGGCGCATCGATCCGCTGACGCCGCTACGCGCGCGCGACGTGGTCGGCCAGGGCCTCGACGGACACCGTTGGGGCCTGGGTCGGCGCCCGGGGCGGGACGGGCGGATCAGGGCGGCACTCGGCTCGGTCGACGCCGCCGCGTTCGCCGACATGCCGGTCGGACTGCTCTCCGGCGGCGAACAACAGCGGATCCGCGTCGCGCAGGCACTGGTGGCCGACCCGCGCCTGCTGCTCTGCGACGAACCGCTGCTCTCACTGGACCTGCGCAGCCAGCAGACCATCACCGCGTTGGTCGACAAACGACGCCGGGAGAAGGGAACCGCCGTCGTGTTCGTCACGCACGAGATCAACCCTGTGCTGCCCTACGTGGACCGCGTTCTCTACCTGGCCGACGGCGGGTTCCGCAGCGGAACGGTGCAGGAGGTGTTCACCTCGGAGACGCTCTCCGACCTGTACGGGGTACCGATCGAGGTTCTTCGCGTCAACGGACGAATCCTCGTCGCGGGTATCCCGCCGGCAAACCAGTCGCACCACCACCACGACGGCGCCGAGGTCGGGGTGGAGCATGTCTGACCCTGGGCTGTGGGACCGCGTCTTCAACTTCGCCGACTACACCGAACTGCTCGGTCTCGTCCACAACTCGATCATCGCCGGGGCGGTCCTGGGTCTCATCGGCGGGTTGATCAGTACGTTCGTGATGATGCGTGACATGCCGTTCGCCGTGCACGGCATCAGTGAGCTGTCGTTCGCCGGCGCGTCCGGAGCGCTACTGGTCGGCGCGAACGTCGTGCTCGGATCCCTGATCGGCTCCATCCTCGCCGCCCTGCTGATCGGGGTGTTGGGCAGCCGGGCCCGGGACCGCAACTCCATCATCGGCGTACTCATGCCCTTCGGCCTGGGTCTCGGCGTGTTGTTCCTCGCGCTCTACCAGGGCCGCTCGGCGAACAAGTTCGGGCTACTCACCGGTCAGATCGTCGCCGTGGACACACCGCAGCTGTCCTGGATGCTGGTGACCTCGACGGTGGTCCTGATCGGCCTGCTGGTGATCTGGCGCCCGCTCGCCTTCGCCAGCGTCGATCCGGAGCTGGCCGCTGGTCGCGGCGTCCCGGTCGCGGCGCTGTCGTCGGTGTTCATGCTGCTGCTGGGTCTGACCGTCGCCATGTCGGTACAGATCGTCGGTGCGCTGCTGGTGCTGAGCGTCGTCGTCACACCTGCCGCGGCCGCGATGCGGGTCACGGCGTCCCCGCCGCTCGTCACGCTGCTCAGCGTTGTGTTCGCCGTCGGCTCCGTCGTCGGCGGCATCCTGCTCGCCCTGGGCAGCAGCGTTCCCATCAGCCCCTACGTCACCACGATCTCGTTCACGATCTACATCGTCTGCCGGGTCCTCGGCGCACGACGTCAGCGGCGCGGTTGGGCCACCGTCGGGCGCGTCGAGGCCCCGCTGTCCGCGGCGGCGCGCTGAGATCGGGCCCGGCCGAATGGCAGAGAGCGACCGCAGCGCCACGAACGAGCCGATAGACACCGCCGCCGCCGTTCTTCAGGCGCTCGCCTCACCCATCCGCCTGCGGATCGTCCTGGACGTCATCGATCAGGAGGCGACCGCCGGTGAACTGGCCGAACGGCTCGGCGTCGGATACACCACGCTCGCCAAACACCTTCGGCACCTCCGGGTTGCCGGCCTCGTCCGCCGTCGCCGGAGCGCGAACCACGTCCGGTACGTCGCGACCCCGTCGGCCGTCCTGCTGGTGCGCGCCATCTTCGTCACGACCGGGCCCGACGGGGAACACGGGACCCAGGTCCGCGGTGCCCTGCCACGGCACTGATCCCGCCGACCACCCACCGGGGGTAGGGCCCCCGGTGGGTCGAACCGCCAGTGCATCGGTGCCGACGCGGTCGTTGCCGAGGCGGGTGGCGCAGCGATCGTCGGGCGGGCAGATCGTCTCCGACCGGACCCTGTCGGGCACACATTCACGGTCGCAGGGTCAGCGTCTGGGTAGCCGCATCCGTGACGTCCTCCCGATCCCAGCGCATCGGCAGGGTCTTGCCGTCGCGCCACAACGGCAACTGATCGTCGTAGTTGCGGTGGAAGGCGTGCCCGGAGTTGCCGGTCAGCTGGATCCACCGGGAGGCGTCGAGGTCGGCCAGGTCGACGATCATCCGCATCGAGGGCACGGCGTCGACCTCGTAGCCCGCGGCGGCATCCCAGCCCGTCGCGTTGACGATCGCGTCGCCGCCCGACACACCGACCGGGTCGGCGTTGAAGAGCCACTCGACGGGCCCGACGCCCGACGTGCCGAAGGTCTGGTTGCGTGCGGTCAGGATGTGCATCCGGCCCCACCGCCAGTCGGGCCGGTCGCCCTGATCGCGGCGAAGCTCCGCGGTCGCCTCGGCCGCCGCCGAGCGCAGAATGTCGTCGCGACGCTCGACGGCCGGGGTGTCCTGGCGATCCCACCACGGGGACCCGGGCTGGGCGAGCAGTCCCCGCACCACTTCGAACCACCGGTCGCCGCCGTCGGGGCGGTAGCTCGCGGGCAGTTCGTCGAAGATGCCGGCGAGCAGGTGGCGCCAGGTCGCGTTGTAGTACGCGGCCGCGGCGGACCGGCGCGCCTCGGCGCTGCCGGAGGGGCCGTCGGCGGGTTGCTGGAAGTCCCAGTCCTTCCACAGGTCGGTGGCGGTGACGCGGGCGTCGTCGGACGGGTCGGTAGACCGGTGCAGAGCGTCGACAACCGCCGGTACGAGGGTCGGCGCGAAGCCGTTGCGGTTGTCGAACTGCATGTGCTGCACGTCCGCCACGCTGATCGGGCCGGGCGCTGACGTGATCATGTCGCGGATGCGTTGGCTGCGGTAGCCGTACGACCAGTCGTTTGTCAGCAGGCGCGGGTAGCCGGGGCCGACGACGGCCTGATTGGCGGTGACCACATAGCCGCCGGGCGGGTTGAGGACGCTCGGCAGTTCGGGGAAGGGAATGAAACCCTTCCAGTCGTACGCCGAATCCCAGCCCGGGCTCATCCACCGCCCGTCGCCTTTGCCGCGCACCGGGATGCGACCGGGCGACTGGTAGCCGATGTTGCCGTCCACGTCGGCGTACACGATGTTCTGTGCGGGCACCTCGAACAACGCGGCGGCGGCGCGGAACTCGGTCCAGTTCGCCGCGGTGTTGAGTGCGAAGAGCGCCTCGGCGGTCCGACCTGGCCGTAGCGCCGTCCAGTTCAGCGCGATGGCGTAACCGTCGCCCTGCGTCTCGCCGTCCGGCGCCGGACGCCCGGCAGCGAGCTGCGGGCTGGCGGCCACGGGGGCCGGCGAGCCGGCCTGGTCGACCGGCGGCCTGCGGCCGATGTCCCGCAGCGACGCCGACGCGTCGGACAGCAGCGGACCGTGCCGGGACGTGCGTACCGTGATCGACACCGGCTTGCCGCCCGCGACCTCGATGGTCTCGGTGCGGGTCTGCAGGGGCAGCCACTCGCCGTCGACCTGCACCCGGTCGCCGTCCACCCGCTCGAGATACAGGTCGGTCACGTCGGGGTCGAGGTTGGTGAAGCCCCAGGCGATACGGGCGTTGTGGCCGATGACGACGCCGGGGACGCCGGCGAACGTGAACCCGGCGACGTCGAACGCGCACTCGCAGTGCAGACCCATCTGATACCAGATGCCGGGCATGCTCGGGCTCAGGTGTGGGTCGTTGGCCAGGATCGGCTTGCCGGTGGAGGTCAGTTGTCCACCGATGACCCACGAGTTCGAGCCGATGCCCGGGCCGCTGTCGCCGAGCATGACCGGCAGCCGGGACAGGCCGTCGGCGAGCTCGGTGACGGTCCGCGCGGCGACCGTGCCACCGCCGTCGGTCCCGGCCTCGTCCGGGCCGCCGCCACCCTGGCCGCCGCTTGTGGACGCCGTCGGGGCACCGGACGGAACGGGCCGGACGCCCTGGTCGAAGATGCCGCCTACGACGGTTCCCCCGTCGACGATGGGTGAGTTCCGGTCGTACGGGTAGGCCGGGTAGAGCTGTTCGACCTGCGAGCGGGTCAGGCCGGCGCCGAGCAGCGCCGCGCGAGCGATCTCGGTGTCCATGTTGCCCCGCAGGTCCCACGCCATCGCCTTGAGCCAGGCGAGACTGTCCACCGGGCTCCACTGCTCGATCGTGTGGCCAGAGTTCTGCAGCCCGAGCACCGTGTACTCCAGGCTCGCCCGACCCCCGTCGTGGTCGGCGAGCCAGGCGTTCACGCCGTCGGCGTACGCCTGCAGGTACCGCCGCGCGTCTGGAGACATGAGCTGCCACTCTTGCTCGGCGACCCGGCGCCAGCCCATCGTGCGCAGGTAACTGTCGGTCTCGACCTGGCCCTCCCCGAACAGCTCGGCAAGCCGGCCGCCGGTTACGTGGCGGCGGAAGTCCATCTCCCAAAACCTGTCCTGCGCGTGCAGATAGCCCTGGGCGCGGAACAGGTCGTCGCTGGTCTTCGCGTACACCTGGGGGATCCCGTGGTCGTCGCGGTACACCGTGACGGGCGAGGTCAGTCCGGGAAGCCGGAGCACGCCGTCCTGCTGCGGGAACGAGCGGCGAACCGCCCAGACCGCGGTGAGGGTGAACGCGAGGCCCAGCACCAGGAGGACTGCCACCGCCCAGAGGGCGGCCTTGCGCACCCCGGCCCAGGAAAGGTGTACGGAACTCATGTCGCGAGATGTTAGTGCCCCGGCCGAGCGCCGACGTCCGACGATCAGGTTTACTGCGGCGGCCCCGACAAGCCGGTCCAGGCAGGCTGCCTCGACGCCGTGCGCCGTCGCGGCGTACCACTACGGTCGGCGCCTGACCGGCCTCGGTGGACTGGTACACCGAGGCCGGTGGCGGGTGCTCCCCCCGTTGTCGCCGGGACGCGCCCGAGCAGTGCCGCGACCGTGTGCTCGCTGCGACGGGCGGGTTGCCTTAGCTCCTGTGGTGATCCAGTCGGACGGCGCGCAGCACGACGTCGCTGACGTGGTGGGTGCTGATCGCCCCCGGGGGGCGCGGGCGGGTCTCGTTCACGTCGACGCGCCAGTCGCCCGAAGCCGTGATGGCGGCAGCGATCTCGTCGATGCCGACGTACGCCTGCGGGTCGTACATGTGGGTCTGCTCGCCGGGGTCCGCCGGCTGCTGGAGCCAGCTCAGGTCGTGGCCGACGACGAGCAGCGTCCCACCGACGGCCACGGCGTCGAGGAGGTTACGCAGTCCGCGCTGCTCGGGGGTGCGCTGGAACGAGCCGTACTGCAGGGAGACGAGGTCGTAGGTCTGGTCCGCGTACGCGGCGGGGTCGTTGGCGTCGCGGTGCAGCGTGCGCACGTCGAGCCCACGACGTTCCGCTTCGGCCCGGATGCGGTCGAGTGCCGTGGCGGAGACGTCGGAGGCGGTCACCTGCCAGCCGCGTTCGGCCAGCCAGAGCGCGTCGGCTCCCTCACCCGCGCCGACGTCGAGCGCCCGCCCCGGGGGCAGGTCCGCCACCTCCGCCACGAGGGTGCCGTTCGGGTTGGCGCTCCACACCCGCTCCTGGTCCCCGTAGCGGCTGTCCCACTCGATCGCGACGCCGGAGGGGCGGGCACCCGCCGTGATGTCCTCGGCGGCGAGGCTGAAAGCGATCTGGGCGCCGATCCAGCTACCGTTCGCCGCGGACTGCAGGACCTGGCCGCTCGGGTCGGTCAGGTTCCCGGCGGCGAAGACGCCCTCCACGCTGGTACGTCCGGCGGGGTCGACCGCGACGAGGTCACCGAGTCCGCTGGGGTGGGCGGTGGTGTCGACGCCGAGCCCGGCGAGCATCTCGACCCGGGGACGGAACCGGCCCCCGGTGAGGATCGCGTCGGCCGGCAGGCTGTGACCGTCGGCAAGCTCGACGACGAGTGACCCGTCCGCGTCGGCGTCGGTCAACCGGCGCACCGCACTCTCGACCACCGGGACCCCGGAGGCGACGAGGGTCTTTACCGCGTCCGGGTCGATCCCCGTCGCGTCATGCAGCACCACTGTCAACCGATCGGTCAGGTGCCGCATCAGTGGAGTCGGATGCAGTCCCATCGGCGACGTGACGATCTGCACGACCCGCAGGTCGCGGGCCTCCCAGCCGTGGCAGAACGGGCAGTTGAACACCTGAGCGCCCCACCGCTCGGCGAGGCCCTCGATGTCGGGAAGCTCGTCGACGATGCCGGTCGCGGCCAGGATCCGGCGGGCGACGAGGCCGTGGCCGCCCGAGAGGGCGAGGTGGAACCCGTCGTCCTCCTTCCGCACCGCCAGGACACGGCCGTGCAGGACGCTGCCACCGTAGCTGCGGACCTCTTCGCGCCCGATGGCCCGCATCGCCTCGGGCGGGGTGCCCTCACGTCCGAGGTACCCGTGCATGTGCGCCGCCGGCGCGTTCCGCGGCGTGCCGTCGTCGATGACGATGACCGAGCGTCGCTGACGAGCGAGCTGTAGCGCGGCCGCCAACCCGGCCGCTGATCCGCCGATGACGGCGACGTCGCATTTCCGGACGATGCTCTGGTGCGGTGTGTGTTCGGAGGCTTCGTGGGCATGGTCTGTCATACGTCCAGCGTAGGAACACCTGGCGGTATATGACAGACATCTTGCGGAATCCGCAAGATGCCTCGATGCTGGGGAGATGAACGACCGCAGTGAGGTGGAGCGTCTGGCCCGCACACGGCTGCGGAGCATCCGCACCACGCTCGGCTACTCCCTGGACGAACTCGCCCAGCGCAGCAACCTCAGCCCGTCGACGATCAGCCGGGTCGAGACAGGCAAACGGACGCTCAGTCTCGATGTGCTCGTGCCCCTGGCCGGCGCGCTGCAGGTCAGCCTCGACGTCCTGTTCGAGGCAAGCAGCGACGAGGACGTGGTGATCCGTCCCGTTCAGCACCGTTCGGGTTCACGCACGACGTGGCCGCTGAGCCGCGTCGACGGGCGCACCATGGCGGTGAAGGTCCGGTTGGAGCCCGAGGCGACGATGCCGGCCCAGCGGGTCCATCCGGGGTACGACTGGCTCCTGGTGCTCGAGGGCAGGGTCCTGCTGTGGCTCGGCGAACGGCAGATCGAGGTCGAAAAGGGCGAGGCAGCCGAATTCTCGACGATGACGCCACACTCGATGACAGCGCTCGACGCGCCGGCCGAGCTGATCATGATCTTCGATCGCGAGGGGCAGCGCGCGCATCTACACCAGTGAGACCGCGTCGGGACGCCGGCGGGGTCAGATCGCTGGCGTTGCCGAGTGCGACCAGGCCGACCACAGGGCGGCGTAGGCGCCGGTCCAGCTCACCGGCACCGGCGCTGCCCGCTTCGGCGGTCGCCTCGTCGAGCACCACGACGGGCGGGCCGCGCACGAGCAGCCGGGCCAGCGCGAGCTGCTGCGCCTGTGCCGGTGGCAGGGGGCCAGCTTCCTTGTCGAGGAGCTCACGCGTCGCCCAGTCGTCAGCGCCGACCGCCGCCAGGGCCCTGAGGAGGTGTTCGTCGTCGGAGTCCGGCGCGGCGTAGGTGAGGTTGTCGCGCAGGGTGCCGGTGAAGACGGGGCGTCTCCTGCGACACCAGGCCGAAGGGCGAAGATGCTGCCCCGCGCCACGTCGAAGTCCACGCCGCGCAACACCGTCAACTGCCCGAAAGCCTTTCGAGGTCTTGCACGTGTATCGCGGATTGCTCGATACCGCTGATTCGAACCGGAGTGCTCATGACGACCAGCATGGGGGTTGACGCTGCGTCACGGTCACGCCGCTGACAGATCGGCGTGACCGTGGCATCGGTCACCAGTCACGGTCACGTCCGGCAGTCGCCCTCCCGCGGATCGGATCCGACGAGTACGGCGGCCGAGGGCTGGGCGTAACGGCGCCGTCCGCCGCATCACGGGCGGTTGCCGGCGGCAGCGACCGCATGACCCGGTAACCGACACCGAGCACGCTGGCAAAGACAATCACCGCGGCGTACGACCAGCCGTCGGCGGCGCCGGTCAGATCGCCGAATCGGTTGGCCAGGAAGCCGACGAACGTCGCCATACCGAGCCCGGTCACCGCCGCCACCGCGCGCAGGTCGGCCACCACCGTCGCGAAGCCGCCGGCGGCGATGGCCATGACGAACGCCCGCCCCGGCAGGTCGGCCGGTGGGAACGCCGCCGCGGCCAGCAGAGCTGCGGCGATCATCACCGCCCACCCCCCGGCGACACTGACGCCGGTCGGTGTCCGTGCCCGCGATGCCGCGGTCGATGATTCCGGATCGGCAGTCACCACGCGCCTCCTGCGACGTTGAGGGCTCGCGTCTCGAACCCTCGACGCCCATACCAACCCCGATCCGCTGCCCACCATCCACGAATTCACGCAGGCGCTACGGCGACAGCCTGCTTTTTGACGCAGCCATAACGGCGACCGCGCTGCCGACCGCGACCCGGTCGAAAGGCGGGAAGACGGTGACCTGGCCCGGCTGTACCCGTTGGTCCGTTTCAAGACGTCGACAGCGGGAAAGTCCGCCGCCGGTGAGTGACCTGCCGCCGGCCGCAACCTTGGCGGCGGTGCCAGGGACAACACTCCGACCCCCTGACCGGAGGCCAACGATGCCAGCCTCGGAGAGTTCCCCGGCGGTACTGCGGGACTATGCGCTCCTCGCCGACGGATACCGAGGCGCCCTCATCGGCCCGGATGGTGATGTCGGCTGGCTCTGCGCACCCGGTTGGTGCGACCCGCCGCTCTTCTCGGCGCTGCTCGGCGGCCCGGGTCGTTTCCTCGTGACGCCGGCGACGGACCGCTTCGTCTGGGGCGGGCACTACGAGCCGGGGTCGCTGATCTGGCGCAGCAGGTGGGTCACCACCGACGGGATCATCGAGTGCCGGGAGGCTCTCGTCGCACCCGGGCAGGAGCACCGGCTGGTGTTGTTGCGGCAGATCCGGGCGGCGGAGCAACCGGCGCGGGTACGTGTGGTGCTGGACCCGCGCGCCGACTTCGGCCGCAGCCCGCTACGCGAGGTCACCCGGAACGCCGACGGGTGGACAGCCCGCGCCGGATCGCTGTACCTGCGGTTGCACTGTGGTTCGGGCTTGAACTCCGCCGCCGACGGCTTCCTCGCCGGCGAACTGGTCGTGCCGGCCCGCGGCTCGTCCGACCTGGTGTTCGAGGTGTCGACGGCACCGCTGGAGCAGCCCGGCGCGGAACCCGGTGAGTTGTGGCGCATCACCGAGCAGCACTGGAGCTCGGTGGTGCCGGAGCTGACCGGGCCCGCGCACCGCGACGCCACCCTCGCGTACGCGGTGCTGCGCGGCCTGACCCGTCCGGGCGGTGGCATGGTGGCCGCCTGCACCACCGCGCTGCCCGAGCGGGCGCTGGCCGGACGCAACTACGACTACCGGTACGCCTGGATCCGCGACCAGTCCTTCGCCGGGCAGGCGGCCGCGCTGGTCGGCCGGTACGACCTGCTCGACGACGCGGTCGCGTTCCTGACCGCGCGGGTGCTGGCCGATGCCGACGCGTTGGCCCCGGCGTACACCGTGAACGGCGATCCGGTGCCGCACCAGCAGCGGCTCGACGACCTGCCCGGCTACCCGGGCGCCCGGGTCCGCACCGGCAACTGGGTACGTGAGCAGTTCCAACTCGACGCCTTCGGCGAGGTGCTGCTGGTGCTCGCGGCGGCGCAGCGGCTCGACCGGCTCGACAGTGACGCGTACCGCGCGATGCAACTGGCCGCGGCGGTGATCGAGCGGCGCTGGTCGGAGCCGGACTCCGGCATCTGGGAGTTGCCCACTCGGCAGTGGACGCACTCCAAGTTGACCTGTGTCGCCGGGTTACGCGCCGCCGCGCGGGTCGGCTCGGGGAGCCTGGTCGGGCGCTGGTCCGCGCTGGCGGACGGCATCCTCGCCGACGCCTCAGCCCACGGCCTCGGTCCGGGAGGCCGCTGGCAGCGGGCCTACGACGATTCGCGCGTCGACTCCGCGCTGCTGCTGCCCGGCATCCGGGGCGCCCTGGCACCGGATGATCCCCGTACCGAATCCACCCGGCGGGCCGTCCTGGCCGAGCTGACCGAGGACGGGTACCTCTACCGCTTCCGGCCCGACCGGCGGCCGCTCGGCGACGCGGAGGGCGCGTTCCTGCTCTGCGGGTTCATGGCGGCTCTCGCCGCCTGGCAGGCCGGGGACGCGGTGGGCGCCAACCGGTGGTTCGAGCGCAACCGGGCCGCGTGTGGGCCACCCGGGTTGTACACGGAGGAGTACGACGTCCGGCAGCGGCAGTTGCGCGGCAACCTGCCGCAGGCCTTCGTGCACGCGCTGATGCTGGAGACGGCGGTCACGCTGGGCCAGGTCGACCCGTGCCGGTGAGACGACGAGGCGGTCGTCCGGGACCTCCGGTTCAGCGCCGACGCCAGGCGACCGCGCCCGCCGCCGCACCGGCCATCCCGACGGCGACGAGGCGACGGTGGCGCGACAGCCACGCCTGCGGGCTGTGCCCGTGGGAGCGGCCCGCGAAGTCGCCCCGTACGCCGTAGTCGCGCCCGCCCGGCCCGTCCAGCGGATGCCACAGGTTGTTCGGCCGGTCCGGGTCGGCGGGGCGGCCGGTCTGCTGGGACCGGTAGCCGGTGCGGGCCAGGTAGCGGTCGAGCAGCCCCGGCGCGACCCGGTTGCCGAGGATGGTGAGCACGGTCGAGATGCCCACCCAGTACTCCCGCCGGTGCGGTCGGTCCGCGGCGCCGACGATCGCTCGGGCCGCCACCTCCGGGGCGTAGATCGGTGGCACCGGTTCGGCGTGCCGAGGCAGCCGGGACAGCAACCAGTCGAACTGCGGGGTGTTCAGCGCCGGGAGCTGCACCATGGTCACCCGCACCCCACTGCGTTCGTGCAGCAGTTCGCAGCGCAACGACTCGGTGAACCCCACTATCGCGTGCTTCGCCCCGCAGTAGGCCGCCTGCAGCGGGATGCCCCGGTACGCCAGCGCCGATCCCACCTGCACGATGGTGCCCCGGTCGCGGGGGGTCATGTGGGACAGGGCGACCCGGGTGCCGTGCACGTACCCCAGGTAGGTGACCTCCATGGCCCGCCGGAACTCCTCCGGGCGGGTCTCCTGGAAGGGCGCGAAGACGGAGCTGAACGCATCGTTGATCCACAGGTCGATCGGCCCCAGTTCCGCCTCGATCCGCCGACCGGCGGCGACGACCTGGTCGTAGTCGGCCATGTCCACCTCGATCGGCAGCGGTCGACTGCCCGCGCTGCGGACCTCCTCGGCCGCCGCGGCCAACCCGACGCTGCCCCGTGCCAGCAGCGCGATGGCGATGCCCCGCTGGGCGAGCAGCCGTACCGTGGCCCGCCCCACCCCCGCGCTCGCGCCGGTGACCACCGCCACCCGCAGGTCATTCCCCTTACCCATGTCGACTCCTATCGGTTCGTGTCACCCGGCCGGCTCGCAGGTCGTACCGGTGCAGCGCCGCACCGATGACGCTCACCGGCTCCTCGCCCGGCTCGCCGACGACGACCAGGACGCGGCCGGTCGGTTGGTGCAGTTCCTGGGTTCTCATCGGTCTCCTCGATCACGTGCGACGGCGGCGCCCAGCACCGCCCAGGCTGCGGCGACGGCGGCGTCGGTCCGGGCGGCGGACCGTTGCCGACTGTCGACGGCGGCCAGCGCGAGCGCGGCGACGCAGTGGATGGCGTCGACCGCCGCCCCGCCGGCGAACACGCCAGGGGTGGGCCGCCAGAGGGTCACCGCCGTCTGGACGATGTGCCGGGCGCCGAGCACCCGCAGCGTCACCACGGCCGTGGTGGTGACGGGATCCACCGGGCGCAGCAGCCGAACCGGCGAGAGCAGCAGCAGACCGCCCCAGGCCAGCCGGAGCCCGACCTCCGCGCCCCGCAGTGGCAGCCGCCCGATCCCGTCAGCCACGTCAGGCCACCCGGTACTGCTGGGCGCGATCCGCGCGGAACTGCACGCCGTTGCCGGGCCGGTCCAGCGGCACCCGCGCCGTGCCGCCCGTCGCCGGCTCCGTGCCGTCGAAGAGCATCGACTCGATCCGGACGTGGTCGTGGAACCACTCCAGGTGCCGCAGGTTCCCGATGGCGGCGGCGACCGGCAGGTGCTGGTGCGGAGCACAGTGCCCGGACACCTCCAGCCCCGCCGCGGCGGCCACCGCGGCGGCGCGGAGGAACTCACTGATCCCGCCACAGCGGGTGACGTCGATCTGCAGGCAGTCCACGAACGGCGCCATCCGATGGAAGTAGGTCAGGTCGAAGCCGTACTCCCCGGCCGCCACGTCCGGCAGGACGCGGTCGCGGACCAGACCCAGACCGGCGAGGTCGTCGGAGCTGACCGGCTCCTCGTACCAGCGCACGTCCAGCTCGGCTGCGGCGTGCGCCACCCGGATCGCCTGTTTGCGCTGGTAGGCACCGTTGGCGTCGACGTACAGCTCGGCGTCGTCGCCGATGGTGCGCCGGGCCGCCGTCATCCGGGCGAGGTCCCGCCCCACCTCCGTGCCGCACGACTCCCCTATCTTGATCTTCACTCGGGGTATGCCCTGCTCGTGGACCCAACCGGCGAGCTGCCGGTGCTGGCGCTCGTCGTCGTAGGTGGTGAAGCCGCCGCTGCCGTAGACCGGTACCTCCCGGCGGACGGTGCCGAGCATCCGGGCCAGCGGCAGCCCGTGCCGGCGGGCCTTGAGATCCCACAACGCGCAGTCCGCGGCGGACAGGGCGAGCCCGGCGACACCCGGTCGGCCGGCGTTTCGCAGCCCGCGGCGCATGCTGGTCCACGCCGCCGGGACGTCGTCCGGGTCGAGGTCGGCGACCAGCGGAGCGAACAGATCCGCCACCACCGCGACAACGGCCGCCGGCCCGTACGTCCAGCCCAGCCCGGTCTCTCCGTCGGCGTCGGCGCGTACCAGCACCAGGGTGGTGCTGGTCCACGCCAGGGTGCCGTCTCCCTCGGGGGCGTCGGTGGGCACCCGGTACGCCTCGGCGGTGAGCCCGATGTGGCTCACCGCGTCCACCGCCGCAGCAGCGTGCCCAGCCCGGCGAGGGCGGCGACGCCGAGCGTCCCGGCCGCCGTCCAGCGGGCGAGCGCCGACGGTGGGTCTGGCCGGTCGGCCCAGCTGCGCTCCGGCCGGCGCGGCACGGTGCCGGCGTGCAGGCCCGCGCGCAGCAGCTCGGCCAGGTGGATGGCCGATCGTCCGCCTGAGGCGCTCTGTTCGACCTGGGTACGGCAGCTGAAGCCGTCGGCGAGGATCACGTCGGTCTCGGCGGCGTCGCGGACGGCGGGCAGCAGCACCCGCTCCGCGCACGCCTCCGACACCTCGAAGTGACCCTCCTCGAAGCCGAAGTTCCCCGCCAGACCGCAGCAACCCGAATCCAGGAACTCGGCGTCCACCCCGGCGGCGGACAGCAACGCCTGGTCGGCGGCGGTGCCGAGAATGGCGTGGTGGTGGCAGTGGGTCTGGATCAGGGCGTGCGCCTCGACCCGCGGCGGCTGCCAACCGGGGCTGTGGTCGTGCAGCAGCTCCGCGAGGGTGACGGTCTGCTCCCGCAGCCGGGTCACGTCGTCGTCGGCCGGGAACAGCTCGTGGGCGTCGCTGCGGAACACCGCCGTGCAGCTCGGCTCCAACCCCACGATCCGGGTGCCGGCGCGCAGGTGCGGGCGCAGCACGTCGATGGTGCGACGCAGCACCCGCTTGGCGACGCCGAGTTGCCCGGTGGAGATCCAGGTCAGCCCACAGCAGATCGGCTGCTCGGGCACGCGTACGCGCCAGCCGGCGCTCTCCAGGACCTCCACCGCGGCGCGCGCCACCCCGGGGTGGAAGTGGTTGGTGAACGTGTCCGGCCAGAGAATCACCTCCCCGCGCGAGCCGTCGCCGGTCGGGGTCCGGTGGGCGAACCAGTGTTGGAACGACTCCGGGGCGAACGCCGGGATGTCCCGGCGTCCGTCGATGCCACCGACGGTCTTCGCCAGCCGGTTCAGCACCGGGGCCTGAGCCAGCGCGTTGACCGTACGCGGCAGCCGGGCGGCGACGGTGGCCACCAGCGGCAGCCAGCCCATCGAGTAGTGGGCGCGGGGGCGCAGCCGGCGGGCGTAGTGGTGGTGCAGGAACTCGGCCTTGTAGGTGGCCATGTCCACGTTCACCGGGCAGTCCGCCTTGCACCCCTTGCAGGCCAGGCAGAGGTCGAGGGCGTCGCGGACCGCCTCCGAGCGCCAGCCGTCGCCGATCGTGCCGCCACGGGCGGTGCCGTCGAGCATCTCGAACAGCAACCGGGACCGGCCTCGGGTGGAGTGCTCCTCCTCGCGGGTGACCATGTACGAGGGGCACATCACTCCGCCCTCGTGGTGGCGGCACTTGCCGACCCCCACGCAGCGCAGCACCGCGTTGCCGAAGCTGCCGCCGTCGTCCGGGTAGGCGAAGGTCGTGTCGACCGCACCGTGGTCGTAGTCGGCGCCGAGCCGCAGGTGGCTGTCCAGCCGGTAGGGCGGCACCACCTTGCCCGGGTTCATCCGGTCGTCCGGGTCGAAGATCGCCTTGAACTGGCCGAACGCCCTGGTCAGCCGGTCACCGTACATCTTGGGCAGCAGTTCGCCGCGGGCCTGCCCGTCGCCGTGCTCCCCGGAGAACGAGCCGCCGTAGGAGACCACCAGGTCGGCGGCGCGTTCGATGAAGGAGCGGAATTCCCGGATCCCGTCGGCGGTACGCAGCCGGAACGGTATCCGGGTGTGCACGCAGCCCTGCCCGAAGTGCCCGTACAGGGACGCCTGCTCGTAACCGTACTCCCGGTAGAGCTTCTGCAGATCGCGTAGGTAGTCGCCGAGCCGGTCCGGGGCGACCGCGGAGTCCTCCCAGCCGGGCCAGGTGTTGTCCGCGTTCGGCACGTGCGCGGTGGCACCCAACGCGGACTCCCGCACTCCCCACATCTGCTTCTCGTCGGCGGGATCGGCGAACTCGTGCACTGTCGGCCCGCCATCGCGACGAACCGCGGCGATAAGCCGGTCGGCCGCCGCCCTCGCCTCCTGCGGCGCGTCGCCGCCCAGCTGGACCATCAACCAAGCACCGCCCGGCGGCAGTTCGTGCAGGGCGTGCGGGTGCAGGCTCTTGCGCCGCTCGAAGCTGACGAGCTTGTCGTCGATGCCTTCGAGCGCGATCGGCTGGTGCTTGAGGATTCGCGGTACGTCGTCTGCGGCGGAGGCGATGTCCGGATAGCTGAGGAACACCATCGCCTGGGCCTTGACGATCGGCACCAGCTTCAGCCGGGCCCGCAGGATGGTGACCAGTGTCCCCTCGGAGCCGACCAGTGCCTGCGCGACGTGGAACGTCTTCTCCGGCAGCAGGCTGTCCAGGTTGTAGCCGGAGACCCGCCGCGGAATGTGTGGGTAGCGGGTGCGGATGTCGGCCAGGTACTCGTCGCGCAACGCCCGCAACTGCCGGTAGAGGTGCGCCTTGCGGCCACCGTCGCGCTGGATCCGGTCGTACTCCTCGTCGGTGGTCTCCCCCACCCACATCCGGGTGCCGTCGTAGAGCAGCACCTCCAGCTCGACGATGTTGTCGACCACCTTGCCGGTGCGCTGGGCGGTGGCGCCGCACGAGTTGTTGCCGAGCATGCCGCCCAACGTGCAGTGGTCGTGGGTGGCCGGTCGGGGCCCGTACTCCAACCCGGTGGGCTTGAGTTGGGCGTTGAGTTCGTCCAGCACGATGCCCGGCTCGACCAGGCAGGTTCCCGCCGCCTCGTCGACCTCGATCAGCCGGTGACAGTACTTCGACCAGTCCAGCACCACTGCGGTGTTGGTGCACTCGCCGGCGAGGCTGGTGCCACCGCCGCGCGAGGTCAGCGGCGCACGGTGGCGACGGCACACCGCGACGGCGGCCACCGCCGCCTCCACGGTGCGGGGCACCACCACCCCGAGCGGAACCTGCCGGTAGTTGGAGGCGTCGGTGGAGTACGCGGCGCGCGATCCGGCGTCGAAGCGGACCTCCCCGTCGACCTCGCCGCGCAGGTCCGCGGCGAGCGCGTCCAGGTCGATGTCGTGAGCGGGTTGGGGCGGGCGCAGGACCGGTTCCGGCAGCAGGACCTCACTCATGACCGCAGCTCGTTGAACTTGTCGCGGGCGACGGTGGCGAGGGTGGCGACCTTGTGCGGTTGACCGCGCAGGAACGCCTCGGTGAAATGTTTCGCCTGGTCGTACTTGATCTTGCCGGGCATCGGCGGTTCGTTGGGGTTGACGTCGCAGTCCACCAGGGCCGGACCCGGGTGCGCCAGCGCTTCCCGGATGGCACCGGGCAACGTCTTCGCGTCGGTGACCTTGGCGCCGAAAGCCCCGCAGCCGCGCGCCCACGCCGAGAAGTCCGCCTCCGGCTGACGGTGCCGCACCGCGTACTCCGGATAGCCGAGGATGATCTGCTCCCAGAGGATCTGCCCGTACGAGTTGTTGTTGTTGATCACCACCTTGATCGGCAACTCGTGCCGGACCGCGGTGAGGAACTCGGCCATCAGCATCGCGAACCCGCCGTCGCCGACGAACGCGATCACCTGCCGGCCCGGGTAGGCGTGCTGCATGGCGATCGCGTACGGCAGGCCGGGCGCCATCGTCGCCAGGTTGCCCGACAGGTAGAACTCCCGATCACCACGGATGGTCCAGTGCCGCGCCGACCAGGTGGCGATCGTGCCGGAGTCGCAGGTGAGGATGGCGTCGTCGGCGGCGGCCTCGTCGATGCAGCCCATCAGGTACTGCGGCGCGATCGGTGACCGCTGTGGGTCCACCAGGCTGGTCATCTCGGACCGCCAGTTGTTCATCTTGCCCTGGTACTTCTCCAGGAACGAGCGGTCCGGGCCGTGGTCGAGCATCGGCAGCAGGTCCCGCAGCGCCAGCCGGGCGTCCGCGCAGACCGGGGCCTCGACCGGCAGCCGCATGCCGATCAGGCTGGGGTCGACGTCGATCTGCACCGCCTTCGCCTGCCCCGGGCCGGGCAGGTACTTCGCGTACGGGAAGGAGGTGCCCACCATCAGCAGGGTGTCGCACTCCTCCATCAGCTCCTCACTCGGCGCGGTACCGAGCAGACCGAGCCCACCCGTGGTCAGCGGGTGGTCGTCGGGCACCACCAGCTTCCCCGGCAGCGTCTTGACGATGGGGCTGGCCAGTGCCTCGGCCACCGCGAGGACCTCCGCGCGGGCACCACGCGCACCGACACCCACCAGCATGGCGACCTTCCGGCCGGCCCTGAGCACCTCGGCCGCCTTCGCCAGCTCCTTCGGATCCGGCGGCAGTTGCGGGTAGGACACCACCGCCGCGCTCATCGGCGGCTTGCCCGGGCTGACGTGCCGGTACGGGTCCTCGTCGGCCGCCGCGACCTGGACGTCGTTGGGGAACGTCAGGTGCGCCACCGTCCGCTTGCTCAACGCGTTACGGATCGCCAGGTCCACCACCGCCGGCATCTGCTGCGGGTTGGTGACCATCAGGTTGTACGACGCCACGTCCTGGTACAGCTGGGTGGTGTGCACCTCCTGCTGGTAGTGCGAGCCCAGCACCGACGTCTCCTGCATGCCGGTGATCGCCAACACCGGCACGTGGTCGAGCTTCGCGTCGTAGAGCCCGTTGAGCAGGTGGATCGCGCCGGGGCCGGAGGTGGCGCAGCAGACCCCCAGCCGGCCGGTCGCCTTGGCGTACCCGGTGGCCATGAAGGCGGCCGCCTCCTCGTGGTGCACCAGCACGAACCGCAGCTTCTCCCGCTGCCGGCGGAAGCCCTCCATCAGGCCGTTGATGCCGTCGCCGGGCAACCCGAACACGGTGTCGACGCCCCACTCCACCAACCGTCGGGCCAGGCTCTCGCCCACGATCTCCTGCACGTCGTCCTCCTCGTTCCGGGTTCGTCCCGTCCTCGTCCCGCTCCCGCCGCCGGACGGCGACGCCCACCCGCCGTACCGGACACGACGGACCAGGACGGACACGGCGGCGGCTACCCGTCTTCCCGGTCCACAAACCGACCAGGACGACGGGTTTCCGGGTGCCAGTCACCCGGCAGCCCCGCAGATCGAGGGCACACCGAGGAGAAGACCGGCGTCAGGACCGACGCCGGGCCACCAGATAACCGAGGAGCAGTCCGCCACCGAGCAGGACCACCGCGCGGGGCGTGATCGCCGACCGCAGTTTGCCCAGGCCAGCCTTCGGGTCCACCACGCTGCCGGCCACGTCACCAGCCGTGCCCACCACCACGTCACCGACCTTGCCGAGATTCATCCGACCCACCACCCTTCCCGAGGCCGCCGGCTACCCGGCGGGCCGCCGACGAAACGCTCACTCGTCCCGGCCGGTGAAGACCCGCGCCGCGGCGGGCTGCTCACCGCCGGCCACCAGCACCTCGTCGCCGGCCCGCAGCACCGTCGCCCGACCGAGCCGGACCTGCTCGCCGTCGCGGCTGACCAGACTGACCCACACCCCCTCGTCCCGGCTCAGCTCGAACAGTGGCCGGCCGTCGGCCGGGGCGCCGGACGCGATCGTGTAGTGGCGCAGCCCGACCGGCTCGCCCTGCACTCGGATGCCGACCGCCCACGGTTGCAGCGGTGTGCTCCGCATCGGCACCCGGCACCACCGGGCCACGAGCGGAACCAGCCCGCCCTGCACCACGATCGAGAACGCGACCACCGCGAACACGATGTCGAACAACCGCAGGTCCTGTTCCAGGTCGGCGGTGAGGATGAAACTGCCCAGCAGGATCGGCACCGCGCCCTTGAGGCCGGACCAGACCACGAAGATCCGCTCGCCCCAGCGCAGGCGGACCGTGGTGAGCAGCCCGCCGACCACGATCGGCCGGATCACGAACGTGAGCAGCACGGCCAGCG
The DNA here is from genome assembly GCF_029626145.1 of Micromonospora sp. WMMD961. NCBI lineage: Bacteria > Bacillati > Actinomycetota > Actinomycetes > Micromonosporales > Micromonosporaceae > Micromonospora > Micromonospora sp. WMMD961. The sequence goes on from NZ_JARUBJ010000002.1 coordinate 4,888,578, forward strand.
CCAGGCCGGTGAGCCAGGCGCGCTCGGTCACCATGCTGCGCAACGACACGATCAGGCCGAGTAGGCCGAAGGCCAGGATCTCACCGAGGCTGGCCAGCGCGCCGTGGAAGCGTTGGATCTCCCGCTTGAACGGCGCGCGGGCGTCGCCGACGACGATGCCGGCGACGAACACCGCGAGGAATCCGGAGCCGCGGGCCAGCGTCGCCACGCCGTAGATCGACACGGCGGCGAACAGCACCTGGAGCGGGTAGAGGCTCTCGTCCGGCAGCGACACGCGGCGCATCAGTTGCAGGATGAGCCACCCGCCGGCCAGCCCGACCGCCGAACCGACCACCAGTTGCAGCGCGAACTCACCCGCCCCGGAGCCGACCGCCGACCAGCCGCCGGCGGTCCCGGCGGCGAGCAGGCTCGCCATCAGCGCGATCCCGACCGGGTCGTTCGCGCCCGACTCGCCTTCCAGGATCGTGCCGCTGCGACCCACCACGGTCCGCCGACCCAGCACGGAGAACACGGCGGCCGGATCGGTCGGCGACAGCGCGGTGCCGACCAGCAGCGCGGCGAGCCAGTCGAACCCGAACACCCAGCGCAGCACCAGGGCCAGCGCGCCGGCGGTCAGCAGCGTACCGGCCACGCCCACCAGGGCGACCGGCCCGAGCGACGGCCGCAGCCGCCGCCATCCCATGCTCATCCCACCGCTGAACAGCACCAGCACCAGCGCGATCTCCACCAGGTGCCGGACCGCGTACAGGGACAGCTCGTTGAGCTTCGGGAACAGGTCGGAGACGATCGCGGCGGCGAACAGGAACAGCGCGGGCGCGGGCAGCCGCAGCCGGTCGGCGAGCCGGTTGGAGAGCACGGCGAGGACCGCCACCGCGCCCAGCGCGGCGACGAAGAACGCGAACCCCGTCACCGCCACCCCGTCCCTGGTCCGGTCGTGCCCACCGGGGCCGCCCGTCCGGTACCGCTACCCGCTCCGGCCCGGGTTAACCGAGCCGCCCGGCGGTCGACGCTGGAAGGTCTGCGCCACCAGCCCACCCACCAGGAAGAAGCCGAACGCGGTGGTTCGGCAAACCCCGATCCGTCGTCCATTACCGCTTCGAGACCTCAGGGTGGCCGGCGGCGTACCAGCGGCGGCCGGGCATCGCGGTGACACCGTGCACCACCACGCTGAGGGCGACGACGAAGCTGCCGGCCGTCCAGAGCAGCCGGTCCTGCACTCCTTCGTTCAGGCTGAAGGCCAGGTAGAACAGCGCGGACACGCCTATCGGGCCGAACCAGCCGAGGAAGACCAGCTCCCGCCAGGGCAACCGGAGTGGCTTCTTCAGCGCCAGCACCACCGGTAGCCGCCGCAGCAGCAGGACCGCGACGGCGAACAGCGGCAACCGCCAGCCGGCGTCGAGCCAGTCGCGCCACGGCAGCTCGACACCGAACAGGAAGAACAGCGGCAGCACCAGGTAACGGGTGAGCGAGTCGTCCAGCTTCTGCTCGGCGATGCGTGGCTGGTCGCCGATGACCCGGCTGTACGCCAGCCCGGTGACGAACGCGGCGAGGATGCCGTCGGTGTCGAGCACCCGGGCGACACCGAGCGCGGCGATGCCGAGCAGCACCGCGAAGATCAGCAGCGAGCCCTGGTCGAGGGTCTCCCGACGGCTCGCCGCCAGTACCGCGTGACCGGCGAGCCAGCCGAGCACAAGGCCCACCAGCACCGCCCCGAACACCCCCCACAGCGCCGCCGTCACCTCCTCGGCCCACGGCTTGGCGCCGATGCCGGCCAGGGCGAGGACGACGAGGGGGAACGCGAGCCCGTCGTTCCCACCGGACTCGCCGCTGATGACCTGCCGCAGCCGCTCGGGCAGCTGACGCTCGGCCGGGCCGCCGGAGACGATGCTCGAGGCCAGCACCGGGTCGGTGGGGGTCAGGCAGCTGCCCAGCAGGGCAGCCAGACCCAGCGGCACGCCGAGCACCAACCAGGACAGCCCGGCGCTGAGCACTGCCATCCCGACCATGCCGGCGGAGAGCAGCACGAGCACCGGTCGCAGCACCGCCCGGTAGCCGGCGAGGGAGAAGCGCAACGCGACGGCCATCAGGGACACCGCCAGCAGGGCGCGGCTCACCTCACGGATCAGTTCGGCACCCAGCCGGTCGGCGAGGTCGACCAGGCCGAGCGTCGGGCCCACCAGCACCCCCAGGACCAGGGCCAGCAACGGCTCGGACAGCACGGTCCGCCGGATGGCGCTGGACCAGAACGCCAGCAGGACGCCGAGGCTCCCGACGAGGGCGTACGCGAGCAACAGCGGACTCATGCCCGCCCGCTACCCGCTGCGGCCCCGACCACACCCGATCCCCGGTGTCGACGCCTCACCTACGCCGGGCGCGGGCAGTGGCCCGGGCGTTGGCCCGCTCGTGCGTGTCCGGCACGACGTGCTCCAGTCCGCGGTCCGGTCACCTGTCCAGCTCGTCGCGGGCGGCGTCGACGCCGGCGGGCAGCACCCGACCGGCGGTCTCCGTCACCATGTCCCGTACGTCGTCGGCGAGGCGGGCCGAGGGGCCGCCGGCCGCCCGCAACTGCGCCAGCCCCACCCGGCCCAGCAGCACGGCTGCGCCCAGGTAGCCGGCGGTGAGACCGGCGGCGGCCAGCCGGCGTGGGAGCATCGTCTCCAGCACCCGCAGCACGGTGGTCGACGCCGCCCCGGCGCCGAGCACCAGGCAGCCGCCAGCGGCGGCCAGCAGTACGACTCCCAGGCCGGCCGGGCGGGCCGCCTCGCCCACCTGCGTACGCACGGCCCGGACCTCCTCGCGGACCACGTCGGCCACGTCCTCGGCCAACCGCTCCGTCGCGCTGGTACGCCGCCCGTCCGCTCCTGCGGTCCCCTCGCTCATCGCACCTCCCGACTGCGCCGCTGCGTGCCTGCGGCGTACCCGGACGGGACGGGCGCACACCGGTGGCTCCCCTCCTGGCGGCCGGACAGCTGCTCGTGGTCAGCCGGCGGCGCGCCGAGGATGAGCGTCGTCGGAGCGACGAGTCAGGCTCACCTCTGGCCGGTGTGCCGGCGTCGGCCGCGCGGCGACTTTTCAGTACACCCAGACCCGGGTTTTCTTCGGCAGCACGTCCTGCTCCCACAGCCAGTCCATCGCCGGTAGCGTCACCCGGACGCACCCGTGCGACGCCGGGTACGGCGGGACGCTGGTGTAGCCGTGGATCGCGATCCCCTGCTCCTGGAAGTACTTGGGCCGGTACAGGCGGCCGAGCGGGCCGTCGCGCCAGCCGTCGACCTGCCAGTCGATCGTCCATCGGCCGCGTGGGGTGTCCGCCAGGTACGTCCTGCCCTCGTGCGTGTAGTGCTCGAACGTGCCGGTCGAGGTGTTGAAGATCCGGCTCACCTCCCCATCATCGACGATCATCAGCAGCTGCCGGTCCAGGTCCACCTCGGCGAGGTGGCCGTCGGTGCTGCGGGCGTCGGGACGCTTCCCGTCCTGAAGAGCGGCACGGGTCTTCGCACCCACGATCCCGTCACGATGCAGACCGGCGGCCTTCTGCAGCGCGTGGACGGCCTGCTCGGTGAGCAGTCCGAAAGCGCCGTCGGGCTCACCCACCCAGTAGCCGAGCCGGTCCAGCCGCTGCTGAAGCACCCGGACCGCGTCGCCGGTGTCGCCGCGACGCAGGACGGTCCGCGCGCCGGCGTCGGCAGTGCCCGACGGTGCGGGACTGGACGGCGGCGAGGTGGCCGTCGCGGTCGGCGGAGGTGCGGGCGCCGCGCTGGTCATCGGCGGCGACGGTGCCGGCGGCGTCGTGGTCGGCGTCGCTTGGTGGCTCGGGCTGGCTGAGGTGGGCTGGTCGCTCTGGGTACCGTCACAGCCGCTGACGAGAATCAGCAGGGCGGCGGAGGCGACAGATGCCCGTAGGTGTCGGCTTGTCATGATCCGCGCCGGCGTACCGGCACACCTCCTTCGGTAATTCGGTTGGAAAGCTCTCATCACTAGGTAACCAGCCCGTATCCTCCCGAAACTGTCGAGTGGCAGGTGATCGGCACGAAGCGACCCCGGTGCGCTGCCGACTCACGCCCCAGGCACGTCGGTCAGTGCGCTGCCGACTCACGCCCCAGGCACGTCGGTCAGTGCGCTGCCGTCGCCGCGTGCCTCCTGCCCGATGACACTCAGGCTGCCGTCGGTCTCCAGAACGACCGCTGCCAGGCGGGTCAGGTCGCCGTGCCCCTGACTGCGAGCCGCCTGCCGGATCTCGCTGTCCGAGATGCGCACCCGTCGCAGCACGTCGTGCCGCAGCACGCCGTCGCGCAGCAGCAGGGTGGGCGTCGACTTCAACAGCCGCTGTGACGGCGGCCAGCGCACGGCCAGGAACGCCGCACCGTACTGGAGCGCCACCAGCAGTGACAGCGCCAGGAGACCTTCGACCAGCGAGACGCTGCGGGAGAGCAGGATCGTCGCCAGGGTCGAGCCCAGCGCGACGGTGACCACCAGGTCGAAGGCATTCAGCTTCGACAGGGTCCGCTTGCCGGAGACGCGCAGCAGCGCCACCAACGCCGGATAGGTCAGCACCGCGATCACGGTGAGACGGAACAGGTCGGAGGGATGGTTGAGCCACATGGTGTGGACATACCCCGTCCGGCGGCGCACCCGCACCGTTCGCGAGCGCATTCGCGCGTCCGACACGTCGACGACGACGTGTGGGCGCGGATGCAGTGGGCATAGCGGATGAGATGTTCGCGTCCCGTCACACGCTGAGGTCGCGGTTGGCGACCCTCCGGTCCAGCTTCTGGCCGGTCCCGGCAGCGTGCGCGGCGGGAGCCGTCCTGCTGGCGATCGGTCTGTCCGTGCTGGAGCTGCGGGTCGGCCTCCCCGGCGGCAACGTCCTGCCCAGCGGGCTGGCCGGCGCCCGGTCCCTGTTGTCGTCGATCATCACCGCGATGATCTCGTTCACCGCGCTCGTCTTCTCGATCACGGTGGTGGCCCTGCAACTGGCCAGCAGCCAGTACTCACCGCGGGTGCTGCGGACGTTCCTGCAGGACCGGGTGACCCAGATCGCCCTGGGGACCTTCCTGGCGACAGCGTTGTTCTCCATGGTGGTGCTCGCCGCCCTACCCGACCGGTCGAGCGCGCGCCTGCCGGAGCTGTCCCTCGCCGTCGCGATGATCCTCGTGCTGGTGAGCAGCGGCCTGTTCCTCTACTACCTGCACCACGTCACCTCGATCATGCGGGTGTCACACATCGTCGCCGCGATCGGGGCGCAGACGCGTCGCAGCATCGACGAGCACGTCCCCCGAACGGGGGCGGTGGAGACGCCCGTACGCCTGCCGCCGCCCCTGCAGGTGATCACGGCCCGGGAGCCCGGGCTGGTCGACAACATCGACCTGGGCAGACTCGCCCGGCTCGCCCGGGCGTACGACTGCACTTTCTCGGTCCTGCCCGCACCTGGTGATTTCGTCGTCGCGGGGCAGTCGCTCGTGACCGTGCACGCCGTCGACGCGGCGCCGCCACCCGTGCCGGAGTCGCGGGTGCGGGCCGCCGTGACGGTGGCGGTGGAACGCAACGCCGGCCAGGACGTCGGGTTCGGCTTCCGTCAGCTCGCCGACATCGCCGAACGGGCCCTCTCCCCGGGCGTCAACGACACCACGACGGCTGTGCGGGCCGTCCAGGAGGCCCACGACCTGCTGCGCCGTCTCGCCGGACGCCCCCAGCGCGCCTGGCTGGTGCGGGACGACGAGGACACCGTCCGCGTGCAGGCGACGCCGCAGACCTTCGACAGCTTCCTCGCGGTGGCGATCGACGACGTCCGGCGGGCCGGCCGGGACCAACCCCGCGTCACGCGGCTGCTGGACGCGGTGCTGGCCGACCTGCGCACAGTCGCGCTGCCGGAGCACCGGCCCGACGTCCTACGGCGTCTGGAGGAATGAGCGCGGCCGGTGCCACCTGCGAGGCCGTCATGAAGCCGCGAGGAACGGCGGTCCTCGCCGAAGCCGCGCCGCAGCGAACGGTTGGCGCCCACTCAGGACGCTCACCAGGGCACGGTCGGCTGTAGCACGGCCTCCTGCAGCGCCACCGCGCGCAATCTGGTGACCTGCTGGTATGCCGGGTCGGCGACCATTGCACAGAACGCCTGCCGGCTCGGGTACCGGACCAGCAGCACGGCGTCCCACGCCTGGCCGTCCTCGGCCACCAGGGCCCGACCGCCCGCGCCGGCGTAGATGACCTCACCGCCGTAGCGGGGCAGCAACGTCTTCCGCAGCTCGGCGGCGTAACTCGCGTACGATTTCCGCCCCCCGTCAGCGAAACGCAGCAGATTGAGCATGACCACGGGCGCCTCGGGATCCTCCGTCAGGAAGTCCCGCAGGTCGCCGCCACTCGGATCGACCGCCATCCTGCCTCCTCGGCTCGACTGCCGGAATCCTAGTGCGGCTACGGGGTTGGGGCACTCCCCCGGCGATGCGTCCACGTCGGCGCTCGTCGTGTTCGCCGTCGCGGCGGCCGTGCTCGACGCGGTGGCCGTCTCGTCAGGTCGAGGGCTGGTGTCTTCCCCGTAACCGGGCGACGGCGACCGGGAACCGGGCCGGCGCGGACGCCCAGCGGCCGGTGCGCCGACGGCCCCAGGCAGCGTCCGTCCGCCGGGAGCCGGCACGCTCAGCTGTCTTTTGCATGTCGATCCGTCGGTGCGTTGGCCGCCACAGCAGTGGCAGCCTTCGTGAACGTCGGGGCCGCCTGGAAGTGTGCCCGGCGGGCTGCACGGCGGAAAGCACCGAGCACGGCTGGCCCGGCGAGGGCGACGAGGACGGCTGTGGTGACGGCTCGTCCGGTATCCCAGCCCAGCGAGGTGACGGCGAAGAACGTCAGGTACCGGTGCAGTTGTTCCAGCACCGGCAGGCCCGGTTGGTAGGCGATCGAACTGGTCGGGTCGAGGGAGAACGGCCAGAACGACAGGTTGAGCATGAAGCCGAAGAAGTACCCGCTGACCGCGGCGTAGGCGGCGAGCAGGACGATCTCGGCCCGTCCCCGAACCCGGGGCAACAGGCCGGCGAACATGGCGACCCAGGCGCAGCCGAACATCTGGTACGGCATCCATGGTCCCACTCCCCCGGTGAGCAGGGCGGAAGCGAACAGCGAGGTGCAGCCGAGCGCGAAGCCGAAGCCAGGCCCGAAGACCCGACCGGCGAGCACGAGGATGAAGAAGACCGTCTCGATGCCCGCCGTGCCGGCTCCCAGTGGTCGCAGGGCGGCGTTGATCGCGGACAGCACACCCAGCATGGCGAGCGCCTTGGCGTCGATCCTGCCGTCGGCGATCTCGGCGAAGATAACCCCGAGGACGAGGAGCAGCAGCACCCCGAACATCAGTGGAGGGGTCTGGGTGGAGCCGAAGGTGCCCGGTGCGACGACGAACGGCCAGAGGAACGCGACGAAACCCAGGAACGACGCCATGGTGATCGCGAGCACGGCGCGGGCGGGCACCCGGACGGCGACGTTCACTGTCGTCATGCGGACACCGTCGGACCGTCGAGGGCGGCGGCGACCTGCCCGACCGTCAGGTACGGCAGCGGCGCGAGGATCTTCGCGACCTGCGGGGCGAACGTGGGTGAGGCGGTGAGCACGGTCGGGACGGGGCCGTCGGCGACGATCTCGCCCTCGGCCATGACGACGACCCGGTCGGCGGTGGTGGTGGCGAATTCGACGTCGTGGGTGGCCACGACGACGGCACGGCCCTGCCTCGCGAGGTCGTCGAGAGTCCGGGTCAGCGCGGCCTTGGCCTGGTAGTCCAGCCCACGGGTGGGTTCGTCCAGGAGCAGCACGCCGGGGGTAACGGCGAGTTGGATGGCCAGGACCAGTGCGAGTTGCTGCCCGGCGGACAGGTCCCGGGGGTGGCTGTCGCCGTCGATGCCGGCAGCGATGGCGTCGAGCAGCCGTCGCGCGCTGCCCGGGTCGGCGCCGTCGCGGTCGGCCTGGTCGAGTTCGGCGTCGACGGTGTCGAGGTACAGCAGGTCGGTGGCGGTCTGCGGGACGAGGCCGACGAGTCGGCGGGCCTGGCTGGCACCCAGCCGGCCCGGGTCGAGGTCCCCGTGCGCCGGGTCGGGCACGGCGATGGTTGCCGCCGTCCCGGCGACCCGAGCCCTGCAGAGCCCAGAGCAGGGACGACTTGCCGGAGCCGTTGCGTCCCATCAGCGCGGTGACCTGACCACGTACCAGGGTCAGGTCGACTCCACGGACGGCGACGACCGAGCCGTGCCGGACGGTCACACCGGCGGCGGTGAGCGCGGTGCGGGCGTCGGCGTGGGAGCGGCGGTGTGGATGCGATGGGGTGGTGGGCAGCCGGTTGCGCAGGGTGGTGGCGTGCCGGCGGGCGTCGCGCACGGACAGGGGCAGCGGTGACCATCCGGCCAGGTGCCCGAGTGCGACCACGGGCGGCGCGACGGTGGTGCCGGCGACGAGCGTGGCCGGGTCGCCGTGGCGGACGGTGCCGTCGCGGGCGACGTGGATGAGCCGGTCGGCGAACGGCAGGACACGTTCCAGGCGGTGCTCGGCCAGCACCACGGTGACACCGAGGTCGTGGACCAGTCGGGTGATGGTGGCGAGGACGTCGTCGGCCCCGGTCGGGTCGAGCGCGGAGGTGGGTTCGTCGAGGACGAGCACCCGGGGGTGGGCGGTCAGCGCGGCGCCGATCGCCACCCGCTGCTGCTGACCGCCGGAGAGCTCGTGCAGGCCGCGCTGGCGCAGGTCGGCGAGGCCGAGCAGGTCGAGGGTCTCCTCCACCCGGGTCCGCATGACCGCCGGGTCGAGGGCGAGCTGCTCCATCCCGTACGCCAGTTCCTCCTCGACGGTGTCGGTGACGAACCCGGCGACCGGGTCCTGCCCGACCACACCGACCAGGTCGGCGAACTCGCGGGGTGGGTGGTCGGCGGTGTCCCGACCGGCGACGCGCACGCTGCCCTGCAGGGTGCCGCCGGTGAAGTGCGGGACGAGGCCGTTGATCGCGGCGAGCAGTGTCGACTTGCCCGCGCCGGTGTGGCCGACGACCAGGCACAACTCCCCCTCGTCGATGTCGAGGTCGACGTCGCGCAGGGTAGGGCGGGGCGCGCCGTCGTACGTGATGCTGACGCGCTCGAAGCGGATCATGACGGTACTCCTGCGGTGTCGGCGGCGCGGCGGAGCACGGCGGCGGGCTGCGGTCGGTGCGGGCGCGGCGGTGTCGGTGCGGCGATCGCGGCGAGGGCGGCGACGAGGATCCCGGCGGCCGGTAGTGCGGGCAGGGTGGGCCAGTGCAGCGGGTAGAGGCTCGGGTTGAGCGCGGCGGGGTCATAGCCGGTGCCGACACCGAGCGCGACAGCGGTGACCACGCCGCAGCCGGCGACCGTCCACTCGGGCCACTGCCACGGGTCGGGTCGGTAGCGGCTGCGCGACACCCGACGGCCACCGAGCGCGATCCCGGCGACGCAGAGCAGCACACCGCCACCGAGGCCGCCGAGCCCGACCGCACGGGGCACGCCCGGGTCGAGCAGGCCGTACGCGCCGACGCACAGGCCGGCCATGCCGGTCAGCATGAGGACGCCGGTGAGCCGCCGCGAGCCCGGCGTGGCGGTGCCGACCCGGCCGTAGCCGCGCGAGTCCATGGCGGCGGCCAGCCGCAGCGAACGGTCCAACGCGTCGTGCAGGACCGGCATCACGATGGCCCGCACGGCCCCGAGCCCCTTGGCCCGTCCGGCGCGCAGCCGACGAGCGCGGGCGACCCGTTGGACGCTCTCCACCAGTTGCGGTGCGACGCTCAGCGAGACGGTGACGGCGACACCCAGCTCGTACAGCGCGCCGGGGAGGACCCGCAGTGCGCGTTTGGGGTTGGCGAGGCTGTTGGCGGCCCCGATGCAGCACAGCAGGCAGGCCAGCCGGAGGCCGTCGACGGCGGCGGACAGGGTCGCCTCCAGCGAGACCGGGCCGCCGATCTGGATGCCCGCGTACCAGTCGGGTGTGGGCAGGTGTGGCAGTCGGAAGAGGATGTGGTCCTCGGGGGTGATGCCGGAGGCGAAGACCGTCCGGAACACCACCCTTATCGCGATGATGATCAGGGCCAGGTAGAGGTAGTAGTGGAACGCGCGCGCCCAGGGCGCATCGGTACGACGGACGGTGACGACGAGGCCGAGCACCGCGAAGATGAGCAGCAGCAGGAGCGGGTTGCTGGTGCGGCTCGCGGCGGTGGCCAGCGCGAGCGCCCACAGCCACCACGCCAACGGATGCAGGGAGCGCGGCAGCCGGGCTACCGCGAGGCGGTGGACGAGGCCGGCACGGATCGTGGGCATCGGGATCAGGTGCGGCGGCGGCGCCAGCCGACGACAGCGCCGACGAGACCGAGCAGGGCCAGCAGCCCGACTGTGATCAACGCCGGCAGCGCGGAGCCGGTGTCCTGGCGGGCAGCCGTCGCGGTGGGTACCGCGTCGAGGATGCGCGGTTCGTCCGTGGTGGCGCTCGGTGACGCGGACGGCACCATCGGTGTCGGGGGTGTCAGCACTGTGGACGACGGCGTCGGCGCGCCACTGACCGGGGCCGATGTCGACGCTCCCGGCGGCGGGAGGCCGGGCGGAGGGTTGCCGCCTCCAGGGTTTCCCGGCATCGGTGGTTTGCCAGCGCCCGGTGCGTTCCCGCCGCCGGGCTGGGCCGGGGTGGGCGCGGCGGGGGGCGGAGCGGGAGGGGTCGTGCCGGTCGGCTTGCTGTTGCGGGCTCGGACGCTGTCCGGGCTGAACCGGGGCCGCCCCTCGGTGCCCCCGATGTCGGTCGCCCCGAAGATCCACAGGTCGACGCTGCCCGGCTTGGGCTTGTAGCTCATCGCGCCGAGTTGGCTGTAGACCCAGGTGTTCTGTCCCGGGTCGGCGTGCCAGTACGACCAGTAGGCGCTGGCCGGCGGGGTGAGGGCACATCTCTCGTCCGCCGGGGTGGGGTACTGGGTGCCGCCCTGGTGGCCGGCGTAGCCGATCCGGCAGATGAACGCGGGCCCGTCGTGCTGGGTTCCGGTGGTGCGCCAGCCACCCTGGTTGAGCAGTTGGTAACCGGTGGTCGGGGTGGTGCCGCAGGAGCGCAGGAGCGGCCCACCCCATTTGCTGAAGTCCACCGCGAGGATCACCCCGGACGAGGTGGTGCACTGCCCGATCGGCAGCGGGTCGGCCAGCGCCGGCGCGGGCGTCCCTGCCACTGCGGCGACGATCGCCAGGGCCACTACCGAACGCCGCCACCTGTGGGTCATCACGAGACACCGCCGTCGCCGGCCGTCGCGCGCCGACGTGCGGCGATCCGTAGCAGAATGCCGGCGACGACGAGTACCAACGCCAACAGGGCGATCGTCATGATGGACGCACCGGTGCGCGGCAGGTTGCCCGACGACTGCCCGTTGTGGCCGGACGACGGCGTCACGCCGGCCGTCACGGACGCCGACGGGGTCGACGACTGGCTCGCGCTCGGCGTCGGCGTCGGCGTCGGCGTCGGCGTCGGCGTCGGCGAGCCGGTCGGATTCGTGCCCGGCAGCTCGTGCACGTCGCGGATCAGGGTGGCGAACGAGATGCCGGTGGCGCCGCCGACGACCTGCGTGGAGGCGCGCACGTTCGATTCCGGCTCTCCCTCGGCTGCGACCCTGAACCCGCCGTCGTCGTTCTGTTGGGCGGCGAGGAAGGCCAGGGCCTTGTCGATCTGACTCGCGTAGGTGGTGTCGCGCAGGGTGAGGCCCTGGATCGCGAGCGCTGTGGAGTTGGTGGAGTCACCGGCCGCGCCGGGAAAGCCGCCGTGCCCCTTCTGGGTCGCGGCGATCCAGGCCAGCGCCTTGTCGACGGCGCCGACCGCCGCCGGATCGTCGGTCAGCGAGGCGAGGGCCATCGCGGCCATCGCGGTGCTGTCGACGTCCTTGTCGGCGTCTGCCGCCGGGATGAGGCTGGGGAACGACCCGTCGGCGCGCTGCAGTCCCTTGAGGAACTCGACCGGCTTGGCGGCGGCCTCGCTCTGTCCGGCACGGAGCTGCGCGATGATGCCGAGCGACTGCCCGAACACCGCGGTGGCGTACCGGTAGTTACCGGCCCCGGCGCAGCCGGTGAGAGCATCGACCTTGGTGCAGGTCACGTCAGCCAGCGCCGCGATCAGGTCGTGTCCACCGAAGGACCGTGGATCGTAGCCGGTGACCTGGGCCAGTAGGGCCATCTTGCCGATCGCGCCGCCGACAGCGTAGTCGGTGCCGACGCCCAGCCACATGTCGACGGTGAATCCGCTGTCGCCGACCGCGCCGCCGCCGCGCAGGAACTCGACGATCGCCCGGAGCTTGGCGTCGTCCCCGCCGGTGGCGGCCAGGGCGTAGGCACCGTCGATGCTCAGCCCAAAGTCGGGGAAGCCGGGGAACGACTCGTAGTACCTGCCGTCGATCAGGTTGGTCGGCGCGACGAGGTACGACACGCCTTTGACCAGGTCGGGTCGCGGCCCGGCCGGCGGCGGCGTCTCACCCAGAGTGGCAAGGTTCTTTCCGGCCAGCGCGAGCGCGGCCGCGGCGGTGGCGGCCAGGTCCGCGTCCGGGTTGCTCGGGTCGGGGCTGAGCCCACCGCCGGGGACGATCCGGCTGACCAGCAGGCCGGTGGCGGCGGCGGCCCGGTCGGCGAGGCCGAGTACGGCGAGGGCCTGCGCGGCGTGCCCGGTGGGATAGGTCTCGCTGAAACCCGCTCCGGTCCACGGCTGGTAACCACCGTCCGGCTCCTGGGCCGCAACCAGGAACGCCTTGGCCGAATCGAGCGCCGCGTCGTGCCCGCCGAGCGTGCGCATCGCCAGCACGGCCAGCGTCGTGGCCGCGAGGTCCGGGTCGCAGGCGTCGGTGGGGCCGCGCCATTGGCCGGCGAAGGCCCCGGTCGCGCACTGCTGCTCGGTCAGTCGGGTGACTGTCGCGGCGGGCGGGGTGACGCCGGCCCGCTTGAGCGCGAGCAGGGCGGTCGCGTGGGTCAGGGGATCGCTCGATCCGGCGAAGTCACCGACGGCGGCGCAGCCGGCGTCGGCGTCGGCCGCGGTACACACCCGGTCGGTGAGCGTGGCGATCAGATTCCGGTCACCGAACGCGCGCGGATCGCCGTTGGTGCTGGTGAGCAGGAGCGCGAGGTTGGCGACGTTGGCGGTGTGGGGTGCGGCGGTGTCGCCGTTCGGGAAGATCGCGGCGTCGACGTGTGCCCGGAGGTAGTCGACGATCTTGGTGAGGGTTTGGTCCTGCCCGCCGATCCCGGCCAGGGCGGTGGCGACGGCGATGGTCCGGTAGTGGTCGACGAAACCGTTGTCGACGTGGTCGCCGTCGGCGAGCTGCCCGACCAGGTAACTCGCCACCGCCTTGACCTGGGCCTCGGTCGGCCGTGCCGGGTCGCTCGGCGTGGTGGTCGGAGTTGGGGTCGGAGTCGGGGTGGCGGTCGGAGTGGGGCCGCTCGCGCGGACCGACGCGGGGGTGAAGCTCGGCGCGCCGGTGGAGCCACCGATGTCGGTGCCGCCGAAGACCCACGCTTCGACCTCACCGGGGCCGGGCCGCTGGGCCATCGCGCCGAGTGGGCTGTAGGTCCAGTGGTCCTGCCCGGCCGGGGCGATCCAGTAGGACCAGTAGGCCGACGCCGGCGGAGTCAACTGGCATGCCTCGTCGGCCGGTGTCGGGCGTTCGTCACCAGACGCGAAGTCAGGGGACCCGATCCGGCAGATGAAGCCGGGTCCGTCGTGGACGGTGCCGGTGGTGGTGAAGCCCGCCTCGTGCAGCAGGTCCAGGCCGGTGGTCGGGGTGGCGTCGCAGCCGCGCAGCAGCGGCCCGCCCCACGCGCCGAAGTCGACAGCCACGATCGCGCCCTGGGTCGGGGTGCACGACTCCAGGGGATCGGCGAGCGCCGCACGGGTCGGCACCACCAGCGCCACCGCACCGAGTACCGCTGCGGCGACGGCCGCCAACCACGCCGCAGGAGTACGCGACGTTCGACTGACCAGTGGGGACATGGCGACTCTCTCCGGGGTAGCGGCGCAGGCGCGGACGCGGACCCCGGGGACGAGTCCCGGAAACCCTTGCTCCGCGCCGTGTACCTCGACGGCGCTGCGGTGCACTATCCAGCCAGGTAATCCGACTCGTCCCGAAAACGGGACCTACGGCTGCGGGCCAGCGCCGGACTTTGACCGGCTTCCCCTGACTGCTGGATCGGGGCCATCGGACCACAGCCGCCACCACCCCGTCAACGCGAAGACGTGTCATGTACCTAACAGCGCGCGGTAGGGGCTTCCTCCCATACCGTGACCGCGTCATCGCGTGGGGGAACCCGGTGGAAATCCGGGGCTGACGCGCAACGGTGAGGACGGTTGGCCGTCCCGAGCCCGACTACCCACGTGATGACGCAGCACCTGCGGTATCCGTCCCACGCGCCCTGCGGCCGGCCCGCCCCGCTCCCGCCGGCTCCGTTGCCGGGCTCCGGGTCGAGGCAGTCGTGCCCCGTACCCCAAGGAGACCCGATGTCCTCGCGCCCTTCCTCCGGCAGCCGCCGGAGACGACTCGCGACAGTTCCCGCCGCCGCCCTGATCACCACCGTCGTCGCGGTCACGGTCGGTGCCGCACCGGCCGCCGCGACCTCGACGGCGGCGCAGATCGCCACCGCCAGGACCAACGGCGTCGCCTACCTGCGCACCCTGCAGGCCGCCGACGGCAGCTACGCCAGCGGCGGGTTGTCGAACGAGTGGGCGTTCAGCGCGTTCGCCCCGGCCGGCGTCGCGGCCGTGGACGTCTACCCCAGCGGTGACACGACCAAGAACGCCCGCACCGTCTATCGCAACCAGCTATCGGCCGCGTCCTGGCCGAGCACCACGCCCGTGGTCACCGACTACGAGCGTGGGGTGCTCAACGCCTACGCCGCCGGCATCGACCCCGCTCGCGTCTCCCCCGCCCGCAACCTGATCGCCGACACCATCGCCTACTGGCAGACCGGCTCGGCCGGCTACTACGGCCCGCCGGCCAACGTCAACGGAACCATCTTCGCCACCCTCGCCCTGGCCGGAGCGAAGACCCAGACCGGCGCCGCCCGCGTACCGCAGGCGCTGCTCAACCTGTCGGTCACCCGGATCCGCAACAACCAGCACAACGACGGCGGTTGGACGTTCACCCAGGCCGAAGGCAACCCCACCCAACTCGCCTCGGCCAGCGACATCGACATGACCGGCGCGGCCATGGCCGCCCTCTGCGCCGCCGGGGTGCCGAACACCGACACCGACATCGTCCAGGCGAAGAACTTCCTCAAGAGCAAGCTCGTCAACGCCTCGGGCGCCTTCACCTCCATGTTCGGCGTCAACACCGACTCCAACGCCTGGGCCGTCTCCGGGCTCAACGCCTGCGGCATCCCGAGCCAGGGCACCGATTTCACCACCACCGCCGGCAAGACCCCGATCGACTTCCTCCGGGCCCAGCAGCTGACCGGCGGCGGGTTCAAGTACCTGCCCACCAACACCACCCCCTCGGCGTACGCCTCCATCGACGCGGTGCGGGCCCTGGCCGGCGCCGGCTACACCGCCGCTCCCCCGACGCCGGTCACCGCCGGCGCGCCCACCTGGGTCGCGGCGAGCGGATTCACCGCCGGCACCGCCACCCGGCTCGCCGTCATCATCGACAACGGCAGCGGCAGCATCAAGCCGTGCGCGGTCACCCTGACGCCGACCGCCGCCACCACCACCCTCGGCGCAGTACTGGACGCCGCCGTCGGCGCGGCCACCCCGAGCGGCTGCGTCACGGCCCTCAACCCGACCAGCGGCACCGGCACCATCACCGCTGTCAACGGCCTGGCCAACAGCGGCTCCTCGACCTGGAAGGTCGCCCGCGACGGCGGCTCCCCGGTCACCGCGACCCGCGGCACGACCGTGACCGTCGGCGACACGATCTACCTGCGCTACGGCGCCTGAGCGCCGGGTAGCGCGATGGTCAGCGGCGGCCCGGCCGTCGCTGACCATCCGCCGGTCGAACCGTCCGCCGCCGCTCAGGTGAGGATGACGAGGTGAACCGCGAACGGTGCGCCGGACAGACCACGACCTGAACATCGGGTTGATCAACTAACCAGGTCGTCACTCTGGTGAGGACAGCGACGGCCTGCGTCCGGGCCCGGTAGCCCGAGGCTTGCGCACGCCGCGAGCAGGCCCTCCAGGCGGGCTACTCGACGTCGGGTGTCCTTCAACTGCTGGCGAAGCTGATGCGCTTGGGCCTCACTGGCACCGAGTTGCCGACGGGCGGCGTCGAGCCGCTCGAAGTCGGCCGCTGTCAGCACGATCATCGGCTGCCCGTCCACAGTCCCGACACGGTGTTCGATCTTTCGGCGCATCGGGACCCTCTGGCTGGGCGGTGGGCGTTGCGGCTGCCCGCTGGGTTCCGCCCGTGGGCGGAACCCAGCGGATCATCATGCTGGCGGGGACTGGGCAGTCTCGGCCAGGAGCAGGGACAGCTCCCGGACCAGGTCGTCCATCGACTGGCCGCTCTGCGCCTTCACCAGGCCCAGAGCGAGATCGGCCAGCAGGTAAAAGCCGAGAGTGCGGGCCTGCTCGGAGCTGAACGCCGACATCAGTTCCTCCGCGCCGGCGAGATCACCGCGATGCTTGGCGGCGATGACCCCGGCGGCGCGTTGGACGATCTCGGCCGCCTCGGGGGTGTACCCGCTCACGCCCGGGTCAGATCTTCGGGGTGGCGGCGCGGGCGGCGTCGAAGCGGGAGATCACGTCGGTCCAGTTGACCAGGTTCCACAGCCGGTCCACGTAGTCCGGGCGGACGTTGCGGTACTGCAGGTAGTAGGCGTGCTCCCAGGCGTCGAACACCAGGATCGGGGTGGAGCCCTGTCCGACATTGCCGTGGTGGTCGTAGACCTGCTCCACGATCAGCCGCTGGCTGAGCGGCTCCCAGGCCAGCACACCCCAACCCGAACCCTGCACACCCTTGGTCGCCGCGGACAACTGACCGGCGAACCCGTCGAACGAGCCGAAGTGCTCGTCGATCGCCGCCGCCAACTCACCGTCGGGACGATCGCCGCCGTCGGGGGACAGGTTGTTCCAGAAGATCGAGTGCAGTACGTGCCCGGACAGGTTGAACGCGAACGTCTTCTCCAACCCGACCAGCGTCGCGTAGTCGCCCTTGTCGCGGGCCTCGGCGAGCCGGTCGAGCCCGTCGTTGGCGCCCTTGACGTACGCGGCGTGGTGCTTGTCGTGGTGCAGCTCCAGGATCTCGCCGGACATGGCGGGTTCGAGTGCGCCGTAGTCGTAGGGCAGGTCGGGCAGGTTGTACACGGCCATGAATACTTCCTCTCAGTGCTGCCTTAGTTTGGCTGTTGCCATTATCTTGCAACAAGGGTCTGGATGTCGTCGGGGGACGTGACTTGATCGGCCCGCGCACGTCGAGCACGTCGGCGCGGACGCTGGCGTCGGCGTGCTGGCCACTCGGACTCGGCCTAAAACAGGGGTTCGGAGGAACACCCAGACGATCTCGCCCAGCTCGGCGACCTGGGTTGGCGCGCCGTCGCTGCCGAGGAGCCCCGAAACCGGTCGAGTCGTGTCGAGGGTCTGATAAGCCTGCGGCACCGAGGATCAGCTCACGGCCGTACGATGGTCGGCAGTGCTGGTTCGCCGCACCGTCTCGGTGCGACGTCGTGAGAGGGCACCCAGTGCGACACCGCGACTGCCCCGCAGCGGTGAGTGGGCACGACCGCCGTAATACGCACTGGACGCGTGAGCGTCTGGGAAGCGACGGCCAGTAGGAGATCGGTTCGCCCCGGTCACGCCCGCGCGTCCGAAGACCTGCCCGCACCACGTGCGCCGCCGTCGGCCCCCCGGGAGGGTCAGGGCGAGGCGTTCCGGCTCGCCGCCAGCGGAGTCGCCGACGCTACCCAGATCCACACCCACCTGTGCTACTCCGAGTTCGGCGAGGTGCTGCCCGCCTCGTCGCTGGCGCCGCCGAGGTCCGAAGCACGCTCACCTGAGCGCAGGGTGGGGCGGCGCGGCACGCCGCCGCCCCACCCTGGCGTGCGACGATGCCCGCGTCGGCCAGGCGGCGTCAACCTACGCCGGCGGAAACCTGACGAGCGCGGGAATCCGGGCGGCCGGCGAGGATGGCGGCGAGGATCTCCGCACCGTCGACGACCCTCGGGCCGGGGCGGTTGAAGTAGGCGGGCCCGTCGACCACCCACACCTGGCCCCGACGAACCGCAGGCAGGTCGACCCAGCCGGGTTGCCCGGCTGCCACGGACAGCTCGTCGATGGTCCGTTCGGGCGTGAACCCACACGGCCCGAACACCACCACGTCCGGAGCCAGGTCGGCGACCACCGACCACTGATGTGGGGTGCTGTGCGCCCCCGGGCCGAGCAGCAAAGGCCGTCCACCCCCGAGGGTGATCTGCTCCGGCACCCAGTGCCCGCCCGGCATCAACGGGTCGAGCCACTCGACGAACAGCACCGTAGGCGCGCCGGGCAGCGCGCCGGGCAGCGCGCCGAGACGACGCTCGGCGTCCGCCCGGATCTCCGCCGCCCTGCCGGTCGTGCCGGTCAGGGCGGCTACGGCGCCGACCGTGTCCAGTATCCCGCCGATGGTCCTCGCCTCCAGCGACACCACCCTGGTGTCGAGGTCGATCAACCGAACCGCGTCATTCACCCGGGCATAGGAGACCGCGCACACGTCGCACAGGTCCTGGGTCAGGATCAGATCCGGCTTCAGGTCCTCCAGCGTCGTCACGTCGAGCTGGTACAACGACGATCCTCGGTGCGCGTCGCCGGCGATCGCCGCTGAGATCTCCCGGCTCGTCAACGCCTCGGGCAGAGACGTTCCGGTCACCACCGGAACACCGGCCAGGTCCCCCGGCGGCCAGTCACACTCGTGCGTGCGGCCGACCAGATACCCGGTCAGGCCGAGCATGGCCACGATGTCCGTGGCCGCCGGCAGCAGTGAGACGATCCGCACACCCGCCTGCCTACCAGGCACGACCAAGCCGCGTCCACTCCGACAGCGCGTGGCACCCCCTGCATCTGACGAACGACCCTGCGGCAGCTCCCGTGATCGCGCCACGACCCAACGGGCGACAGTCGACGTACGGGCCGCCGGGTCGTCGACGGGGGCGACGTCGGCCAGACTCTCGTGTATCCCGAGCAGGCACTGGTCGACACTTCTTGCGGCTACGGGAACTGGCGTCTGCCGTCGCCCGACTGATACTCGACGGACGTGGTGTCAGACCGGAACGGGGCGTGTGATGACGGCTGAGCGGTGGTGGGCTCCGACGGGTGTGGCGACGGCGGCGATGGCCACGTCGATGACGGCGCTGTACGCCACATCGGCGTTGGCCCCGTTCCTGGTTGCCGACCTGGGTCTGTCCCGAACGGCGGTGGGTGCCGTGGTGACGGTGTCCTTCGCGGTCGCGGCGGTGGTGTCTCTCATCGCCGGGCACCTGATCGACCTGGGTGGAGCGCGGCGGGGACTTCTGGCGATGTGCGTGGCCGTGCTGGTGGCCCTGCTCGGCGCGTCCGCGGCGCCCGGTTACGGGTGGCTTCTGGTGGCGGTGGCGGTGGCGGGCGTGGGGCAGGCACTGGCCAATCCGGCGACGAATGTGTTGGTCTCCGGCGCGGTTCCGCCGCAGCGTCGGGGTAGCGCCATCGGGGTGAAGCAGGCGGGGGTGCAGTTGGCGGCGTTCACGTGCGGGCTCGTACTGCCGGCGGTGGCTGCTCTGGCCGACTGGCGGGTGGCGTTGCGGGTGTCGGCGTTGGTCCCGCTGGCGACGGTGATCGCGGTGTGGTGGTCGGTTCCGACTGTCGCGCGCCGGGTAGCGGCCGGCTCATGGTGGCGGCTGTCGGCACCGACCGGTTGGTTGGCCTGGTTGGTGGCGTTCTCGCTGTTGCTGGGCACCGGGCTGGCGGCGGTGAACACCTACCTTCCGCTCTACGCGACCCAGCGGCTGGGCCTGGGCACGGGTACGGGCGGAGCTCTGCTCGCCGCGTTCGGCGTGACGGGTCTGCTGGCCCGCGTGTGGTGGGGCCGCTGGGCTGACCGGACTGCGGAGGTGACCGTTGCCCTGGCAGGGCTGGCTGCGGCGGCAGTCGTCGGGATCCTGCTGGTGCTCTCGGCGGATCATGTCTGGGCCGGTCTGGTCTGGATCGGCGCGGTGGTGGTCGGCGGATCGGCGACGGCGGCGAACGCGCTGTCGATGCTGATGGTGCTGCGTCGAGGCAAGGCCCTGGGGCAGGCGTCAGGGCTGGTGTCGGTGGGTTTCTTCGGCGGCTTCGTCGTCGGGCCGACCGCCGTCGGTTGGTGCGCCGACGCCGGCGGGTGGGGGGCGGCGTGGCTGGTGGTCGCGGCGGTGTTCGCCGGCACGGCGTTGCTCGCGATGCGGGTGCGCTCCGCCAGCGCCCAGCCGAAGGTCGCGGCGTGAACGACGGTGACCTGCGCGCCGCGTTGGATGCGTTGCTGGGGCGGGTGACGGTCGTCGCCGCGCAGGTGGGCGACCGGTTTCCGCTGTACGCGGATCCGGACTCCGGTGACTGGGTGTCGACACGTCGCGGGTCGTGGACAGGTGGTTTCTGGGCCGGGTGGTGGTGGCTCAGGGCCGCCGTGACCGGGCTGCCCGCGGACCGGAACACCGCTCGGCGTTGGACGCTTCGACTCGCCCCCCGGGCGGGTGATGACACGGTGACCCGGGGGATGACGTTCTGGTACGGCGCGGGCCAGGGCCACCGGCTGTGCGGGGACGTGCTCGCCGGGCGGGTCGCCCGCGACGGGGCCGCCGCGCTGGCCGACAGCTTCGACCCTGGACTGGGGTTGGTGCCGGTGGGTGGTGCGTTCGGTGCGGGTCCGACCCCCCGGGCGGGCGTGGACGCGTTGGCGGGGACCGTGTCGCTGCTCGCGATGGCCGCTGACGCGGGCGCACACGACCTGGACAGCCTGGCCCGAACCCATGTCGAACGGCACGTCGAACTGCTGGTGGGCGCTGACGGCGGCATACGCCCGGAGGCGGTCCTGAGCCCCGACGGCATGCCGGTCGGCGGGGCCGAGTTCTCGGATGGTTGGGCGCGGGGGCAGGCGTGGGGTCTGTTGGGCGTGGCGGTGGCCGCGCGCCGGTGGGGCGGCGGCTTCACCGATGCGGGCTGTCGGGTGGCTCGCTGGTGGCTTGCGCGGTTCGGGCAGCAGGTGCCGGTTGCGGTGCTCGGGCGACCTGCATCGCCGGTGGACACCTCGGCGGCGGTGATCGCTGCGGCCGGCCTGCTCACCCTGTCCGAGGTGACCGCCGACGATGCCTGGGGTGCGACGGCCCGTGCGATCGTGAGCGACGTGGTGGGTCATCACCTCGACGGTGACGGAGTGCTGCGAGGCGGCTGCTATGACCTCGCCGGCGGTGTCGCCGTCCGGCACGAGCTGGTCTGGGGAAGCTATTTTCTGGCTGCCGTCCTCGCCGTGCTCACCCGCCGGGTGCGGGAGCATCCCTGGTAGTGGTCAGTGCCCTCGGCGGAGTAGGCGGCGGGCCACGGTGGTGATGTGCAGCTCGTCGGGGCCGTCGAGGATCCGGGCCGCGCGGGCGGTGCGGGCCAGCATCGGTAGCGGGGTGTCGTCGGTGAGTCCTTCGGCGCCGTGCACCTGGGTGGCCCGGTCGACGATGGCGCAGAGGGCGCGGGCGGTGACCACTTTGGCGGTGCCGACGGCGATGCGGGTGTCGCCGCCGTTGGTGAGCGCGTCGACCGCGGCGTGGGTGAGCGCACGGGCGGCGGCGAGGTCGGCGTGACTGTCGAAGACGAGGCCGTGCAGGAGCTGCTGCTCGGAAAGGGGGCCACCGTGGGCGTGGCGGGTGGTCAGCCGGGTCAGCATGAGGTCATGGGCGCGTTGCGCCTGGCCGAGCCAGCGTAGGCAGCGCAGGGTCCGGCCGAGCGCGAGTCGCTCCCCGACGATGTGGAGCCCTTGGCCTGGCTCGCCGAGGAGGTGATCGGCGGGAACACGAACGTCGTCGAGGGCGATCTCGTACTGGCCGCCGGCGCCGAGAACGGGCAGTTCCCGCACGATGCGGTAGCCGGCAACGTCGGTGGGCACCACCAGCAGGGAGAAGGCGTTGCGGTTGTCGGCGTCTGGCGCGGTGCGGCAGACGACGGTGGTGAAGGCGGCGGTGGCGGCGCGGGAGGTGAACCATTTGCGGCCGCTGACCCGCCAGGTGTCGCCGTCTCGCGTGGCGGTGGTGCCCAGGGCGGACGGGTCCGAGCCGGCGACGCCCGGTTCGGTCATGGCGAAACTCGGCCCACCCGGGCCGCTGATCATCGGCAGCAGATAGCGGTCCCGGACCGTCGCGGTGGCGTGCCGGTCGAGCATGAGCGCGTCGAGCAGCAGGTCCGAGCCGAGCGCGCTGGGTCCGAAGTCGGATCGTCCCTCCACCTCGGCCAGTGGCGCGTAGGCACCGAGGTCGAGACCGCGTCCGCCGAGGTGCGCCGGGAGCGGCAGGGCCCAGAGTCCGGCCCCGCGCGCGTCAGCGTTCAGGGCCGTCATGGCCTGTACGGCGGGTGAGCCCCCGGCGAGCAGGAGCGGCTCGACGGGGATGACCCGCTCGGCTATGAACGCGCTGACGCTGGCGGCCAGATCGGTGCGGACCGCCGCTGTGTCGGTCATCGGCAAACTCCCGAAGGTCATGGGAACTACCTCGACGTGTGTCACGACTATTGAGGTATGCGGGCGATCAACGTAGCGCATGGCGGTGACGCCGGTGCGTAGCGATTTGGTGGTGGACGGGCAGGTCGACGCCCTGCCGCTCAGCGGGACACGCGTTCGCGGCGATGCCGTGACAGCGGCGGACGCGGTCGTCGTCGAGCACCTCTCCCTGCTGGGTGCGAACCACCTCGACGGTGGTCCGCTACGTGTCGACGCCATCGACGTGCACACCGATTGGCGGGACCTCACCGGCCGCCAGTTGGACGAGGTGACCGCCCAGGCCGCCCTGGGGCTGATGGCCGTGCACGGTCGGGCCATCGGAACTCCCGCACGCCTCGGCGTGCCATATGTGTCCACAGTGGCCGGTGTGGTCACGGCGCAGGGCGCGTTGGCCGCTCTGCTGGCCGGATCGCGCGGGCAGCGCCCTGGGTCGGTACGGGTGAGCGTGGCCGGGGCGGCGATGCTCACGGTCTCGCAGTACCTCGCGGCTGGTAGCGCCGAGGACAGCGACGACACCGGCGAGGTGAGCGAGCCCGGCGTGCCACCGCCGTTCACCGCCCTCGACGGGGTCGTCTTCGAGGTGGAGACCCTGGATCCGGAGCCCTGGCGCCGCTGGTGGACCTCGCTCGGCGCGGCACCCGGCGACGTGGCGCGAGGCTGGCGGGCCTTCGTGCTGCGCTACGCCACCGCCGCCGCGCCGATCCCACCCGCCCTGCACGAGATCACCCGCCGGACACCGTTCGTCGATCTGCGCCGCAGCGCGCAGGCGGCCGGCGTGGCCGTGCAGGAGGTCCGCGGCCTCACCGCCCGCCGCGAGGACGTCGACGCGGACGGACGGTTCGGTGCGCCGTGGCAGATCAGCGCCGGCCTCCCCGCCGGCGATCTGCCGACGTTGCCGGCCGGACGGCTTCCGCTGCACGGACTGCGGGTGGTCGAGGCCGGCCGTCGCATCCAGGGGCCTCTCGCCGGTCACGTGCTGCGCCTGCTCGGCGCCGAGGTGACCCGGGTGGAGCCGGCCGGGGGCGACCCGCTTCGCGGGATGCCGCCGATGGTCGGCGACTGCTCGGCCCGTTTCCTGGCGCTCAACCGCGCCAAGCGGATCGTCGAGGTGGATCTGCGCTCGGCCTCCGGCCGTTCGACGGTGCGGGACCTGGTCGACGGGGCGCACGTCTTCCTGCACAACTGGGCGCCGGGCAAAGCCGCCGAGTTCGGCCTCGACTCCGCCGATTTCACCGCGAGCAACCCCGGCCTGGTGTACGCGTACGCCTCGGGCTGGGGTGACGCGCGCGGGGCGGACGCGCCGCCGGGCACCGACTTCGTCGCTCAGGCTTACAGCGGACTCGGCGAACAACTGCGGCCGGCCGGGGAGCCGCACGCCGGTTCGTTGATGACGCTGTTGGACGTCCTGGGCGGGCTGGTCTGCGCCGAAGGTGTGCTGGCGGCGCTTGTCGCCCGTCAGCGAGACCGCCGCGGGCAGCGGGTGGACACCTCGTTGCTGTCGGCGGCCGGGGTCCTGCAGGCGCCTCTGCCCACGGTGCGGCCAACGTGGAGCCGGTGGGACATGCCGGTGCCGGTCACCGACGGGCACATCATGCTCGCCGCCGGCGGCGACCCCCTGGTCGCGGAAGCCACCCTCGGTGACCCGGTCACCCTCACCACCGATCAGGCGGTGAGCCGCCTCGCGGCGGTGGGGGTGTCGTCGGTGCGGGTGTGCCCTGACCCGGGTGAGCTGGCCGACGATCCGGCGACGACCGGTCTGGTCGAGTTCGACGGCTGCGCCTTCGTCCGCCCACCGTGGAGGTTCACGTCATGACCGTCCTACCCGTGCGCGACCTCGTCCCCGCTCCGCTGCGTGACTGGTGGTCGCGCACCGGTCACTACCCCGGCCGCACCCTGTACGACCTGTTCGCCGAGCACGCCGCAGCTCATCCGGACCGGGCGGCGGTGATCGACGACGACGGCGAGACCACGTACGCACAACTACAGGCCGCGGCGCTGCGGCTGGCCGGCGCGCTGCAGCGCGCCGGGGTGGCGCCCGGTGAGGTGATCGCGGTGCAGCTGCCCAACGGGTGGCGACCGGTAGTGGTGGACCTGGCCGCCGCCGCGATCGGCGCGGTCGTCCTGCCGTACCCCGTCGGGCGGGGCCGTCGCGACACGCTGACCCTGCTGCGCCGCTCCCGGGCCGCCGTCGCGGTCGTCGCGCACAAGGTGGGTGACCACCACTACGCCGACACCCTGGAGACACTGCGACCGGAACTGCCGGACCTGCGTACCGTGCTGGTGGCCGGGCTCGACGGTCCGGACAGCCTGGAGGGCTGGCTGGCCGACGGGTCGCCGCTGGCGACGCCGGTTGCCACGGCGGCGTCGGCGCCCGCGCGGATCCTCGTCTCCTCCGGTTCCGAGGCCGCCCCGAAGATGATCGTCTACTCGCACGACGCCCTGGCCGGCGGACGTGGTGCGTTCATCGGCGCACTGCACCAGAGTGACGAGCCGATGCGCAACCTGTTCCTGGTGCCCCTCGCCTCTTCCTTCGGCTCCTCGGGCAGCGCGGTGACGATCGCCCGGCACGGCGGCACCCTGCTCGTGCAGTCCCGCTTCGACGCCGGCCACGCCCTGGAGTTGATCGACACGCACCAACCGTCGCTGGTGTTCGGGGTGCCGACGATGTTCACGATGATGCTCGACCACCCCCGCGTGGCGACGACGAACACCGCGTCGCTGCGGGCGGTGGTGGCCGGTGGGTCACGGGTCGACCCGGCCACCGTTCGGGCCTGCCGGGAGCGCTTCGGCGCGGCGTTCGTCAACTGTTATGGCTCCGCCGACGGGGTCAACTGCACCACGGATCCCCTCGACCCGCCGGCCGCCGTGCACGACGCGGTGGGCCGACCCAACCCGGCGGTGGCAACCGTACGGATCGTCGGCGACGACGACACCGACGTCGCGCCCGGCGAGGTCGGCGAGATCTGGGGCCTCGGCCCGATGAGCCCGCTCTGTTACGTCGACCCGGAGTTCGACGACCGGTACCGGGTCGAGGGCGGTTGGGTACGCACCGGTGACCTCGGCCGCGTCGACGCCGACGGATTCCTGCACGTGGTCGGCCGGCGCAACGAGATCGTCATTCGGGGCGGACGGAACCTCTCCCCGGTCGAGGTGGAGCTGCTCATCGCCCAACATCCGGCGGTGCGGCAGGTTGCCTGCGTCGGTGTCCCCGACCGGCTGATGGGCGAACGGATGGCGGCCTGCATCGCCGTGCGGGACGGGGCCGACGCCCCGACGCTCACCGAGCTGGCCGGCTATCTCACCGACACGCACGGGCTGGAGCACGCCAAGCTTCCCGAGCGCCTCGCCGTACTCGACACGCTGCCCCTGTCCGCCGCCGGCAAGGTCGACAAGCGGTGGCTGCGTGAGCGACTCGCCGGGCAGGACGGGTGACCGCCGCCGTCACCTTCACGGGGGTCACCTGCCGCTACGGCCGGCGTACCGCGGTCGACGCGGTCGACCTCGACGTGGCCGCCGGCGAACACGTGGCCCTCACCGGGGCGAACGGTTCCGGCAAGACGACGCTGCTGCGGGCCGCGCTCGGCCTGCATCCCACCGCCGGTGGCACGATCACCGTCGGCGCACAGTCGGCGCGCAGCGGTGTGGAGTGGGCGCGGCGCCGGCGGGACGTGGCCTGGGTGCCGCAGCGCCTCGCACCGGGCCGCTTCCCGCTGCTGGTCGACGAGTTACTGGACAGCGGCGGGCACCCGGACGCGGCCGGCGAGGCCGCCGACCAGCTCGACGTCGGTGGGCTCGGGCACCGGCCGCTGCACACCCTCTCCGGCGGTCAGTTGCAGCGGGTGTTCCTGGCCCGTGCACTCGGCGCGGTCGCCGCCGGAGCCCGGGCACTGTTCGCCGACGAACCGACCGCCGCACTGGACTTCGACGGTCAGGAGCAGGTCGCCACACTGCTGGCGAAGCTCCCGATCACGGTGATCGTGGTGTCGCACGACCGGGCGATGACCCGCGCCTGTGACCGGGTGGCCGAGATGGCCGCCGGGAAGCTGCGGGTGATCTGACCCGTGGACGGCTTCCTCGACCTGCTCGCCCTGCCGGCTGTGCAGCGCTCCGCGATCGGCCTGCTGATCGCCGCCGTCGGCCTCCCGATCGTCGGCGTGTTCATCATCGGCCTGGACATCATCGCCGTGCGGTTCGCGATGATGCACGTGGCGTTGCTCGGCATCGCCGTCGGCCTGCTCGCCGGCCTCGACCCCGTGCTCTGCGGGCTGGTCGCGTGCGCTCTCGCCGGTGCCGGTGTCGCGCCCCTCGCCCGTCGGCCGACCGGCCTGCCCGGGGCGATGGGTCTGCTGATGACCTTCGCGATCGCCGCCGCCCTGCTCGTGCTGTCGGTGTCCGGGGTCAACGCCACCGGTGCGTTCGAGCTGCTCTGGGGGTCGATCCTGGCCACCCGCGAGATCGACCTGATCATCCTGGGCGTGCTGACCGTGGTGGTGCACGTGCTGTTCTGGCGGTGGCGCCGGCAACTGGCGCTGCTCCTGTTCGACCGCGAGGTGGCGCTCTGCTCCGGTGTCGCCGCCGGGCCGCTGCTACTGGCACTGCTCGTGGTCGTCGCCGTGTCGATCGGCGCGTCGATCCGGCTGACCGGAGCGCTGCTCGTCGACGCGCTGACCATCCTTCCCGCGCTGGGCGCCCGCAACCTCGGCCGATCGCTGCGGTCGATGGTGCTCTGGGCGGTGGCCCTCGGCGTGGTCGGCAACACCGCCGGGTTCGCCGTCGCCCTGCTGATCGACCAGCCACCCGGTCCCGTCCTGGTCCTGGTGGCGGGGGCGTTGACCCTGCTCACCTATCTGATTCCTGAAGGAGCACGTGATGCGATTGTTCCGGGCCGCCGCGCTGAGCGCGGTGGCGACCCTGTCCCTGCTGGCCAGCGGATGTGGCAGCACTGACGGCCCGGCACCGGGCACCAGCGCGACGTCGGGGGCGAAGGGGCCGAAGGTGGTCGCCTCCACCAGCTGGGTCGGCGCACTGGCCAAGGCCGCCGGGGCCACCGACATCACCGTGGTCGCCCCGGCCAACGTGCAGCACCCGCCGGACTACGACCCCAAGCCCAGCGACCTCGCCGCCGTCGCCGGCGCCGACTACATCCTGTACGCCGAGTTCGACGGCTTCGCCGCGAAGCTGAAGGACGCCGCGGGAGGGTCCGGCAAGCTCGTCCCCGTGCAGTTGGAGAACACCCCCGGCAAGGTCACCTCGGAGGTGACCCGGTTGGCCGGCCTGTTCGGCACCGCCGACGCGGCGACCGCCTGGAACTCCACCTTCACCACCGAGTACGCGAAGCTGTCCGCCCAGGCGAAGGCCGCCCTGCCCAACCCGGCGCCGACCGCGGTGTCGCACCTGTTCATGGCGTACTGGGCCGAGTTCGCCGGGATCACCGTGGCGGGCACGTACGGGCCGCAGCCGGTGAGCCCGAGTCAGCTCGCCGATCTGACCGCCAAGAAGCCGGCCCTGGTGCTGGCCAACGCCCACCTGCCCGGCGCGAACCCCGACATCCCCGGCGCCACCCGCGTCGACATCGTCAACTACCCCGGCTCCGACCTGGATCTACTCGGGGTTTTCAAGACCAACACTGAACGACTGACCGCGGCGCTCAAACCCTGAGCGACGCCGGTTGGTCCGGCCGGTGGGGGTGCGGCGGTCGCACCCCCACCGGCCCTGCCGTAGGAGACGTGATGATCCCCGTGCTCGTGGTCGGCGGCGGCCCCGTCGGGTTGAGCCTGGCCGGCCGCCTTGGCCAGCTCGGTGTCCCGGCTGTCCTGGTCGAGCAGCACCCCGACACCGCCGCTTTCCCCAAGGGCAGGGCGCTGAGCATCCGCAGCATGGAGATCTTCCGTTCGTGGGGACTGGAGAAGGAGATCACGGCTGCTGGCCTGCCGCGCGAGCACCTGGCCTTCTACAGCGGCCGCACTCTCACCGACCCGTGCGGCACCCGCATCGTCACCGGCCCCGCGTCTCGGCCGCCGGTGCCCAGCCCCACCTACACCCTGCTCTGCTCACAGGACCGCCTCGAACCGCTGCTACTCGCGCACGCGCAACGGCTCCAGCCCGGCCGGATCCGGTTCGGCACCGAACTCGTCGATCTCACCGTCGACCGCGACGGAGTCACCGTCGAGTTGTCCGCCGGCGGTCACCACGAGCGGCTGCGCGCGCGGTATCTCGTCGCCGCGGACGGGGCCCGTAGCGGTATTCGTGGACGACTCGGCATCGCGATGGCCGGCCCGTCCGGTGTTTCCCGCAACCTGAACATCCTGTTCGACGCCGACCTCGGCCAGCAGATCGCCGACCGGCCGTGCGCGGTCTACACGATCACCCAACCCGGCCTGCACGGCGCGTTCCTCGCCGTCGACAACCAGCACCGGTGGCTGTTCAACCTCGTCGCCGACGGTGACGAGGTCGACCTCGACAGGCTCGACGACGCCGACTGCGTCGGGCTGGTCCGCACCGCCGCCGGCCTGCCCGACCTCACGGTCACCGTGGTCGGCCGGCAGGTGTGGCACGCCGCGGCCCAGGTCGCCGAACGGTTCCGGCACGGCCCCGTCTTCCTGGCCGGTGACGCCGCCCACGTCACCACCCCGTACGGGGGCTTCGGCATGAACTGCGGCATCGCCGACGCCGACAACCTGGCGTGGAAGCTCGCCGCCGTCCACCACGGCTGGGCAGCCCCGGAGCTGCTCGACACCTACGAACCCGAACGCCGACCGGTCGCTCTGGCCAGCGCCGCCGAGAGCCACCGGCGCCTGGTCGACACCATCGACGCGCAGCGTACCGGTGCGCCGCCGCGGGGCCGGCCCAGCGAAGGACTCGTCCTGGGATATCACTACGCCTCCGCCGCCGTCATCACCGACGGCGCGCCCCCACCCCCGGGGGATCCGGTCGCCGACTACGTCCCCACCGGCCGACCAGGGCACCGACTCCCCCACATCTGGCTCGACGAAGAGCAGACCCGATCCACGCTCGACCTGGTGACCGGTGACGGTCTCACACTGCTCGCAGGTCCTGCGGCGGCCTGGGTTCCGATCGCGGTCGAGCAGGCGCGGCTCGCCGAATTCCCACTGACCGTGCACGCCCTCGACGACGCGCTGCCACAGTCCACTCTGGCGGCCTTCCTCGACCGGTGCGGCCTGCGCGACGACGGTGGTCTCCTGCTGCGACCCGACGGCCATATCGGCTGGCGCACCCCTGGCACGCCCCGCAATGGCATCCGCGAGATGATGGACCGCGTGCGACAGCCAGCGCAGATGCCGGGGCGACGCCACCGCTGGCCAGCAGAAGGAGACACGTGATGCGACACGTCCCCACTCGGGTCGCCCTGGCGTTGCTCGTGGGAGCGGCGATCGCGCTGGCGCCGGTCGGCCCAGCGCAGGCCCACGTCTCGGTGAGCCCGGCCCAGGCTGCACCGGGCGGATTCACCACCCTGACCTTCCGGGTGCCGAACGAACGCGCCGAGGCGGCGACGACAAGCGTACGCATCGTGATGCCCGAGGCCACGCCGATCACCTCGGCGGCGGTCCACAAGCTCGCCGGCTGGCGCGCGACTGTCGAGGACGGCCCTCTCGCCACACCGGTCAAGGTCGGCTCGGCGACCGTCACCGAGGCGATCACCTCAGTCACCTGGACGGCATCGACCGCTGCGGACGCCATCGACGGCACGCAGTACCAGGAGTTCAGCGTGTCCGTCGGCCCGTTGCCCACCACCGGCGATCGGATCGTGTTCAAGGCCCTCCAGACCTACGCCGACGGCGTGGTCTCCCGGTGGATCGAGGAGCCGACGCCCGGCGGCCCCGAGCCGGAGAACCCGGCCATCGTTCTGCGCCTGGACAAGGCGGCGGCCACCGGCGTCGACGAACACGGCATGCCGGTCGCGGGCGCCCCGACGACGGCGGCCGTGGCCGACCGGCCAGCGGGGGTGGCGCTGGCCGTCGCCGTGGCCGGTGTCGTCCTCGGTGCGGCGGCGCTGCTGCTGGGTCTGCTCAATCGGACGCTCGGCAGGCCCCGGCGGTAGCCCGCCCGACATCCAGGGATAGTCGGACAGCACTGCCACCGGGTTCCCGCTTCGACGGGGATAGCCACCAGCCAGTAAACGCCCCGCCGGGCCTGCGCAGCCGAGCCGGTCGGCTCTAGCGTGGCCAGCAACGCCCGACGAGTGGAGGATCCCGTGGCAGCCGACGGCCTGGTTCACGTGCTCACCCTGTGCGGCAACTGCAACTGCGGATGCCCCGAGCTCTACATCGACCCCGAGGCGCCAGCCGAGCAGCGTGTCGTCATCACCGATGATTTCGGCAACGCGATCCGGCTCAGCGGCGACCAGCTCAGCGACATCGTCGGCCTCGCCCGATCGGGCGCACTGGACAACGTCACCTCGGCCTAGTTTGCTGCCCAGCACTGCGACGACCCCGTGCTGGGCGGCCCGCCACCGCCCTTCGGGCGCCCCTTGCGAGACTGGGCGCAGCACCAAGGCGCGGCGCCTCCGCTCGTACGCGCGCAGCCACCACCCGCACCGGACCCGGATGGCGTGCGCGTCCACCGCCCGCTGTTACGGCCACGTGCTGGACGTCCCGCTCTCGCGACCCGAGGGCGGGACGTCCAGCGCGGCTCGTTACGCCGAGAGACGCTGCTGGTTCTCGATGGGATGTCGCGCGAATGGGCACGATCCACTGAACCGCGTCGACATTTCCCGCGTACCATGGTGCGGAGCCGGGACACGCCACCGCAGGAGCATCCGCGGTGTGCCACCCAGGGTCGACACCGGGGCAGGGTGTCACCTCCATCTTCCACCGCACAGCGTGCGGGTCCGGCTGAGTCGAAAGAGGTAATCGTGCAATCCACGTACCAGGTTCGGGGTATGACCTGCGGGCACTGCGCCCAGTCCGTCACCACCGAGCTCGGCTCACTGCCGGGCGTCCAGAGCGTCGATGTCGATCTCGCGGCGGGCAGTGTCACCGTTCAGAGCGCCGAGGCCCTGCCTCTGGTCGAGGTGCAACGGGCGGTGGACGAGGCCGGCTTCGAGCTGGCGGGCGCGCTCGTATGACCACCACCGTCGATCCGCTGCTCACCTCGCTCGCGATCGGGGGCATGACCTGCGCTGCCTGCGCCAACCGCATCGAGCGCAAACTCAACCGGATCGACGGCGTACGGGCGACGGTCAACTTCGCCACCGCCACCGCCACGGTGGAGCACACCCCGGCTGTTCCGGTGCCGGATCTGGTAGCCACGGTGACCGCGATGGGCTACACCGCCCGACCGCCGGCGCCCCCGACCGGCACCGACGACAGCGTCGACCCGACGACCACCAACACCCGACGACGGCTGCTCGCCGCGGCCGCGCTCGCCGCCCCGGTGCTGACGCTGTCGATGACACCAGCCATCCAGTTCCCGTACTGGCAGTGGGTCGTCGCCGCGCTGACGGCACCGATCGTCGGTTGGGCGGGTTGGCCGTTTCATCGGGCGGCGCTCGTCAACGCCCGCCAGGTCGCTGCCACGATGGACACGCTGGTCTCCCTCGGCGCAGTGGTCTCCTACCTGTGGAGCCTGTGGGCGCTGCTGGGCACCCCCGCCGGACGACCGGACCTGCGGATGAGCCTGTCCTGGTTCTCCGGGCACGACCATCCGCTGTACTTCGAGGTCGGCGCCGCCCTGGTGACGTTCCTGCTGGCCGGCCGCTGGCTCGAGGCCCGGGGCCGCCACCGGGCCGGTTCGGCCGTACGCTCGCTGGCCGAGTTGGGCGCCAAGGACGTCGCCGTCCTCGACGCCAACGGCGCCGAACGGCGTACCCCGATCAGCGACCTGCGCGTCGGCGACCTGTTCGTGGTGCGTCCCGGCGAGAAGATCGCCACCGACGGCGTGGTCGAGACCGGCGCCAGCGCGGTCGACGTCGCCTTCCTCACCGGAGAAAGCGTCCCGGTCGAGGTGGGTCCGGGTTCGGCGGTGACCGGAGCCACCGTGAACACCGGAGGTCGGCTCGTCGTGCGGGCGAGTCGGGTCGGCGCCGACACCCGCCTCGCGCAGATCACCCGCCTGGTGACCGAGGCCCAGGCGGGCAAGGCCCGGATTCAGCGCCTCGCTGACGAGGTCGCGGGGATCTTCGTCCCGTTCGTCTTGGTGATCGCCCTGGCCACCTTCGCCGGGTGGCTTGTCCTGGCCTCCACCGCGGCGGCGGTCGGGGTGGCCGTGGCGGTGCTGATCGTCGCCTGTCCGTGCGCTCTCGGCCTGGCCACGCCCACCGCCCTGCTCGTGGGCACCGGTCGGGGCGCGCAACTGGGCATCTTGATCCGTGGGGTGGCGGCGCTGGAGTCGGCCCGTCGCATCGACACCATCGTGCTCGACAAGACCGGCACCCTGACCACCGGCCGGATGCGGGTCACCGGCGTGCATCCCGTCTCGGGTGTACCCAGAGACGACCTGCTGCGCGTGACCGCCGCCGTCGAGACGTGCTCCGAACACCCGATCGCCCACGCCATCGTGATCGCCGCCGGGGCCGAGCTCGGGCCGGACCTGCCACAGGCCGACGATTTCCACGCCGAGGCGGGGCTAGGGGCCCGGGGCACCGTCGACCGGGTCCGCGTCACCGTCGGAAACACCCGGCTCCTGGCGCTCGACGGCATCGACGTGGCCGAGGTGACGGACACCGTGGACACGGTCGTCTACGTGGCCTGGGGCGGCCAGCTGCGGGGGTGGATCACCGTGGCCGACACGGTGCGTGAGTCCGCCGAGCCCACCGTGCGGCGGCTGCGGGCGCTCGGGCTGCGCCCGGTCCTGTTGACCGGTGACACCGCCGCGGCGGCGGGCAATGTGGCCGCGCAGGTAGGACTGACGGAGATCATTGCCGGGGTCACTCCGGAGGTCAAAGCTGCCACGGTGCGGCGGTTGCGCGGTGAGGGCGCGACGGTGGCCATGGTCGGCGATGGCGTCAACGACGCGGCCGCTCTCGCCGAAGCCGACCTCGGGTTGGCGATCGCGACCGGCAGCGACATCGCCATCGAGGCCAGTGACGTGACGATCGTCCGCGCTCACGCGGGCACCGTGGACCTTACCGCCGTGGTCGACGCGCTGACCCTGGCCCGGGCGACCCTGCACACCATCAAGATGAACCTGTTCTGGGCGTTCGCCTACAACAGCCTGATGATCCCGCTGGCCGCCGTCGGGCTGGTCACCCCAATGCTCGCCGCCGCCGCAATGGCCTGCTCCAGCGTGCTCGTCGTTCTCAACAGCCTGCGCCTGTTCCGCTGGCGGCCGGCGCACCTGAGATCTGGCGAGACGGTGGAGCAGCATACGACGACAGCCGCCACATATTGATCCACTGAACGAGTTCATCCGTATCGATAAGGGCAGCGGTGACGTAGGCTCATCCGGAACCTACGACAACGTCGTCAACCCCTGATCGGGTCGTGGTGTTCAGCACGCCGGCACAACCGGACACGGAGGTACCAGGTGGTCGACGACGATGCCGAGATCACCGCTTCGGCTCTCGCGGCGGGCCGGGGCGACCAGGAAGCGGCCACCCGCTTCGTCCGGGCGACGCAGCAGTACGTCTGGCGGTTCGTCGCCAACCTGGTCAGCCCTGCCGAGGCCGACGACCTGACCCAGGAGACGTATCTGCGGGCGATGCGCTCGTTGCCGTCATTCGCCGCGCGCTCGTCGGCACGGACCTGGCTGCTCGGCATCGCCCGCAAGGTCACGGTAGATCACATCCGCGCGGTGACGAGGCGTCCCCGCACCACCCACCTGTCGGACTGGCACGACGCCCCCGATGCGCGGGGCAGCACCTTCGACGGTGCGGTCGTACTCGACGATCTCCTGTCCTCGCTGGCACCGGACCGACGCGAAGCGTTCGTGGCGACCCAGATCCTCGGCCTGTCCTACGCCGAGACCGCCGAGGTGTGCGGGTGCCCGGTCGGCACCATCCGCTCCCGGGTCGCCCGAGCCCGGGAAGACCTGGTCGTCGCGGTCAACGCGAACCCTCAGCCGGTGCGGCGACAGCACGGCAAGGCCGCCAGCTGACAGCAACCAACGCGACGACGCCACATCGCGGATTGTCCTGGGAACCAGGGCCCCCACTCGACCGACTACCGGTACATGGGGTGCGAGCAGTGGCGTGAGATCCTGTCGGCGCAGTTGGACGGCGAGGAGACCCCCGCCGAACAAGCCCGGGCGGAGGCTCACCTGGATGGTTGCGCGGCCTGCCGGCGGTGGTACGACCAAGCCGCGGCGGTGACCCGGCGCACTCGGCTCAGGCTGAGCGCACCCGTGCCCGACCTCAGCCACGTCATCCTGGCCACACTCCCCACCCCTCGACGACTGCGATACCGGCTCGTGTTGGCCATGCGGGCCGGGCTCGCTCTCATCGGCGCTCTTCAGCTGGTGCTGGGCTTGGCGCAGATCGGTCGCGGCCCGTCCGCCACGCACGCCCACGACCCCATCGGCACCCTCAGCTCTGGACACCTGTGGCACGAGGCCGCCGCCTGGAACATCGCCGTCGGCGCCGGCTTCCTCTTCGTCGCGGCCCGGCGTACGCCTCCCGCCGGACTGTTGCCGACACTGAGTGCCTTCGTCGGCACCCTGCTACTGCTCTCGGTCAATGACCTGTTGACCGGTCGGGTAGAGCCCTCCCGGCTGGTCAGCCACGGCTTCCTGCTCGCCGGCTACCTGATCGTCGTCGCGTTGTCGCGGACCAGGCGGCGCCTCGACGGCCCGCCGACGCAGGGCCGGACCGAACGCCCAGCGTGGCACCTCGCCGCCGGCGACGATCCGCCAGCCACCCCGCCCGGGCTGCGACTGGCACCACCGCACCCTGGCACCGCACAGGTCAGTGACCGATCAGCAGCCTGACCTGCCCGAACGCGTAACCGCTACGCCGGGGTGCCGTCGCACCGACAGGGAGTGGGGTGACGGCGATTACGTGCCAGCCCGGAACTTTCCGGCTGCGGCAACCGACCAACCAAGCAGCAACAACCATCGGAGGATGATTCATGCGCACCATCAGTCCCTTCGGATCGCGCCGACGCGCGGCCGTCATCCTGCCCACCGTCGCTGCGCTCGTGGCGTTCGGTGCCGCCGGGTGCGGTTCGTCCGACTCGCCGTCGGCCGCGGAATCGAGCCCGTCGGTGTCGGCGAGCGCCGCCGCCGGTGTGGTCACGATCCGTGACCCGTGGGTGAAGGCGGCCGACAAGGGGATGACGGCGGCCTTCGGGACCCTGGTCAACGACGGCGACACGGATGTCACCGTCACCGGTGCCACGACGTCGGTGTCGCCGATGGAGTTGCACGAGATGACCATGAAGGACGGCACGATGGTCATGCAGGCCAAGCAGGGCGGCATCGTGATCAAGGCGAAGAGCACGCACGCGCTGGAGCCCGGCGGTGACCACCTGATGCTGATGAACCTCGCCAAGCCTGTGCAGGCCGGTGACGAGTTGAGCTTCACGCTGACCTTCGCCGACGGTAAGACCCAGCAGTTCACCGCGGTGGCCAAGCCGTTCACCGGCGCGCAGGAGAGCTACGCCCCCGGGCACGGCCAGCCGATGCCCAGCATGAGCGCCACGCCGGAGATGAGCATGAGCCCGGCATCGTGACCGGAACGCCACCTGTCCGGCCGGTGAGCAGGCGTGGCCTGCTCACCGGCGGGGCTCTGGCCGCCGGCGGGGTACTGGCCGGTGGCGCCGCGGTTGCCGCAGCCCGCGCTGGGGAGACCGGACCACCCTCGGTGGCCACCGCCGACACGACGCCGGTGGCGACCGTCGGCGCTCTGGTCGAGCCGTTTCACGGCGTTCGGCAGGCCGGGGTGGCCACCGAACCGCAGGCACACGCCTCGTTCGTGGCGCTCACCCTGCGCACCGGCACGGACCGGGCCGCGCTGGGCCGGCTGCTGCGGCTGCTCACCGACGACGCCGCCCGGCTCACCCAGGGGAAGCCGGCCCTGGCCGACACCGAGGCCGAACTCGGGCTGCTGCCCGCCCGGCTGACCGTGACCTTCGGCTTCGGCCCCGGCCTCTACCGTGCCGCCCGCGTCGACGACCGAAGGCCAGCATCGCTCAGCGACCTACCCGCGTTCCGCATCGACCGCCTCCAACCGGCCTGGTCCGGCGGTGACCTGCTGCTGCAGATCTGTGCGGACGACGCGATCACGGTCGCGCACGCGCAGCGAGTCCTGATCAAGGACAGCCGGCCGTTCGCCACCGTCCGGTGGGTGCAGCAGGGCTTCCGGCGCAGCCCCGGCGTCGAGCCGGGCGGCCACACCCAACGCAACCTGTTCGGTCAACTCGACGGCACCGCCAACCCGCGGCCGGGGGCGCCGATGGACTCCGCCGTCTGGGTGCCGGACGGCCCGGCGTGGCTGCGCGACAGCACCACCCTGGTGCTACGCCGGATCAGCATGAACATGGAGACCTGGGACCTGCTCGGCCGCACCGACCGGGAACTCGCCGTCGGCCGGCGGCTCGACACCGGCGCCCCGCTCACCGGCAAAGCCGAACACGACGAGCCCGACTTCGCCGCCACCGGGCCGGACGGGCTCACCGTCATCCCCGACTTCTCCCACATGAACCGCGCGCACGTCACCGACGACCGGTTGAAGATCCTGCGCCGGCCCTACAACTACGACGGGGTCCCGAACAGTGAAGGCCACGCCGACGCCGGCCTGATCTTCACCTCGTACCAGGCGGACATCGCCCGGCAGTTCCTGCCGATCCAGCGCCGGCTGGCCGAGCGGGACCTGCTCAACGAGTGGACCACCCCGATCGGCTCCGCCGTCTTCGCCATCCCGCCCGGCTGCCAACCAGGAGGATGGGTCGGGGAGCAGGTGCTCGGATGAACCGCGCCGACTGGAGTCTCGTCGTGACCGTACCGTCGTCCCGGCCCACCGTCGTCCGGCTCGGCGCAGCCGTGCTCGCCGTCGTCGTGGCACTGCTCCTCCCGGCCAGCCCGGCGTGGGCGCACAACACGCTGCGGTCGGCGACGCCGGTCCAGGAGTCGACGCTGGCCAGTGCGCCGACCGAGATCGTGCTCGAATTCGTCGAGCGGCTCGACCCGACGTTCACCACCATCGTGCTCACCGACGCCGCCAAACGGAAGGTTCCCACCGGCGACCCGGTCGTCGGCGGCGCCAAGGGATCGGTCCAGCTCACCGAAGCGCTACCCAATGGCACGTACACCGTCGCCTATCGGGTCGTCTCCACCGACGGGCACCCGGTGCAGGGGTCGTACCCGTTCACCGTGGCCGACCCGAACTCCAGCGCCGCGCCGATCGTCAACACATCCGACGCTGCGCCCGCGGCCTCCCCGGTGGAATCCGGCAGCGGCCCGAATGTGGGCATCCTCGTCGCCGGCGCCGTACTCGCCGTCCTCGTCGCCGTGAGCGCCGGGCTGCTGTGGCGGCGGGCGAGGCGTCAGTGACCGGACCGCTCTTCCGGGAGCGCGTCACTTCATCACTTCACAGGTCAAGGTCCACACGTGTCCCACACAGATTCCCGGCCGTCCGCCGCCGACGATCGCGGTAACGCCCGGACCACCGTCGCGACGTCAGCGGGGCCGGTCGCCCTACCCACCGGACCGTCCCGGTCCAATGCCCACCGCGCCGGATCCGCCGCGTTCGGCTGGTTGAGCGTGGCGGCCATCTGCGCGTCCGGGGTCGCTGTGCTGCTGCTCGGACTCCGGGTCGGCGGTGCCCTCACCGACGCGATACCCGGCCTGCCGGACGCGGGACCAGCCACCACCTGGGCGCTACCGTTCATCCGGCTGCTCTGCGACGGCCTCGCCACCGGCGCCGTCGGCATGCTGGTGACCGCCGCGTTCCTGCTGCCCGGCGACGGAGGCAGCGTCTCGCCCCACGGTTACCTGCTTCTGCGGCGGGCTGGCCTGGCCGCGCTGGGTTGGGCGACCGCAGCGCTGACGCTGATGGTGCTGACGGTCTCCGACCTGCTGGGGCAACCTCTGGAGACGCTCAAGCCCGCGACGGTCGTCAGCTTCGCCACCACGATCTCCCAAGGGCAGTCGCTGATGCTGCAGGCCGGGCTGGCGCTGACCGTGGCGCTGCTGGCGCGCGTCGGAGTGTCCCGAGGGCTTGCCGCGACGGTCACGACCCTGGCGCTGGTGGCGGTGCTACCTCCGGCGTTCACCGGTCACGCCGCCGGGGCGGGCAACCACCAGATCGCGGTGACCAGCCTGGCCCTGCACGTTCTCGCTGCCACGGTGTGGGTCGGCGGTCTCGCCGCCCTGTTGATGGTGCGGCGCAGCCGACTGCTGGCCGACGCCGCCGTCCGGTACAGCCGCCTCGCGCTGGGTTGCTTCGTCGCCGTGACGGTGAGCGGAGCCGCCAACGCCGCCGTCCGTCTCGGCGCCGTGGAGCAACTCTGGCAGTCCCGCTACGGCTGGCTGGTGCTCGGCAAACTCGCCGCGCTGCTGATCCTCGGCGCGCTCGGCGCGGCACACCGGTCCCGGACCCTGCCCGCGCTGCGGGCCGGGCGGCGGTGGGCGTTCGGCCGACTGGCCGCCGGGGAACTGATCGTGTTCGCTGCGACAGTGGGGCTGGCGGTGGCGCTGTCGCGCAGCCCCACGCCCATCCCCGACTCGGGTGTCGACGCCGATCCGATCACCGATCTACTCGGGTTCCCGATGCCCAGCGCACCCACCCCGGGCAACCTGCTCGGGCAGCCGCTACCGGACATGTTCTTCCTGACCCTCTGCGTCCTCGGCATCGGTGGATATCTGGCCGGCGTGCGACGGATGCATTCCGCAGGGCATGGTTGGCCGGTCGCCCGGACGGCGAGCTGGGTGGGCGGACTGCTGCTGCTCGCCGCGACCACCAACCTCGGCGTCGCCCGCTACGCGTACGTGCTGTTCAGCGCGCACATGGCCCAACACATGGTGCTGTCCATGCTGGTGCCGATCCTGCTGGTCGGCGGCGCACCGGTCACCCTCGCCCTACGCGCCCTTCGCCGACCAACCGATCCGCAGGTACGCGGTGCCCGGGAGTGGCTGCTGATCCTGGTGCACAGCCGCGTCACGAAGCTGCTCACGCACCCGCTCGTCGCGCTCGGCATCTACACCGCCAGCCTGTTCGGCCTCTACTTCAGCAACCTGCTCGGCGTCCTGATGCGCTCCCACCTCGGACACCTGGCGATGCTCACCCACTTCGTGATCGCCGGCTACCTGTTGTTCTGGGTGCTCATCGGCGTCGACCCGGGCCGCCGACGCCTCCCGCATCCCCTACTCGTGGTCCTCCATCTGGCGTCGATGATGGCGCACGGCTTCTTCGGGCTGGTCCTCATGCAGACCACCACCCTGATCGCTCCCGACTGGTACACCGCCGTGCACCCCACGTGGGCGTCGTCGCTGCTGACCGACCAGAAGCTCGGCGCCGGCATCGCCTGGGCCTTCGGCGAGCTGCCCGCCGCCGTCGTCATGATCGTCCTCATTCGTCAGTGGATCCGCGCCGACCAGCGCGAACAGGCCCGCCTCGACCGGGCCGCCGACCGGGCCGACGCCACCGGCGAGGAGGACGACCTCGCCCGCTACAACGCGTTCCTTGCCGCGGCGGGGCGTGCGGACGGTGATCCGCTGCGCAGGGGCGGGTCCGACCAGCACTGACCGCGGCCGCCTGCTGGTCTGTCGAATTCTCGGGAACCATTCGGACGCTCTCTCCGACTACCTCACAGGACCGGAGCTGACGCGACGAGCCACGGGCGACCATGCCAGCAGGGGAAACACCTTAGCGGTGCTTCTCGCTAATCCCGATCGGATCACTATGTCTCTTACCGAGTTGTCCGGCGCGGCGACGCCGGAGCCTTCCACGACTACCGTGGCCCCGGCCAGACCGGTCCGGCGCGCGTCGCCGTTCGGCGCGCTGCTGCTGCGGCTGCACTTCTATGCCGGCGTCCTCGTCGCGCCGTTCCTGGTGACCGCCGCGCTGACCGGTCTGGCCTTCACCATCACCCCGCAGCTCGACCAGGTCCTCTACGGCGACCAGTTGACAGTCGCGCAGCCAGGTGACCGTCCCGTCTCCCTGGCCGAGCAGGTCGGAGCCGCCCGCAACGCGCACCCGGACGGCAGCATCGCCACCGTGCAGCCCGGCGACGGCGACCAGACCACCCGGGTGACGTTCTCCCTGCCCGAACTGGGCGAGAAGCAGCACACCGTCTACGTCGACCCGTACACCGCGCAGGTCAAGGGGCAGCTCACCACCTGGTTCGGCTCCACCCCGGCCACCACCTGGCTGGACGACCTGCACCGCAACCTGCACCTGGGCGTGGTGGGCCGGCACTACTCCGAGCTGGCGGCGAGCTGGCTCTGGGTGCTCGCCCTCGGCGGGGTCATCCTGTGGTGGCGTCGCCGCAGCGCCGCCCGCGCCACCGCCCGGCACCTGCTCGTACCGGACCTGTCCGCCGGCAAGGGTGTCCGCCGGACCCGGGGATGGCACGCCACCACCGGCATCTGGCTCACCATCGGCCTGCTCTTCCTCTCCGCCACCGGCCTGACCTGGTCCCGCTACGCCGGGGCGAACTTCGGCGCCGGCCTCGACGCACTACAGGCCCGCGCACCGGAGATCTCCACCAGTCTCACCGAGGTCCCGACGGAGCCGGCGGAGAGCGGCGGCGGCCACCAGCACGGTGCCTCCGGAGCCGGAGGCGTGGTCGAGTCGGCAGCCTTCGACCGCGTCGCGGCGGCCGCCCGCGGGGCCGGCCTCTCCGGCCCGGTGGAGATCGCCCCGGCCGCCGAGCCCGGCTCGGCCTGGACCGTCACCCAGGTCGACAACACCTGGCCGGTCGCCAAGGACCGCGTCGCGGTCGACCCGTCCGGCGGTCAGGTCACCGCCCGCAGCGACTTCGCCGACTGGCCCCTGCTGGCCCAGCTCAGCGGCCTGGGCATCCAAGCCCACATGGGGATCCTCTTCGGACCGATCAACCAGATCCTGCTCGCCGCACTCGCCCTCGGGCTGCTCTGCGTCATCGTCTGGGGCTACCGCATGTGGTGGCAACGCCGACCCACCCGCACCGACCGACGAGCACTCACCGGCACCCCACCCGCCCGCGGTGGTGTCCGCGGCCTGCCGCTCTGGGCACTGCTCATCGGCGTACCCGTGGTGGCGGCGGTCGGCTGGGCGCTGCCGCTGTTCGGGCTCACCCTGCTGGCCTTCCTCGTCATCGACGTCGTCGTCGGCGCGGTGTCCCGACGCCGACGACCTGCCGAGGCGCCCACGTCTCCGGCGCCCGCCGGTTCCTGACCCACCGGTCCGGCCGCCCGTCGAGGTACGGGCGGCCGGCCGCTGGTCAGCGGGCGGTCGACGACGGTCCGGGTCTGACCCTCCTCGGCCGCCCCCGGAACTCCGGCACCGTCCCACACGACCAACAGGTCGGCACCCGTTCGCAGACGGACGGTGCGCGACGAAGAACTGGGTGGAGGATCCACGGATGTCCAAGAAGCGCAACCGCGGCAGCCGGCCGACCGTCGGCGAGGGCCGCAGCGGCGGTGTCGCAACGGACCGCGCCAGGAAGGCCGCCGACAAAGCCGCCAAGTCGATGCGTACCCGACGCATGAGCACCAACAGCAGGATCACCGTCGGCCTCCTGGCAGTGGTGCTCGTCGGCCTCGCAGCGCTCTTCGTCTACGTCCAGAACAGCAGCGACAAAGCCCAGCAAGCAGCTGGCGACCGGATCGTGCGGGCCGACAGCCATCGGCTCACGTCCGCCGGCGACGGCAAGGTCACCATCGTCGAATTCCTCGACTTCGAATGCCCGTCCTGCGGGCAGGCGTTCCCCGGCGTGGAAAAGCTCCGTCAGGAGTACGCCGGCAAGATCACCTACGTGGTCCGCAACTTCCCGTTGTCCCAGCACGCCAACGCACAGAACGCCGCCCTCGCTGCCGAGGCCGCAGCCCGTCAAGGCAAGTTCGAGCAGATGTACGTCAAGCTGTTCGAGACCCAGTCCACATGGGGCGGCCAGCAGCAGGACAAGTCGGCCGTCTTCGAGGGCTACGCCCAACAGCTCGGCCTCGACATGGCGAAATTCCGCGCCGACCGCGACGACCCGGCCACCGCTGCCCGCATCCGCGACGACCAGAGCGACGGGACCGCAGCAGGCGTCCAGAGCACCCCGACCTTCTTCATCAACGGCCAACGCTTCGACGGCCAGCCCACGTACGCCGGCCTCAAGACCGCCGTCGACGCGGCTCTCGCCGGATGAGCCGGCAGGCCACCACTGCGCAGGAGCGGATCCGCGTCTCGCCGGATCCGGCCGAGCCGTTCGCCGCGCGGATCATCGGCTGGGTCCTGGCCATCGGCGGTGCGATCGGTGCAGCTGCCGCGCTGACCCTGACCATCGAGAAAATCAACGTGCTCACCGATCCGAGCTACCGCCCCAGTTGCAGCATCAACCCGATCCTGTCCTGCGGCTCGGTGATGAGCACCCCGCAGGCGGCGGCGTTCGGCTTTCCCAACCCACTGATCGGCATCATCGGGTTCAGCGTGGTGACCACCATCGGGGTCGCGGTCCTGGCCGGCGCCCGGCTGCCGCGCTGGTTCTGGCTCGGCCTGCAGATCGGCGCGGCGTTCGGCCTGGGGTTCGTGCACTGGCTGATCTTCCAGAGCCTCTACCGCATCGGCGCGCTGTGCCCGTACTGCATGGTGGTCTGGGTCGTGACCATCGCCATCTTCTGGTACGTCACCCTGTACAACATCCACCACGAGCAGCTGTTCGCCACCCGCGGGACAGCGCTGCTGCGGTACCACACGGTCGTCCTGACCACCTGGTACCTCATCGTCGTCGCGCTCATCGGCGAGCAGTTCTGGTTCTACTGGCGGACCCTGTTGACCTGAGCACATCGAGGACCGGCGACCGTCGCGCGGGTGCCGCAGCTCGGGCCGTCGGCGGCCAGGACCGTGGTTCAGGAGCGGAAGGCGTCGTGGAGAAAGGTCTGCAGCGTACGCGCCGGACGCCCGGTGACGTGTTCGACAGTGTCGGTCACGTCGGCGAAACCGCCGGCGCGAACACGCTCGAACGTCAGCGCGGAGAGGTC
The DNA here is from genome assembly GCF_029626145.1 of Micromonospora sp. WMMD961. Taxonomy (NCBI): domain Bacteria; kingdom Bacillati; phylum Actinomycetota; class Actinomycetes; order Micromonosporales; family Micromonosporaceae; genus Micromonospora; species Micromonospora sp. WMMD961. The sequence continues at coordinate 4,932,283 of NZ_JARUBJ010000002.1, forward strand.
TCGCTCGAAGCCCTCGGAGCCGGCAACGGCCTCGTCGATGGTCACGTCCAGGTGGGTCACGGGACGTCCCGCCGCGACGGAGAGCAACTCTGCGGTACGCGGCAACGACAGGGCCTCCGGACCGGAGATCTGGTACGTCTGACCGGCGTGCCCGACATCGAGCAGAGCCCGTTCGGCGACGGCCGCGATGTCCCGTGCGTCGGTCCAGGCCACCAAGGCGTCGCCGCTGGGAAACGGCAGTTGTCCGGCACCGGTGATCTGGTCACGGTAGAAGCGCGGGTCGGTGAAGACCTGCATGAACCAGCCCGGCCGCAGGATTGTCCAGGGACGCCCGCTGTCGCGGACCGCTCGCTCGACGCGTGGAGCCCAGCCGGCAGGCCCCGGCTGGTCAGTGCCCGGGTGGCCGCCGTCCTTGTCGGACAGCAGCACGACCTCGGTCCGGGGCGACATCTGGGCCAGCAGCGCGCCGATGAGTTCCGGCGCGTCCGCGCGGTCCGGCCGGACCAGGTAGACCGCGTCGACACCGTCGGTCGCCGCCGCCCACCCGGACGGTTCGTCCCACGAGAAGGCGGTGGGGTGCACGCCCCTGACGCCGGGTCTGGACGGATCGCTGGTGCCGCCGCGCACCTCGACGCCTCGCCGCGCCACGAGCAGTTCCGCCAGTGGTGCGCCCGTCTTGCCGCGTACACCGGTCACCAGCACCCGGATCGCGGCAGCCGACGTTGTTTTCCGCATCCTGAATCGTCCTCCTGGTTGGGCGCCCGCTGAATCGTATGGCCCGACCCCGAGCGCCAGGCGGGCGATGCGGGTGTCGGTCAGTCCGGCGGCGTCTCGGGCCGCCGACGAACGATGCCGGTCTCGATCCCCGCGACCCCACCCATGCGTTCCGGGTATAGGTTGGCGGGATGGACCTCGTCGCCGCGTGTCGGGCCTTCGTCGCCGTCAGCGGCCACGGCAGCTTCACCTCGGGTGCCGCAGCGGCGGGAATCCCCCAGTCGGTGGCCAGCCGCCGCATCGCCGCGCTGGAGGCGCACTTCGGGTCGCGGCTGTTCGACCGGACCTCCCGCGCGGTCCGGTTGACCCCGTTCGGGCAGGACATGCTGCCGACGGCGCGACGCCTGGTCGACCTCGCCGACGCCATGGCCGACGACGCCGAGCGGGCCCGGTTGCGGCCGCTGCGGGTCGCCGTACCCGAAATCTGTGCGCCGCACCGCCTCGCCGCCCTGGTGGCCGCGGCCCGACGGCAGCGGATCCACCTGGAGGTACGGCCGGCCGGTCCGCAGGAGCGCGAACAGCTCTGCCAGACCCTTGAGGTCGGTACCGGGATCGTGGCGGTTCCGGAAGCGACGGCGCTCTGGCGGGTGCCGCTCGGACTGGCTGCCCGGGCTCCCTTCCCGGCGCCGACGGTGTTCCTGGAGACGCTGCGCGCCGGCCGAGCCCGTACGCAGGCACGCCGCCGGATCCTCATCCAGCCCGAGGACGACGTCGCGCACCTGCGGGATCCGCTGACCCGCGCCGGCCAGTCGGCCGGCCTGGCACCGGCTCAGGTGTCGGTCACGCAGTCCCTCGTCGACGCCGCGGCAGCGGCCCTCGGCTCCCCCGATCTGTTGCTGTGCTCCCGTCAGCAGGCCGAGGACTTCGCGCTGCACTGGTGCCCCCTCGCCGGCCTGCGGCTCCTACGGGGTTACGACGTCGCCGCCGGGGCACGCGAGGACCTCGACCAGCTCCGCACCGTCCTGTACGCGGACGTCGCCCGATGCCTGGGTGCGGCCGCCGGCCAGCCAGGGTCGACCGGGGGTGGCGCAACCGCTGACCACTCGACAGGAGATGCGGAATGAGCGCCACCACCGTCGTCCGCAACGCGCGTGACCTGCTCGACGAGGCAGGACTGCGCGGTTCCTTCCTCGTCCGCGACCTCGACACCGGCCAGGAGATCGGCTTCGACGCCGAAACCCTGTACCCGTCGGCGTCGCTGGTCAAGGTGCCGCTGGCGGTCGCCGTTCTGGAGGGGATCGGGCGCGGGGAACTCGACCCGGCGACGCCGGTCGACGTCGCGCCCGGTCGGATCACCACGCCCGGCCCGACCGGGCTCAGTCGCTTCCGCCATCCCGCCCGGATCTCCGTGGACGACCTGCTCTACCTGAGCACCGCCGTCAGTGACGGAGTTGCCGCCGACGCCCTGTTCGACCTCGTCCCGCCGGCTGCGGTCGCCGCCGAACTGCGGCGACTGCGGATCGAGGGCATCGCCGTGCGGCACCGGGTCGGCGACCTCGCCGAGACGCCAGCGGAACGCCTCGGCCCCGACGACGTGCACCTGGCCCATTCCCTCGCCATCGGCGCGGCGACCCCCGGGCAGGGCCATCCCGTCGCCCAGCTCGACGTCACCCGCGCCAACGCCGGTTCGGCACGGGCCTTCGTCGACCTGCTGCACGCCCTCTGGCGGCCCTCGACGATCCGCGAGAGCACCGCTGCCCGCGTACGGGCGCTGATGGCGGACAACCTGCACCGGCAGCGACTCGCCCCCGACTTCACCTCCGACGCGTCCCGCTGGTCGTCGAAGACCGGCACCCTGCTGCACCTGCGCCACGAGGTAGGGGTGGTGGATCATGCTGACGGGCAGTCGTACGCGGTCGCCGCGCTCACCGCCTCCCGGGTGCCCGCCGTCGCACAGCCCGGCAGCGAGGCGACGATGGCCCAGGTCGCCCGGAGCCTGCACGACCACCTGCGGACGGGCACCCTGCCCTGGTGGGGTTAGCCCGCGCTCGCGGCCCGGGCTCGCCGCTCGCGCAGCCAGACCAGCACCACCATGGCGACGTTGACCGCACCGAGGATCAGCAGCGTCGCGTCACCCGAGTCGCTGGACCGGTCGATCGCGTAGGGCTCGCCGTCGGCCAGCACCGCGTTGACGATCCCGAACAGGGCGTTGTTGGCCACGTGGAAGGCGACCGGCGCCTCGATGCCGCGACTGATGATGGCCATCACGCCGGTGCTGACGCCGATGAACGTGTAGTAGCCGAACAGCCAGGGGTCGGTCGAACCGTGGACCACGGCGAAGCCCAGGCCGGAGACGACGAGCCCGACGACCAGGGCGGGGCGGACCGCACGCACCCAGGACGCGGCGGAGGGCAGCACGGCGCTGCGGAACATCAACTCCTCGCCAGCGGCCTGCAGCGGCGTACTCAGCACGGTGACCACCAGCACCCCGATCGTCGTGCCGGTGACACCGAAGGCGGTCCAGCCCGGGGAGTCGGGCGCGACCAGCGCCACGACACCGATCCCGGCACCCACCAGCAACGCCGCCGCGATCAGGTAGTACGTCAGGCGGCGGGCGTCGAAGGCCCGGGGAAAGCTGACCAGGCTCCGCCACGGCACCTTGGCCATCCACACCAGGAGCAGGATCGCCAATAAGCCCGCCGCGCCGATGCTGATGTTGACGGCCAACAACTTCAACGGCGTGAAGTCGGCCGACATCGGGTCGTCACTGCCCTCGATGACGCCCACGATTTGGTAGAGCACCACCTGCAGAAGCAGCATCACCAGCGGCGGCACCAGGATGACCACGAGCGGCTTCCACCAGCTCATTCGCAGGTGGGCACCGAAGGGCCGGGAACTGTCGACGGCCGATCCGTCGGATCGTGGCGCGCTCATCGGGGGGATTCCTTTCGAAGATGCTGGACATCCCATTCCAGCGCGGACCGCGTCCGGCGTGCAGTGCCACCGCGTCACCACCTCAGCGTGACATTCCTCGGTGGGCGTCCGGACTGCCTCACCCGGCGAGGTCCGCCGGTGCGGGTGGGAAGTCGACGCGGGGCATGCCGTGCATCGCCGCCGCCAGGGTCTCGTAGACGGGCGGATTGATGCCGTCGCGCTGCTGGTGCCGCATTTTCACCGTCGTCTGCGGCCAATCCGGGTCAGTAAGGATCCCGGCCACCGCGTACTGCTTCGTCATCGCCACCATGGAGGCGTAGTTCTCCAGGTCGGTGGTGCCGGTCTTACCGGCGACCGGAGCGTTCACCGCGGCCCTCACCTGCGCGGCCGTGCGGCTGCCGCCGCACCTGCTGGTCGCTGAGTCGTCACCGACCGGGCAGCGGGCGACGTCGACGGCGGCGCGGGCCACGTCGGTGTCGACCCGCTTCTCGCAGCGCGGCTCGGCGATGTCCAGGGTCCTGCCGTCCAGGCCGCGGATCTCCTGCACCGGAGTCGGCGCACACCAGGTGCCGTCCGCGGCAAGCGTCGCGTACGCGTTGGCCAGTTCCAGCGGGGTCGTGGCGGAGACGCCAAGGGTGAACGCGCCCCAGTCGTGGGCGGCCGCCCGGTCGTCGGCCCACTGGTCCTCCCGGGTGACCCGGAACTGGATGCCGAGCCGCTTGGCCACGTCGACCACGTTCTCCGCGCCGACCTGCTGCTGCAGTGGGACGAAGTAGGTGTTCGTCGACCTGGCGAACGCGCTCCACATGTTCAGCACGCCACCGGCCTTGTGGTCGGCGTTCCTGGGGCAGTAGCGGGAGGTCCCGGGACACGCGGTGGGACTGGCGGGGTCGATGACGTACTCCGACCGGAAGCGTTGTGGCGAGTCGATGGTGTGGCTGAGGGGGATGCCCTGCTCCAGGGCGGCGACGACGGTGAAGATCTTGAAGGTCGAGCCGGCCTGGTAGCCGGTGATGCCGTCACCACCGGTGAGTAACGGGTTCACCGTGTTGGGGTAGTTTCCCAACCGGTTCTTCGAGCGCTGTGCCGGGTCGCTGTGGGGTTTGTTGACCGGATTCTCCGGGTCGTCGATCCGGAAGGTGCGGTTCACCGCGAGGGCGCGGACGCGGCCGGTGCCGGGTTCGACCACGGCGACCATGGCGGCTTCCCTGGCGGTCTCACTCTTGGCCTTGCGTACGGCCCGGTCGGCACCGCGCTGCGCCTGAACGTCGAGGGTGGTGACCACCCGGTAGCCGCCGCCCTTGAGCAGCCGCTCCCGGTCGTACGCGGTGGCGCCGAACTCTTCCTGGGACATCCACCAGCGGTAGAAGTAGTCGCAGAAGAAGCCCCAGCCCTTCTCGTTCGTGGCGACGCAACCGTTCGGAGAACGCTGGTCCCTGACCGCCATCGGCTCCGCCCTTGCGGCGTCGGCCTCGGGCTGCGTGACGGCGCCGGTCGTGACCATGTTGTCGAGCACGTAGTTGCGCCGCTCCAGTGCCAGCGGACGGCCGCTGCGGGTGGTCGGGTCGTTGGTGGTGGGTGCCTTCACCATGCCGGCCAGCAGCGCCGCTTCCGCGAGGCTGAGCCTGCTCGGCGGCTTGCCGAAGTAGACCTGGCTGGCGGCGAAGACGCCGTACGCACCGTTGCCGAAGGCGGCGATGTTCAGGTAGCGCTCCAGGATCATGTCCTTGGCGACATCCTTCTCGACCTGGAGCGCGTACCGCACCTCGCGCAGCTTGCGGGCGCTGGTGTCCTCCGTCGCCGCGACCACGTCGGCCGGGTGGTCCGCCGAGTACGCGAGGGCGAGCCGCACGTACTGCATGGTGAGAGTCGAGGCACCCTGCCGGTCCCCGGCGCCGGAGGAGTTGTTGACGAACGCGCGGGCGACGCCGGCCAGGTCGACCCCATTGTGCCGGTAGAAGTCGTGGTCCTCGGCCGCGATGATCGCCGCGCGCATCACCGGCGCCACGTCGCCCAGTTTCACGTCGCGCCGATTCTCGTCGTACATGGTGGCGAGCGGGGTCTTGCCGTCGGACGCGAGCAGATAGCTCAGCTGCGGCGTGCGGGCCGCCGTCAACTCGCTCGGCAAGGCGCCGAACGCCTGCGCGCCGGCCTTCGCCCCCATGCCGGACAGCGCCAACGGAGGGAAGGCGGCCGCCGCGACCACCACGCCGACCAACACTCCACAGACGATCAGCGACAGGGTGTTGTTCAGGATTCTGTGCCTACGTATCGGCATTCTGGGCAACCTCGATTCACACGGGTGCAGCAGGCAGGCTGGCGTCAGCGCGCCCCTGGGCGGGCCGACACGCCGTCACAGCGCGGTGATGGCGACCTCGGCCGCCTGGGCGATCAGGGCGTCGTCGTACTCGGCGTCCTTCTGGTCGCGGCTGGACAGCACCGCGAGGACGATCGGCGCGCGGTTCGGAGGCCAGATCACCGCGATGTCGTTGCGGGTGCCGTAGCCGCCGGCGCCGGTCTTGTCCCCCACGACCCAGCCGTCGGGCACGCCGGCGCGGATCAGTTCGCCGCCGGTGGTGTTGCCCTTCAACCAACCGTTGAGCACGTCGCGGTCCGCCGGTTCGAGGGCGTCTCCCACGGCGTACGCCCGCAGATCCTCGGCCAGGGCCGCCGCGGTGCTGGTGTCCCTCCGGTCACCCGGCCTCGCCTCGTTGAGCGCGGTCTCGTAGCGCGCCGGATCGGTGACCTTGTCCCCCACCTCGCGCAGTTCCTTCTCGAACTTCTGCGGTCCGCCGAGCTGGCGCAACAGCAGGTTGCCGGCGGTGTTGTCGCTGTACCGCACGGCCGCGTCGGCGATCGCCCGCAGCGTCATGCCCTCGGCGACGTGCTGCTCCGTGATCGGCGAGTAGGTCACCAGGTCGTCCGCCGAGTACCGGACCACCCGCTCCAACTCGGCGTCGGTGGTCTCGTCGAGGACCTCGGCGGCGGCCAGCGCCTTGAACGTCGACGTGTACGCGAACCGCTCGTCGGCCCGGTACCGCACGGTGCGACCGGTGCCGGTGTCGATCGCGTGGACCCCCAGCCGCGCGTCGAACCTCTCCTCCAGTCGCCGGAACTCGCGGTCCGGGTCGGCGGCGGTGGAGGCGGTGGCCGTCGCCGTACGGTCGGGTGCCGGTGGCTCGGCGGCATCGGCGGGGCCGCAGCCGGCCAGGGACAGCACTGCCACCGCCGCCACCAGACGGCGTGTCGAAAGCACCATGATCGCTCCTTGTCGGTGCCGTGGTCCGGCGCGCGCGGCGCCGGTCGGACAGGACTCGACAGTGGCAGGGATCCGGCATGCGGTCGAAGACGGAAACGGCGATGTCCATGCTGATCAGGCATGGTCACCCGTGGCTCGCCGCGGCCCACCCGACGTCTTCGCGACGGGCGACCTCCGTCGCTGGCGGAGAGTACGGGCCAGCGCCAGCGGGTGGAAGTTCGCCGAGCGTTACCCGATGCGCTGAGCCCGGGCCGCCGGCGGCTACTGCGCGGCCGGTTCGGACGACGCCGCGGGGCGGTTGACGGCGGCGGCGACCGCAGCGCCGATGCGCGTCAACGTCGCCAACTCGTGGGGTTCGAGCTGGTCGATCAGGTATTCCCGAACCGCCGCGACATGCCGCGGCGCCGCGGCCACGACCGCCTCGTAGCCGACCTCGGTCAGCACGGCGTTGGTGCGCCTGCCAGCGCCAGGGACCCGGGCCCGGGCGAGCAGCCCGCGCTTCTCCAGCCGCTCGACGACGTGTGACAGGCGGGACAGCGACGCCGCCGTACGAGCGGCGAGGCGGCTCATCTGCATGGTGCGCTCCGGTTCCTCGGAGAGAACCGAGAGCACCATGTACTCGAAGAAGGTCAGCTGGGACTCGCGTTGCATCCGTGCGTCCAGGGCAGCCGGCAGGCTGATCATGATCGCCGAGTTGGCCAGCCAGGCCGCCCGCTCGTCGTCACTCAGCCACCGCGTTTCATCAACGGGTCGAGCAGACCTCCCCGTTCCCTTCTTGACCATGAGGAGAACGATACAGGGCACTTGTTGACGTTTCAAGTTCCGCCGACTATAACTTGATGGGTCAAGTTCAACCGGGTGTGCCTCCTCGGGGGCGCGGACCGGCCGTCCATCCACGGAAGGACCAGCTGATGCACACCACACTGCTGGGAGACCTCGAGGTCTCCCGCATCGGTCTCGGCGCCATGGGAATGTCGGTCTTCTACACCGGCGCCGGCCACGACGACGCCGGGTCGATCCGCACCATCCAGCGCGCCCTGGACCTCGGCGTCACGCATCTGGACACCGCCGAGGTGTACGGGCCGTACGTCAACGAGGAACTGGTGGGCCGCGCCATCAGGGGCCGCCGGGACGAGGTGGTCCTGGCCACCAAGTTCGGTCTCGTCTCGCACACCGGCAGGCCCGGTCCGGACAGCAGTCCGGCCACCATCCGCGCGGCCGTGGACGGGTCGCTGCGGCGGCTCGGCACCGACCACCTCGACCTCTACTACCAGCACCGGGTGGACCGCCAGACCCCCATCGAGGAGACGGTAGGAGCGCTGCGCGACCTTGTCGCCGAGGGCAAGGTGCGCCACATCGGCCTCTCGGAGGCATCCGCGACGACGATCCGACGGGCCCACGCGGTCCATCCGGTGGCCGCCGTCCAGACGGAGTACTCGCTGTGGACCCGCGACCCCGAAACCGACGTGCTACCCACGCTGCGGGAACTCGGGATCGGCCTGGTGCCCTACTCGCCGCTCGGGCACGGCTTCCTCACCGGTGACATCCGCTCCCTCGACGACCTCGACGCCACCGACTGGCGGCGTACCAACCCCCGGTTCACCGGTGACAACTTCGCGCGCAACCTGCGCATCGTCGACGAGGTCCGCGACATCGCCGACGAGGTAGGGGCCACGCCGGCACAGATCGCCCTGGCCTGGCTGCTCGCTCAGGGCGAGGGGATCGCGCCGATTCCGGGCACCAAGCGTGTCCACCGGCTGGAGGAGAACGTCGCCGCCGACAGCATCCGTCTCACCGCAGGCCAGATCGCCCGGCTGAACAGCCTGACGCCGGCGTCCGGCGAGCGCCACGACGAGGCCGACATGGCCGCGATCGACGGTTGAGACAAGCAGACCACCACGCAGCGGCCGGACCTCGGAGATGATCAAGCGGGACGACTCGGGCGGCTGCTCTCGGCGCCGCCGACGCCACCGCATGTTCGACCTCGGCCAGAGCGCCGAAGCGCTGGCGGCCGTGGAACCGGCCACCCGCCGGGCAAACCGGTCATCACGGTCTGGTCAGCCGGGCGAGCCGGGTCGTCCTAGCCGCTGACCCCGACGGCGCGCGGATTCCCCGCGCCATCCCGCGCTGATGCTGTGCTCGCTCCGACCCTGAGGAACCCGGCGTCCCCGGAGGAGCTGGCGGTCGAAAGGCCCCCGCCAGACCCTCGGGGCCGGGTGTCAGACCGAGCAGGTGGGCATCCTTGCCGGCAGCTTGAGGTCGTACGGCGCCCGAGACAGGCAACCGCACGCCGCCGGTGAATCGACGGCTCCGACACCGGTGAACTTCGTGGACACCGCACTAACGGGCGCGAAGCCCGGCGACGAGGAGGCCGACCAGGCGGCGTGCGTCGTAACGGGGATCGTTGCCCGCGCCGATGCAGAGATTGCCGACGCCGCGCAGCAGCTCGTAGGCGTCCATGTCGGGGCGGATCTCGTCGGCGGCGACGGCGGCGGCGAGGAGCTGGTCGCAGACCGGGACGAGCCGGTCGATGAAGTAGGCGTGCAGGGTCTGGAAGGCGGCGTCGTCGGACTGTAGCGCAGCGGCGAGACCGTGCTTGGTGACCAGGAAGTCGACGAACAGGTCGATCCACTGCGCCAGGGCGGCGTGCGGTGTGTCGCTGTCGGCCAGCAGGGCCGGTCCCGCCTCGGCGCACGCCTCGATCTGGTGTCGGTAGACGGCGACGATGAGGTCGGCCCGGCTGGGGAAGTGGCGGTAGATCGTGCCCACGCCGACGCCCGCCCGTACGGCGATGTCCCGCACGGGGACGTCGACGCCGGAGGTGACGAACGCCGCAGCGGCAGCGTCGAGCAGGGCCCTCTCGTTGCGCCGGGCGTCGGCCCGCTTGCGCGGGACCGGTTGCTCCGAGCCACTGTCGATGTCGGCCACGTCGCGTTACCTCCGTCACTCCCCTTGTCATCCGGAACGTTGTTCCGTATGTTGGCTATCGGAACAGCGTTCCGCTTGCTCAGCATAATGAACCGGGCGGGCTGCCACCAAACCGTGGACCGCCGGACGTGAAGGAGAAACAGCCATGCAGTACCGCACCCTGGGTCGCACTGGTGTGCAGGTCAGCACCCTCGTACTCGGCGCGATGAACTTCGGCAAGATCGGCAACACCACCCAGGAGGATGCCACCGCCATCGTCGACGCGGCGCTCCAGGCGGGGGTCAATCTCATCGACACCGCCGACGCCTACAGCGGCGGCCAGTCCGAGGAGATGGTCGGCAAGGCCATCGTCGGCCGCCGCGACGACGTCGTCCTGGCCACCAAGGCGACCCTGCCGATGGGCGACGACCGCAACCAGCGGGGCGGCTCGCGCCGCTGGCTGGTCACCGCGCTGGAGAACAGTCTGCGCCGCCTCGGCGTCGACCACGTCGACCTCTACCAGATGCACCGGTGGGATCCGACGACCAGCGACGACGAGACGCTGTCGGCGCTGACGGACCTCCAGCTCGCGGGCAAGATCCGCTACTTCGGCTCCTCGACCTTCCCCGCCTACCGCATCGTGCAGGCGCAGTGGGCCGCCCGCGAGGGACGTCTGAGCCGTTACGTGACCGAGCAGCCGAACTACTCGATCCTGCAGCGTGGCATCGAGACCCACGTGCTGCCCGCGACCCAGGAGTACGGCATGGGCGTGCTCGCCTGGAGCCCGCTGGCATCGGGCTGGCTGTCCGGCGCGATCCGCGCCGGCCAGGACATCAGCACGAATCGCTCGGGCTTCATGCGGCAACGCTTCGACGTCGGCATCCCCGCCAACCGCGCCAAGCTCGACGCCGTCGAGCAGCTCGCCACGGTTGCCGACGAGGCTGGCCTGAGCATGATCCAGCTGGCGCTCGGCTTCGTCACCGCGCATCCGGGTGTGACCAGCGCGATCATCGGCCCCCGCACGATGGACCACCTCAGCTCGCAGCTCGCCGCCGCGGACACGGTGCTCTCGGCCGACGTGCTGGACGCGATCGACGCGATCGTGGCTCCCGGAGTCGACCTCGCCGCCGATGAGAAGAACGACACCCCGCCCGCCCTGCTCGAGCCGGCACTGCGCCGCCGCTGATCACTGGGCACGTCAGGGACCAGGCGGCCGACACCGCGCAGACCGAGCGGCTGCGAGAGCACGCGTTCGCCGGGGCCGAAGTCGGGTATCCGCCAGCCCGGGCCCACTACCAGTGGCACACGTCATACGCGGTTGTGACATGGCGCCACTGATCGGTCGACCGCGTCCGCGCTGTCATTGGTGCATGTCGACCACACCCGGGCCGGGGGTCACCATCGCCGGCCGACTCTTGCCCTGGGAACCCCGCCGAGGACCACCGCGTCACCGTGCGCCCGCTGGTGAAGCACATGTGTCGGTTCTCGATTCAGCAACAGGAGTGAAGAGTGGGAAGCGAGCAGCAACAGCGCCCAGTCGCTGTCGTCCCGGAGGGTGCCGGGTCTGGTGGGCGCCGACGGTTTGCGCGGTCCCTCCTCCCCTGGGTTCCCCTGTTCCCGCTGACGGCTATCGCGTTCGTGCTCGCGTGGCTCAACCGGAGTCCGTGGTGGGGTTGGGTACTTGTCGTGGGGCTGCTCGTCGTGCTCGGTGCGACAGTGCGCTCGTGGGCCCGAGGGCACGCGCTGCTCCGGACAGGTGCGTGGCTGCTCGCCGGGACGCTCGTCCTCGGGGCGGCGGTGTTCGCGTATCCACCGCCACAGACCCGTATCGCAGGCGGCGAGGACCGCTCGCCGTCCGGGCCGGTGCAGACGCGGCAGGGGCCGGTCACCGGCGTCTACAACGACGAGCGCACCGTCGAGGTCTTCGCGGGCATCCCGTATGCGCAGGCTCCGGTGGGGGATCTGCGTTGGCGTGCGCCTGAGCCGCCGAAGCCGCGCGAGGGGGTGTTCACCGCGGACCGGTTCTCCGCCGTTCCGGTTCAGGGCACCTCCACGTTCTTCACGCGGGCGCTCTCGCAGATCGTGGAGGTGCCCCTGGAAGGCACGTTCCTCAATCCGTATCCCGTGAGCGAGGACAGTCTCTCCCTCAACATCTGGCGCAGTACGACACCCGCCTCGGCGGACCTTCCCGTGCTCGTCTACATCCCGGGTGGCGGCTTCGCGACCGGCTCCGGCGCCCTCCCCCTCTACGACGGCGAGGCGCTCGCCTCCCGCGGCGAGGTGATCACCGTCACCATCAACTACCGGTTGGGGGTACTCGGGTTCCTCTCCCATCCCGAACTGTCCGCCGAGTCCGCGCACGACGCGTCGGGCAACTACGGGATCCTCGACCAGATCGCCGCCCTGGCGTGGGTGCGCGACAACATCGCGGCATTCGGTGGCGACCCCGACCAGGTCACGATCGCGGGCGAATCCGCCGGTGGCGAGAGCGTCTGCATCCTGGGTGCCACACCACTCGCCGAAGACCTCGTGGACGGCATCATCGCCGGCAGCGGAGCGTGCATGGGCACCACGGGGAACACCGAGCGGGGCGACCAGACTGACACGCGCGAGGCGGCGGAGGATGCCGGCCGCCGCCTGAGCGAGCAGCTGGGTGGGGCGACCATCGAGGAGATGCGCGACATGCCCGTCGAGCGCGTCCTGGACGCGGCGGGCACGCTCGATGCGCACTGGCAGCCCTCCGTCGACGGCCACGTGCTCACGCGATCGCCGGCGGAGACCTACGCGTCCGGAGAGCAACTGGACGTGCCGACCCTGGTCGGCAGCAACGCGGACGAGGCCTCGCTCGCGCTGGCCAGCCCACCGGACACGGACGTCGACGAGTACCGGTCGTCCGCACGCGAGACATACGGTGCAGATGCGGATCGGTTCCTCGATCTGTATCCGGGGGAGACAGCGCAGCAGGTTCTCGAGTCGCGCCTGCGGGCCGAAACCGACAAGATCATGACCCGAGCCATGCGGCGCTGGGCTCAGCTGCAGACGCAGACGGGTGAGTCGGACGCCTACCTCTACTTCTTCTCACACGTCCCTCCCGAGAAGGGCCTTGAGAAGTACGGCGCCTACCACGGCGCGGAGGTCGCGTACGCGTACGACAACCTCGGCGCCGACAGCGCCGCCGACTACACGGAGGCCGACTACCGGCTCCGCGACCAGATGAGCGCGTACTGGGTCAGCTTCGTCCGCACCGGCGACCCCAACGCACCGGGCCTGCCGGCCTGGCCGACGGTCGAGCAAGCGCCCGACCACGTCATGGAGTTCGCTGGCCGCAGCGGGATGGCACCGCGCCCCCGTTCCGACGCCGTCGACTTCTGGATGGACTACGACGGGCCGATCCCCTAGACAGGCAGGTCCTCAGGTCAGTCAGCCGCTCTCAGGGCATTGAGCACGGCCGTCACCTCGGGGCGTGACGCGGCCGGCCGCCGGACCCCGGCGGTGATGCGCCGGGTCAACGGCGGGCTCAGCGGTCGGGTCACCACCCGGTATCGCGGGTCCACCGCCAGCCTCGGCAGCATGGTGATCGAGCGATCGTTCTCCACGTGCTGGAGCGCCAGCATGTAGTTGTTGAACCGACAGATCACGACGGGCTCGAAGCCGGCCTCCCGGCACAGTCGGGTGGACAGCTCGGACATGTACGAGCCGGCGACGTCGAACGTCCAGCGCTGCTGCGCGCACGCCTCCAGGTCGACCGACTCGGCGCTGGTCAGCGGATGTTCCGGGGGCAGCACGAGCACGATCGGGTCGGTGGCGAGCGGCACCAGGTGGATCTCCGGGGAGAGCTCGGCGCCGGCGAAGTCGGCCGTCGTGATGATCAGATCGACGTCGCCGCGACGCAGCGCCGGCATGCTCTCGTGCGGCTCCAGCTCCAGCAACACCACGCTCACGTCCGGGTGTCGGGCCGCGAGACGGACAAGCGCCGGTTCGGCGAGGGCCTGCACGGCACTCTGGAACGCGGCCACGGTGACCGTGCCGGCCGGCTCGTCGGCGAGGCGGCGCAGCTCCGCCTCGGCCGCGTCCATGGCGGCGAGGATCTCCCGAGCCCGGCCGGCGAGCAACATTCCGGCCGCAGTGAGCCGCACCCGCCGCCCGGTGCGTTCCAGCAGCGCGGTGCGGGTCTCCCGCTCCAGCGTGGTCAGCTGCTGTGACACCGCCGACGGGCTCAGGTTGCCGCGCTGCGCAACGGCCCGGACCGTGCCGTAGGTCGCCAGGTCGGCGAGCAGGCGCAGCCGCCATGGATTCAGCGTCATGACCGCCGACTGTACGGCTTTGCTTAACAGCGACAGCGGAAATGTGCGATGGACGTGCCTGTCCGGGCTGCCTAGCGTCGGTCCATGGCTGATTCGTTCTGGTCCGACGCCGATCGTCACCTGGTCCGCTACATCGGCGCGGGCAGCTTCGTCCGTGAGATCATCGACCGCGCCGAGGGCAGTTTCGTCTTCACCGCCGACGGCCGCCGCCTGCTCGACTTCACCTCGGGGCAGATGAGCGCGATCCTCGGCCACTCCCACCCGGCCGTCGTAGCCACGATCCAGCGGCAGGCAGCCACTCTCGACCATCTGTTCAGTGGCATGCTGAGCCGGCCCGTGGTCGAGCTGGCACGCCGCCTCGCCGGCTCGCTGCCCGCACCGCTGGACAAGGTCCTGCTGCTCACCACCGGCGCGGAGTCCAACGAGGCCGCGATCCGGATGGCGAAGCTGGTCACCGGCCGGCACGAGATCATCTCGTTCGCCCGGTCCTGGCACGGGATGACGCAGGCTGCGGCGAGCGCCACCTACAGCTCAGGGCGCAAGGGGTACGGGCCGGCGGCGCCCGGCAACTTCGCGATCCCCACGCCGAACGCGTACCGGCCCGACTTCACCCTTCCCAGCGGCGAGCTGGACTGGCGGCGTCAGCTGGAGTTCGCGTTCGAGCTGTTCGACGCCCAGTCGGTGGGCAGCCTGGCGGCGTGCGTCGTCGAGCCGATCCTCAGCTCCGGCGGGGTGATCGACCTGCCGCCGGGATACCTCGCGGCGCTGCGCGACAAGGTGCACGAGCGGGGCGGGCTGTTGATCCTCGACGAGGCGCAGACCGGGCTGTGCCGCACCGGAGAGTGGTACGCGTTCCAGCGTGACGGCGTCGTGCCGGACATCCTGACCCTGTCCAAGACGCTCGGCGCCGGCCTGCCGCTGGCCGCCGTGGTGACCAGCCCGGAGATCGAACAGACGGCGCACGAGCGCGGCTTCCTCTTCTTCACCACGCACGTCTCGGACCCGCTGGTGGCCGCGGTCGGCAACACGGTCCTGGACGTGCTGGAGGCCGAGCGGCTCGACGAACAGGCGGCGCACCTGGGCGCGTACCTGCGCAAGGGGCTTCAGGAGATCAGCCAACGGCACCCGGTGGTCGGCGACGTGCGCGGCCGCGGGCTGTTGGTCGGGCTCGAGCTGGTCGGTGACCGGGAGTCGAAGCGACCGGCCGACGCGCTGGGCGCCGCAGTGACAGGGCGTTGCCTGGAGCTGGGCCTGCACATGAACGTGGTGCAGCTGCCGGGCATGGGCGGCGTCTTCCGCATCGCGCCAGCGCTCACCTCCAGCCACGCAGAACTGGACCTGGGCCTGGAAATCCTCGACCACGCACTCGCCGACGTGGTGCCGCAGTTCATACCCTGATACACCAGCCGAGGATCGCGATCCCCGGCTGGGTGAATGACCACTGCCACCATCTGCGACGGAAGGTGGCCACGGCGTCTGGGACGGGGCAGAGCAGCCCACCCACCAGCGGAAGCTGTACGGGATCCAGGCGGACCGTCACGAGCGGGGAGTCCGATGGGACGGCGTCGGGCTCGGGGCGGGCGCGGTGGGCGTGACCGAGGCGCTGGGCGTCGGAGCTGGCGTGGGCGGGATCCTGACGGGAGCCGGCGTCGGCCTAACGGCCGTCGAGTTGCTCGCGCATCGGGGCGACGATGCGGGCCAGCGCGGCGGCGAGGTGGCGTTGCTGTGCGGTGGTGAGCGGGTCGAACACCAACTGCCTGACCTGGTCGACGTGAGCCGGGGCACTGTCCGCGACCTTCTTCAGGCCGGCGTCCGTCAGCGTCGCGAGGGTGTAACGGCCGTTGTCCGGGTCGGGGCGCCGGGTGATCCACCCGTGCCGTTCGAAACGGACCATCAGCTTGGACAGCCTCGGTAGCGTGCTGTTGCACAGCAGCGCCAGATCGCTGAGCCGCATCGTGCGCGTTTCGGTCATCGACAGCCGCGCCAGCACGCTGTACTCGAAGTTCGATATGCCCTCGTCCCGTTGCAACTGACGGTCCAGCAGCGTGGGAAGCGCGATCACCACGGTGAGCAGGTCCTGCCACAGCTTCTGCTGCTCGTCGTCGAGCCATTGGGCGGAGCCGGTCATGACGCGCAGCTTACTTGACCGGGCAACTCACAGCCTCATCGTCGCACAGCCGGGCCCGTGTAACGGACGTCATGACCCGACCCGTTGACTTGCCTAGGCAAGTGAGCGAGACTCAACCTAACTTGCCCAGTTAAGTGAGGCGAGCCCGCTCGGAGTTGCCTAGTCAAGTAAAGCGGGTGCCTTGGCGCCCCCATCACCACGAACACCAGCAGGAGAGTTGCAGTGAAAGCGATTCGATACCACGAGTTCGGCAGCAACCAGGTTCTGCGTCACGAGGACGTGCAGCGCCCAGTTCCCGCGGCCGGCCAGGTACTGGTCAAGGTGGCCGCCACCTCGTTCAACCCCGTCGACGACCACATCCGGCTCGGTGTGCTCGCCGAGATGATCCCCACCCCGCTACCGATCACCCCGGGCCTCGACGTCGCCGGAACCATCACCGAACTCGGCACCGACGTCCACGGACTGCAGGTCGGTGATCAGGTCATCGCCATGTTCCCCCTGGACCAGCACGGCGGGGCCGCCGAGTACGCGGTCATAGCAGCCGACCTGGTGACCGCCGCTCCCCGCACCATCGCGCTGACCGACGCCGCCGCACTACCCCTGACCGGGCTGGCCGCTCGCCAGGCGGCCATCGAACTCGCCGGCGTCCGGGCCGGACAACGCGTTCTCGTCAACGGCGCAGGCGGTGCGGTGGGCAGCATCGTGGTCCAGCTCGCCGCCGACGCCGACGCGAGGGTCACCGCCGTCGACGGACCCCAACACGCTGACCGCCTGCGCAGCTATGGCGCGGACAAGGTCGTCGGCCCATTGGAGCTCGACGCGGGCCCGGCAGCGATCGGTGGCCCCTTCGACGTGGTGGTGAACCACGTGCGTCTGGCCCCCGAGGACCTGGCGAAGCTGACCGCCTACGCGGCCGACGGTGGGATCGTCGTCAGCTCCGCCGGCGCGGTGCCAGCCGATGACGCACGTTCGGTACGCACGGCCGGCGTCTGGGTCAGTCCCGACGCCTCGCACCTGGCCGACCTCGTCTCCCGGGTAGACAACGGCCGGCTCCGGCTGCACATCGCCGACCGCCGTCCGCTGCAGGAGCTGCCGACCGTGCACGAGGACGCGAGCAGCGGCAAGCTGCTCGGCAAGACAGTCATCGTCGTCGACTGACACCACCAGGTCTGCGCCCACCGGCGAATACCTCTCCGGTGGGCGCAGACTCGCGAACCTGGCCGAGGGCAGGACGAAAGGCGAGCTGGGCCGTGCCGGCGCACCAGCTCCTCCGGGCCGGGTCTCAGACGGTGCAGGTGGGCATCTTCGGTGGCAGCTTGAGGTCGACGAGGTAGTCCGCTGCGATGGTGTCGACGCAGGTGCTCTTCCCCGAGGAGACCACTGTGTGTCCCTCGCCCTCGACGGTGAGCAGGGCGCTGCCCAGGGTGTCGGCGAGGCGGATGGCGCCCTGGTGCGGGGTGGTGGGATCACCCGTGATCGAGATGACGAGCGTGTCCGGCAGGCCCTTGACGTTCTGCGCGTACGGGATTCCGAGTGTCGGTGGGGCGGGCCAGAACTCGCATCCGTCCCGGGCACCTGCCGCGGGGTCTCCGCCGGGGTTCATGAAGGGCGCGACCTCGTAGGTCTTCGCGCGCAGCCGGGCGATGTCGGCCGGGCTGAGGCGTTGCTCGTCCATGCAGTTGATCGCGAACGCCGCCTCGGTGAAGTTGCCGTTCACCACCGAGTTGGGCTCACCACCTTCGAAGTCGTAGGTCAGCTCCAGCAGCTTGTCGCCACGCCCCTGCCGCACCTGCTCCAGACCGCTCACGACGGTGGGCCACTTGTCCGGGCTGTACAGGCCCGCGATCACCCCGCCGAGCGCGTTGTCGAAGTCGAGTTGCTGATCGAGGGCGGGCACCGGCTTGTCCCGAAGCGGCCGGACGATCGCCTGGAAGTTCGTCGTCCACGCCGTGGGGTCCGTCCCGAGCGGGCAGTTTGCCGCCTTCGCGCAGGCGGCCGCCATCGCCTCGAATGCTTGCTGGAAGCCCCCGTACGCGGCGAGCCGACGTTCGATCGTGCCCAGGGTCGGATCGACCGCGCCGTCGAGGACCATCGCCCGTATCCGCTGCGGGAACTGCTCCGCGTACACCGCCCCCAACCGGGTGCCGTAACTCTGGCCGAGGAACGTCAGCTTCTCCTCGCCGAGCGCCGCCCGCAGCACGTCCATGTCCCGAGCGGTCGTGCGCGTACCCATCTGGGTGAGCGCCTCGACACCCCCGGAGCCCTCGGCGCACCGGTCGAACACCGCGCGGGTGTCCTCCTCCGTCAGCGAGGCGGTCATGGTCATCAGCGGAAAGACCTCGTCGCCCCGGCTCGTGCCGCCCTCGGTGTAGCAATCGGCCGCAGGCTTGGTCGCGCCGACACCGCGCGGGTCGAAGCCGACCACGTCGAACCGCTCGGTGATGCGGCTCTTCGTCATCTGCGCCACGACACCCAGACCGCCCAGGAGGCCGGAGCCACCGGGGCCGCCGGGGTTGAACAGCAGCGAACCCTGCGACGTCCCGCGCGCGGCCACGCGCAGCACCGCGACAGTGGTCTCCGCTCCCCGGGGGTCGTCGTAGTTCAGCGGTACGCGCAGCCACGCGCACTCGCCGGGCGCCTTCCCGAAGATCTCCGCCTCACGTGGACTGGTGGCGAAGTCGGCACACCCCTTCCACGCCAGCTTCTGCTCGTAATACCGCTGCAACGCGGCGCTGGCGGAGGTGCTGTCACCCTGATCGTCGTCCCCGCCCGGCGTACACGCCACCACCGACGACGCGCAGATCACGAGGACGACCCCCAGAAGACCGAGCCGCCGAAGGACAGGGCGGCGCCCGCCGGGCGGCATGCCACTTCTCGTTGCACTCATGGTGCGTGCTCCTTGGTCGCGTTGCGCCGGATGCGGCGTTCGGGTGTGCGGTGCAGCCGGTCGAGGGGTATCAGCCCACGGCCGTGCTGGCCCACCCTTCATGCCACCAGCCGCCGCAGCCGTTCGTCAGTGCCGCCGTGTCACGCCCTACGCGTGACGTGGCGTCACTGTTCGCGCCTCAACGCCGGCAAGCGCCAGAGCGCCGCCGATCCGAGAACAGGACACCGAGCGGATACCGCACGTTCCACCAGGGCTCGCCCGCGCGCCAGGCTCCCTGCCCGCCCGGGTGAGATGCCGGCGATTCCGCGCTGCCGGCGGGGCGGCTCAGCCGCAGCTCAGGGTTGCTTTCCCCTTCGTAGGGTATGCCCGTTCCGCCATACGGACGCCGTCGGATCAGCCGACCGGGTCGGTGTGCCGCGGACGCGCCGGGAGGCCGGTACGGGATGGATCAGCGGGAGGCGGGCGGGCACGCCGGCGACGTCGGCGTGGTGGAACTGCGGGTGCACGGGGTGTCCGCCATCGGCCCGGCTGAGCTGCTGGATCGACCGCACGTGCGGCAGGTGGCGGGTGACCACCGGGGTGGCTTCTACCGACCCCGGCCGGGATTTCACGAGGGCGGCGAGGCGGACGACGTAACGCTGGAGGCCTACCGCTGGAACAACCTGCCGGCCGGAAACGCGGTGCGAACGCTGTCCATGGTGATCCTGCTGCCCTTCATGTTGATCAACCTCGCCATCTGGATGCGCCCGGCCGGAGCCGACCCGGTGATCAAGGCGCTGTGCCGGTTGCTGGCGCTCACCCTGACCGCGATGTACGTGCTGAGCATGGTGGGGATCGCGCTGGACGTGATCGCCTGGAAGTGCATGTCCTCGCCGGAGTGCCTGGACGGACGGAGTTGGCTCTCCTGGCTCGGGGATCGTCCGGCCGGAGTGCGCCTGGCGGTGCTCGCGCTGGTGCCGGTGGCGGCGATCGCCCTGGTGTGGGGGATCACCGCCCGCCCGGCACTGCCGGCTCACGTTCCCCGGTCAGCCGAGCCACCCCTGCCGACGCACCGACTCACCGCCGTCGGCCGGTGGGACAACGACCCGCTGGTCGGCCGACTACGCTCGATCCACGTCGCGGCGGCGTTCGCCACCCTCGACCTCAGCCTGCTCGTTGCCCGGGCCGCACAGGGGCTGTCGATCGGCACCGTCGCGCTGATGGCAGCTGCGGGACTTCTGCTGATCGCGTGTGCGGTGCTGCTCTGTGCCCCGCCCCGGTCCGCGCCTGGGGAATGGCGGCTCGACCGGCTGGTCCGCGTGCTGCGCACCATCGCCCTCGGCCTGACCGTACTGGTCTGGATCCACGTCCTGACCAGCACGGACCCCTGGCCGCAGCGGAACGGGCTGCCCGGCTACGAGCTGACAGTAGTCGGGTTCTTCATCGGTCAGCTGATGCTGCTTGTCGCCCTGGGGGTGGCGCTGTTCTGGCACCGGGACCGACAGCCGGAGGCCGCCCTCTCGCTCGGGCTGGGCGCCCTGGCGGCCTCCGTGGCCGCGATCAGTCTGGCGCTCACCTTCTCCGCCGAACTGGTCTACCGGGTGTCCGACATCCTCAACCAGGGCGCGCCGACCGCACAGACGTCGATCACCAGCCCTCCGCGCGCCTGCATCTGGGCGATTCTCGGCTTCTCGCTGGCAGTCCTGGTGACACTGGCCGTCGCCGCCGTGGTATCGCTGGCGTCCCGACCGGGACGGATCCGCGCCGCGTCGGCAATCGTCGCTCGCGACTTCCCCGACGCACCCGCCGATGCGGCGCCACTGCTGCGACAGGTACGCAGAACCATAGCCCGTGCCCGTTTCACCGAGAAGATGGTGCCGCTCGCGGTGCTCTACGCCTGCCTCGCCGGAATCGGCATCGCAGCGGTCACACTCGGCCTGCTACCGACGCCTCCAGAGCAACTGATCCAGCGCTACGTGGGCCTGCCGGCCGGCTTCGTCAACTTCAGCATCGGCGCCGGCAGCTACCTGATCGCCGCCCTCTTCCTCGGCCTGGTCGTCGGCGGAATCTTCGCCTACCGCACCCCCGGATTCCGCCGCTACGTGGGCGTGCTGTGGGACCTGGGCACCTTCTGGCCCCGAACCGCGCACCCGTTCGCGCCACCCTGCTACGCCGAACGGGCCGTCCCCGAACTGACCTGTCGCATCACCCACCTCGTCGACACCGGCAACGCGGTGGTCCTCACCGGACACAGCCACGGCTCCGTCCTACTCGCCGCGACCGTGCTCCAACTGCCACCAAGAGTCACCGACCGGATCGCCCTGCTGACCCACGGCTCCCCGCTGCGCCGGTTGTACGCCCGGCTCTTTCCCACCTACGTCAACGACGAGGTCATTGGCGAGATCGCCGACCGGGTCGACTGGCGGTGGGTGAACCTGTGGCGCGACACCGACCCCATCGGCGGCCGCGTCTTCCCACCGCCAAAGCGACCCGGCGAAGCATCCGCCACATCCGACCGAGAGTCGACGGTGGACCGACGGCTCCGCGACCCCCACGCCGTCACAGCTCCGGCCGGCGACATCTTTCCACCACCAATCGAAGGACACCGGCCGTGCGAGTCCGACGAGGCGTTCGACGAGGCGGTGCGTGACCTCGCCGACCACCTCCGGTGAGCGAGCGGGGCGACGACCTGCCGCCTACTCATGCGGTGTCGGACGCGCGTTCGCTGACCCTTTCGGCGATAGCCCGGCCCAGCTCCGCCGTCGTGCCGGTGCCGTGCAGGTCGGGGGTCAGGGGCGCCTGTCCGGGCCCGTACGCCAGGACGTCCTCGACCGCGCCGAGCAGGTGGGCGGCGGCTTCGGGGTGGCCGAGGTGCTCCAGCATCATCGAGCCGCACCAGATCTGGCCGATCGGGTTGGCGATGCCTTTGCCTGCGATGTCGGGTGCGGAGCCGTGCACGGGCTCGAACAGGCTCGGGTGGTCACCCTCGGGGTTGATGTTGGCGCTCGGGGCGATGCCGAGCGTGCCGGTGCAGGCCGGGCCGAGGTCGGAGAGGATGTCGCCGAACAGATTGCTGGCCACGACCACGTCGAACCACTCCGGATGGAGTACGAACTGCGCCGCGAGCGCGTCGATGTGGAACTTGTCGAGGCGGACGTCGGGGAACCGCTCGCCCATCGCGGCCACCCGCTCGTCCCAGTACGGCATGGAGATGGAGATGCCGTTGCTCTTGGTGGCGGACGTCAGGTGCCGTTTCGGGCGACGGTTGGCCTGCTCGAAGGCGAAGCGCAGGACACGGTCGACGCCGACCCGGGTCATGATCGTCTCCTGCAGGACGGTTTCCCGGTCGGTGCCCTCGAAGATCCGCCCACCCACGCTGGAGTACTCGCCCTCGGTGTTCTCCCGCACGACCACGAAGTCGATGTCGCCCGGGAGCCGGCCGGCCAGGGGGCTGCGGACGCCGGGCATGAGCCGGCAGGGGCGCAGGTTCACGTACTGGTCGAAGACCCGCCGGAACTGCAGGAGGCTGCCCCAGAGCGAGACATGGTCGGGTACGACCTCCGGCCAGCCCACCGCGCCGAAGTAGATGGCGTCGTAGCCGCGCAGCGTCTGTTCCCAGTCGGGCGGCAGCATTTCGCCGTGCCGCTGCCAGTAGTCGGCGCTGGCGAAATCGAAGCTGTCGAAGGTCAGCGTCAGGCCGAAGCGACGTGCCGTGGCGTGCAGCGCGTCGAGGCCGGCCGGGACGACCTCCTTGCCGATGCCGTCACCGGGAATGACGGCGATCCGGTGGCTGGTCACGGCGCCTCCCGAAGCGCTGCGAGGCCGCCCTGCGAGTCCGCGAGTGCGATGCGCTCCGCGGTGGTGGAGTCGCCCGCGCGTAGCGCCCGGACCAGGGCCCGGTGACTGCTGTATCGCTCCAGGCCGAACGTGTCGTCCTCGGCCACCCGTTGCAGAAGCAGCTCGCGGCGCTGCGGGCGGGAGAACACGCGGCTCTGTTCGAGCATCCGGACCAGGACGGGGTTGTGCGCGCAGGCGCTGACCGTGTCGTTGAACTGCTGCATGGTGTCGAGCAGCTCGGTGAGGTGCCGCTCGACCGGACCGCCCTGCGCGGCCCGCTCCTTGAGAAGGATCAGCAGGTCGTCGGCGCGGTCGAGAATGGCGTCGAGCGCGTCGAGCTGCTCGGCGGTGGCGTGTCGGGCGGCGAAGCGGGCGACGAGGCCACGCAGACCGACCTCCACCTCCGCGAGGTCGTCGATGGCGGCGTCGCGGATGGCGGCCACCAGCACGGTACGCGGCCCGATGCGCTCGATCAGCCCGTCGAGCTCCAGCCGGCGCAGGGCCTCGCGGACCGGTGTCGGGCTGACCGCGAGCCGCTCGGCCATGCCGCGCTCGGTGACCTTCTCTCCCGGCGCGAGTTCGCCGTTGGCGATCGCGGTGCGAACTTGTCGGTACGCCTGATCGGCGAGCGTCCCGGCTGTCGTCATGACCGCACTCTAGCGCATGACATAGCAAGTTTGTTTGCAACTGTTGACGAGTTTGCTACAGCAATTTACCGTGACCGGGGACACAAGGAGGTGGACGGGTGTCCAACCGGCGGATCACGTTCTTCATCGCCCTCGCGCTCTTCGCCCAGGAGTCGACGTGGAACTTCTATGACAACCAGGTGCCCGTCCTGCTGCGCGAGCATGTGGCGAGCGCGGCGCTCGTGGGCGCGCTGATGGGGATGGACAACCTGCTGGGCATCTTCATCCAGCCCTGGATCGGCAACCGGTCCGACAACACCCGGACCCGGTGGGGGCGGCGGATCCCGTACCTCGCGGTGGGCATGCCCCTGGCCGCGCTGGTCTTCGTCCTGCTGCCGTGGACCACGTCGCTGGTCACGCTGGTCGTGGTGATGTTCTGTTACGCGCTGATCGCCAACACCACCCGGCCGCTGGCCGAGTCGCTGGTACCGGACTTCCTGCCCCCGGAACGCCGCAGCCGGGCGAACGCCGCCGTGAAGATCGCGACCGCACTGACCATCATCGTCGCGTCGCTGATCAGCCTGCTCGTGGTCGACGAGCACCCGAGGGCGGCCTTCGTCATCCCGTCGGTGATCATGCTGGCCGCCACGTTCGTGCTGCTGGCCAACGTGCGCGACAGCCGGTCGGCGGCCTACCAGGCCGCGGTGGCCGAGGAGGCCACCGCCGGTCCCGCCGCTGCCGGCCAACCGTTGCGGCAGATCGTCGCCGGCCTGTTCACCGACCAGGATCGCCGCCGGCTCCTGCTGCTGCTGACCGTCCTGCTCTTCGGCGGGGCATGGTTCGCCTCACGGTCGCTGATCACCCCGTACGGCATGGAGGCGCTGGGCCTGAGCCGCGGGGAGGCTGGCGGGCTCACCCTGCCCAGCGGCATCGTCTACGTTGCTGCCGCCTATCCGGCCGCGCTGCTGGCCGAGCGCTTCGGACGGCTGCGGATCATCGTCGTGGGCATCAGCGTCTTCGCCGCCGCGCTGGCGGCAGGCGCCGTCGCGCAGACCGCCACCGGTACGGTCGTCGCGTTCTGTGTGGCCTCGGCCGGCGCCGCCGCCTTCACGATCAACGCGGCGGTGGCGCTGTGGAACCTGGCACCGTCCAGCCGGGTGTTCGGCGCCTACACCGGCCTGTACGCGGTCACCTGGTACCTGGGCGGCTTCGGCGGGCCCGCCCTGATCGGCGCGGTGGTCGACCTGGTCGGCTGGGACGGGATGCTGCTCTACATCGCCGTGCTCGCCGTACTCGCCATGCTCGTCGTCGTACGCCTCGAACGCCTGCAGCGTCTGCACCGGGCCACCCGGCCCGTCACCCTCACCGGAAGCGAATGATGTCGACCATCCTCATCACCACCGATTACCTCGCCCCCGGCGACGAGGTGGACACCTACCTGACCGGGCTCGGCTTCACGACACGGCACGACCCCATGCGTGGACCACGTCAGCCGGAGCAGCTGATCGCGGCCCTGGCCGGCGTCGAGGGAGCGCTGATCGCCAACGAGCCGATGACCGCGGAGGTGCTGCGCCAGGCACCCGACCTGCGCGCCGTCGTGCGTACCGGAGTCGGGTACGACTCGGTCGACGTCGCCGCCGCAGGCCGGCTCGGGATCAGCGTCAGCAACCTGCCCGGGATCAACGCCAACGCGGTGGCCGAGTACACCATCGGGTTGCTGCTCGCCCAGGCCCGGTGCCTGGTGCCGATGGCCGTCGGGGTGGCCGCCGGCGGCTGGCCCCGCACCGACGGCCGCGAGCTGCGCGGCAGGACGCTCGGCCTGATCGGGCGGGGCGCGGTGGCGCGCCAGGTGGCGCCGTTGGCCGTCGCCTTCGGCATGACGGTGCTGTGCACCGGCAGCCTGCCCGCGCCGGTCACCCGGGTCACGCTCGACGAGTTGCTGCGCGAGGCCGACTTCGTGTCGGTCCACACCGCACTGACCCCGCTCACCCGCCACCTCATCGACGCCGAGGCGCTGGCCCGGATGAAGCCCGGCGCGCACCTGATCAACACCGCGCGCGGGCCACTCATCGACGAGACCGCCCTGGTCGAGGCCGTCCGGTCCGGCCGGCTGGCGGGCGCGGCCCTCGACGTGGTGGACGTGGAGCCACTGCCCGCCGACAGCATCCTGCGCGGCGTCGAGGGCATCACTGTCTACTCGCACATGGCCGGGCAGACTACCGAGGCCCGGCTGGCCGCGGGGCTGGAGGGCGCCAAGGAACTCGTCGCCGCCCTCGACGGCCGGCCCGCCCATTCGCTCACCGAACCGAAGGAGCCGGCATGACCACCACCACGGCGGACGCGGACGCAATAGTGATCGGCGCCGGCCTCGCCGGGCTGGTGGCCACCGCCGAACTCGTCGCCGCCGGCCGATCCGTCCTGCTGATCGAGCAGGAGCCCGAGCAGAGCCTCGGCGGCCAGGCGTTCTGGTCGTTCGGCGGGCTGTTCCTGGTCGATTCGCCCGAGCAGCGCCGGATGGGCATCCGCGACTCGACCGAACTCGCCTGGCAGGACTGGCAGGGCAGCGCCGGGTTCGACCGACCCGAGGACGCGTGGCCACGGCGCTGGGCCGAGGCGTACGTCGACTTCGCCGCCGGCGAGAAACGCGCCTGGCTGCGGGGCCTCGGCGTCAAGATGTTCCCCATCGTCGGCTGGGCCGAGCGCGGGGGGTACGACGCCACCGGGCACGGCAATTCGGTGCCCCGCTTCCACGTCACCTGGGGTACCGGGCCGGGCCTGCTCGAACCCTTCATCGCGATCGTGCGGGAGGCCGCCGGACGCGGCCTCGTCCGGTTCGCCTTCCGGCACCGGGTTGACGCCTTGACCACCAGCGACGGCGCGGTGGTGGGCGCCACCGGTCGCGTCCTGGCGCCCAGCGAGGCCGCCCGCGGCACCGCCAGCTCGCGGGAGGAGATCGGCGACTTCGCCTATACCGCGCAGGCCGTCATCGTCACCTCCGGCGGCATCGGCGGCAACCACGACCTGGTCCGCCGCAACTGGCCGGCACGGCTCGGCGCCCCGCCCACCCACATGATCAGCGGCGTGCCCGCCCATGTGGACGGCCGCATGCTGACCATCACGCAGGACGCCGGCGGCGCCGTGATCAACCCGGACCGGATGTGGCACTACGTCGAGGGCATCCAGAACTGGAACCCGATCTGGGACAGGCACGGCATCCGGATCCTGCCCGGCCCGTCCTCCATCTGGCTCGACGCGCGCGGACGCCGGCTGCCGGTGCCGCTCTACCCCGGATTCGACACCCTCGGCACGCTCGCCCACCTGCGCACCACCGGCCACGACCACAGCTGGTTCATCCTCACCCAGAAGATCATCGAGAAGGAGTTCGCGCTCTCCGGCTCCGAGCAGAACCCGGACCTGACCGGCCGCAGCGTCAAACAGGTACTCGGCCGCCTCCGTGCCGGCGCACCGGCACCCGTGGAGGCCTTCAAGCGCCACGGCGCAGACTTCGTCGTGGCCGACCGACTGGACGAGCTGGTGAAGGGCATGAACGCGCTCACCGACGAGCCTCTGCTGGACCCGCTCCACATCCAGCGCACGATCGAGGCACGCGACCGGGAGCTGGACAACCGCTTCACCAAGGACATGCAGATCGCCGCCATCCGCAACTTCCGCAACTACCGCGGGGACCGGCTCATGCGGACCGCGGCACCGCACCGGATCCTCGACCCGAAGGCCGGGCCACTGATCGGCGTACGCCTGCACGTGCTGACCCGCAAGACCCTGGGCGGCCTGCACACCGACCTCGACGGTCGGGTGCTGGACGGCGGCGGACAGCCGGTGCCCGGGCTCTACGCCGCTGGCGAGGCCAGCGGATTCGGCGGTGGCGGCATGCACGGCTACCGCGCGCTGGAAGGCACCTTCCTGGGCGGCTGTCTCTTCTCCGGACGTCAGGCCGGCCGCGCCGTGGCCAGCACCGTCGCCTGACCGGCTCGTACCCGTGAAATGAGGAAAACCGTGACCCGCGACTCCGTACGCATTCTCGTGCCCTCCGGCATGCTCGGCTCGGGGTTTCCGCCCGAGATCATCGACCGTGGGCTGGAACTCGGCGCCGACGTCATCGCCCTGGACGGAGGGTCCACCGACTCCGGCCCGTACTACCTGGGCACCGGCACGGCCAAGACCACTGCCGCAGCCGTGTCCCGCGACCTGCGCCTGCTGCTGCGCGCGGCGGCGAAGGCGCGCATCCCACTGATCGTCGGCTCGTGCGGCACCAGCGGCACCGACTCCGGTGTGGACTGGGTCGCCGGGATCGCCCGCGACATCCTGGCGGAGGAGGGGCTGGACCTGCGGGTCGCCACCATCTACAGCGAGCAGCGGGCCACCGACCTCAAGGACCATCTCGACAAGGGCCGGATCCACCCGCTGCCGCCGGCCGGCGACCTCGACCCGGCGACGTTGGACAGCTGCCAGCACATCGTCGCGATGATGGGCCACGAGCCGATCGCCGAGGCGCTCGCGGGCGGAGCCGACGTGGTCCTGGCCGGGCGCGCCACCGACACCGCCCTGGCCGCCGCCTTTCCGCTGATGGCCGGCATGCCGGCGGGCCCGACCTGGCATGCCGCCAAGATCGTCGAGTGCGGCGCGCAGTGCACCACGAACCCGCGCTCCAGCGGGGTCTTCGCCACCATCGACGCCACCGGCTTCACCATCGAGCCGCTCGACCCGGCCGTCGCCTGCACGCCCACCTCGGTCGCGGCGCACATGCTCTACGAGACCGCCGACCCGTTCTCGATGCGGGAACCGGCCGGCACGCTGATGGTCGCCGACGCCACCTACCGGGCGCTGGACGAGCGGCGGGTACGGGTGGAGGGCTCCCGGTTCGAGCCGGCCCCCTACACGAACAAGCTTGAGGGGGCACGGATCACCGGCTACGAGACGATGTCGTTCACCGCCATCCGCGACCCGCACATCCTCGGCCAGATCACCACCTGGGCACAACTGCTGCGCCGCGTCACCGCGGATCGGGTCGCCCAGACGCTCGGGCTCAGCGCCGACGACTACGCCTTCGACGTCCGTCTGTACGGTTACGACGCCGTGCTGGAGGCCAAGGATCCGGACACCCGGCCGCCCCGCGAGGTCGGCGTGATGCTCCTGGTCCACGCCGCGGATCAGCAGACGGCCACCGCCATCGCGAAGATAGCCAACCCGCTCATGCTGCACCTGCCCACGCCCGACATGGACTACCTGCCCAGCCTCGCGTTCCCCTACTCCCCCGCGGAGACCGAACGCGGCGCGGCGTACGAGTTCGTCCTCAACCACGTCGTCGACGTGGACTCGCCCACCAGCTTGTTCCGCATCCACCTCCCGGAGGGCAGCGATGTCCGATAACGCCCACCCCCGCACCGTCGCCGACCTCGCGCTGGAGGTCCGGTCGAAGAACGCCGGCCCGTTCTGGGTGACGATGGAGCTGTTCATGCGCGACACCGCCGGGTACGCCGTGGTAGCCGACCCGGGCTTCCTGGACACGCCGCTGATCGCCCGCCTCTACGGCGTACCGGCTGACGCCATCCGCATCTTCCGGATACCGGCGCTGAACGTCGTCAAGATTTCGTTCCCGCGCCCCGTGGCACAGGGCAGCCTGCGCGACCGCGACATCCACGCCGGGCAGCACCATGTGCCCCTGGCCATGCTCCCGCTGCCGGAGCTGCCCTGAGGACATCGAGGCCGTTGCGCGACCCGGATGCCGACGTGATGCAGTCCCGGGGCAGCAGGCAGACGAGGTCCCGGGTGCTCCAGGCCCCGTCCTCTCCCCTGTTGCTTCTCGCAGTGACGTACCCAAGCGGCAGGCCCAACCCCGGCTCCCGCCCAGCCGACGATGCCTACCGCGACGTCCTTCGGTCAGTCACTGACCGCGGTGGCCTCGACCTCCACGAGGAGGTCGGGGCCGGCGAGCTGCACACCCGCCGGCTCACGATCGTGTCGTCGATCTCGTCGTCCCGCCCCACGACCGGGCGAGCCGACCGGCGCGGGCGTCCTCGCGTAGTCCCGCAGGGCGGCCGGCTCCGTCTGGCGGGCCGGCGCCGCTCGCCTAGAGGATCCGGCGGGTGGGGTCGGAAGGGGCGGCAGCCCACAGCAGGTGCTCGACGTCGAGGTGCGGGCCGGTTCGTCGTCGTGACGCGGCCGAAGGCGTCCGGTCGGCCGATCCCGGCGCATGATCCGGGCTGATCATTCGGTTGCGAGAAGCCGGTTATCGTGGGCGTCGGCGGGTAGCCACCGGACCGTGAGCAGGCCAACCGACGACCTCGGCACCCGGTCGGACACCAGCCGTGCCATAGCGTTCAGCGACGCTGTCTTGGCCATCATCATCACGCTGCTCGTGGTGGATCTCCGGGTGCCGGACGTACCGCCCGGTCGCCTCCTGTTCGGCCTGCTGGAGCAGTGGCCGGGTTACGTCGCCTATCTCGCCTCGTACGCGTACGTGGCCGTCGTCTGGCTGAACCACAAGGGCGCGTTCAACCGCGTCAAGGAGAGTGACCGGGGCCTGCACTGGGTGAATCTCTTCGTCCTGTTCACCACCGCGCTGCTGCCGTTCCCGACCGCCGTCATCTCGGACGCGTTTCAGGAGCACGACCAGCAGGACCAACGCGTCGCCGTCGCCTTCTACGCGCTGATCGGCGCGTTGCTCTGCGCGAGCTGGCTGGCGTTCTTCCACTACCTGGCTCGGCACAGAGACCTGCTCAAGAAGGAGGTCAGTGAACGGCACTTCCCCGCGGAGCGGGTGCGGGCACTCGTCGGGGTCATTCTCTATGTCGTCGCCGGGCTGATTGGGTACTTTGTCCAACCGCTCGCCGGCCTGGTGATCTTCGTCATCCTGCCAGTGTTCTACGCCGTCACCAGCGCCGGCCTCTATCAGGTGCCCCTCACCCGCCGGATCGCTCAGCGCCGCCCCCCTAGGCCGGGGAATTGACAGTCACGCTACCGGCTCGAAGACAGGCGCGGAGGCTGATCAACCGGCAGGCGGCTGGCCGGCTCTCACCGTCCGCCCCCCCACCGCCGGGTCTCAGTACCGATGGCACCGCCTTCGCGCGGGCGTCGTCGGCCGAAGCGACCAGTGACGCTACAACATCTCCAGCTGTTGCGGGCCCGCCGGCGGCGGGAACGCAGTGTCGAGTGCGGCCACGTCCTCCTCACTCAGATGCAGGTCGCGCGCTTCGGCGTTCTCCCGGGTGTGTTCTGGCTTGGACGACCGGGGGATGGCCGCAACGCTCTCCTGCCGCAACAGCCAGGCCAGCGCCACCTGAGCGGCCGTGGCCTCGTTCCGGGCGGCTACCTCTTCGACTTGGGGGTGGCCGAGCAGCCGGCCCTGCTCGATCGGCGAGTACGCCATCACCGGGATGCGGTGCCCGCGCAGCCACGGAAGGAGGTCGTACTCGGGACCGCGGCGGGTGAGGTTGTACAGGATCTGATTGGTCGCGCAGGCGTTTCCGCCCGCATCGAGCAGGTCCGCCACATCTGAGAGATCGAAGTTGCTCACACCCCACTGCCCGATGTCGCCGGCGTCGACAAGTTCGACGAACGCCTCGATCGTCTCCGCGAGTGGATGCGTGCCGCGCCAGTGCAGCAGGTAGAGGTCGATGTGGTCGACGCCGAGTCTTTGCAGGCTACGGCGGCAGGCTTGCACGGTTCCCTGTCGGCTGGCGTTCGACGGCATGACCTTGTCGACAAGAAAGACGTCGCCGCGTCGTCCGACGATCGCCTCGCCGACGAGTTCCTCGGAGGCGCCGTCACCGTACATCTCCGCAGTGTCGATCATGGTCATACCCAGGTCGAGCCCGGTGCGCAGGGCGGCGATCTCGTCCCGCCGCCGCGCGGGGCGCTCGCCGAGGTACCAGGTCCCTTGGCCGAGTACGGGCATGGTTTGGCCGGACGGTAGCTCGATCGCGTCGGAAGGCGTCGTCATGTCGATCTCTCCGGGTAACAGTGGGTGGTCTGGGTATGCCGCCGCAGGGGCAGCACAGGCGCGTCGCGGCCCTCTCCCCGCAGGCAGCGGCCGTGCAGCGGGCGCCTTCCGGATTGTCCGCCCACGATCGGGCTTCGCTGCCCAGTTTGCCGGTTCCCGCACCGGCCGTGGCGGCTCTCCGAGGCCAACTGACCATCACCCGCAAGCTGGCCGGCCTCGACGCCCATCGCGCAGACCCGCCGCCGCCCGGTCCAAGATGTGGCCCTCTTCAACCTCGTCGCGATGTCGCAACGTGTGTATGAGGGCGGTGAAGCTCGGGCGCTCCGTCGCACCCGCCCGTTCACGGCTGATACTGACCGCGGGTGCGGGGCAACCACTGGGGATGATGGACGCGCATGTAGCAGATCATCCCTTCACGCAGGTCGCAGCGCAGGTCCCAGGCGCTGGCGCCGTCGGCGGCCGAGGCCTGCACCTGGATGACCACCGTCTGAGGGGTGGAGTCGACCATCTGGAGCACCCACTGGCCGCGATCCCACAGCGGGGAATACTCCACCAGCCGGCGCGCCTCCCGGCGCAGGTCGTCCAGGTCAGCGGTGTGATCGACATGAATCTGAACTTTCCCGATGACCCGGGACTCGTTCCGGGTCCAGTTCTGAAACGGCCGCTCGGTGAAGTACGTGGTCGGCAGGATGAGCATCCGCTCGTCCCAGAGCCGGATCACCACGTTGGTCAGCTTCACCTCCTCAACCCGGCCCCACTCACCGTCCACCACCAGCACGTCGCCGACGTGCAGACCATCGGCGAAAGCGACCTGGACACCGGCGAAAGCGTTGCCGAGCGCGGTACGGGCCGACAGACCGATCAACGCACCGACCACTCCCGCTGACGTCAACACGGAGACGCCGAAAAGGCGCACCGGCCGGAAGGTGATCAGGATCAGACCCACCGCGACGATCGTGACCACAGCGACGGTGAGCCGCCGCACGGGGCGGATTTGGGTCCGAGCCCGCCGGACCCGCCGGCTGGTAGCTGCGTCAGCCGGCAGTCGACTGAAGGCCACCCCCTCGGCGACATGCAACGCCTTGATCACTAACCATGCCCCGGACACGACCAGGGTCACCAGCAGGACGTGCCGCAGATGACGCTGCCAGCCGGCCGGACCCAACGGCAGCGCGTAGTAAAGTGTCCCGACCAGCAGGACCGCTGCCGCCGGGCGGCGGCAGGCGTGCCGCAGCGGCTTCAGCAACCACTGGTAACGGCCACGGTTCACCCGGCGGACGAGCATGCCAGAGATCAGGTCCACGACCACCGCCGCCGCCAGCACGGCTACTACTATCAACGCGGTACGCATCAGAGGTCGTTCACCGTAATCCCGGCACCAGCATCCCCCGGTTCCCCGCCCAGTCCACGTGCCCAGGGTGCCATCCGGTCCGACCGTAGGTGGCCAACATCGGCAACCATCGCTGACCACACCTGCGCCAGTCGCCCGCCGGGCGCTGCCCGATTACCGCCTCGACCGCAGCCCACTTCACCAATGCCACCTGAAGGGGCGACCGAACTGCGCCAATCAGGTCCTTCCTTGACGGAACGCGGGCGGCACCGGGTGTCGCCCGCGGTAAAAATCAACCATTGCTCTCTCCTGCGCCGGAATGATCTCTAAGGCGGCACACCCGTCGCCTCGGGTCAGGAGGAGCTTGTGCTGAGCTCGAACCCTTCGGCCACGAGGGCAAAGGAGCGCATGCGATCTGCAGTGTCGTAGATCATGGAGGTGAGCATCAGTTCGTCGGCGCGGGTCCGCTGCTGCAGTTCTGTCAGACCTCTGCGCACCGTGTCGGGCGCGCCGTGGATGATGTTGCCCAACCAACTTTCGACGAACACCTTCTCCTCCGGCGTGTAGGGGCGATTTTCCGCCTCGTCCGGGGCGGGAAGGGCGACCTGCTGCCCCTGCCGCGCAAGCATCATCATCAGCGCACCCGGCCGAGCCAGGCGTTCGGCTTCGGGTCCGGTCGGGGCGCAGGTGACGTTCACGGAGACCATCACGTGTGGTGCGGCCAGGGCAGCGGACGGGCGGAATGTTCTCCGGTACTCATCGATGGCCTGCATGGATTGCACGGGATTGATGTGGAAGGCAGCCGCGAACGGCAGGCCGAGGCGTGCGGCCACCTCTGCACCCGTGGTTCCCGAGCCAAGTGTCCAGACGGGTAGGTCGGGTGCTGCTGGCACCACGTGCACGTTGTCGCGCCGGTAGGCGTGGTTCTCCGGGAAGTCGTTGCGGAGGAAGCCGAGAAGCTCCTCAACCTGGGGCTGGAAATCGCTGCCACCTGAGCCCTCGCCGTTGCGGCGCAGCGCCTGCATGATCGATGGCAGGCCACCGGGGCTTCGGCCGACGCCCAGGTCGATGCGGCCGGGGTGGAACGCGTTGAGGACGCCGAACTGCTCGGCCACGATCAGTGGTGCGTGGTTGGTGAGCATGACCCCTCCCGACCCGAGCCGGATGGAGCGGGTCTCGGCACCAAGGTGGGCGAGGAGGACGGCAGGGGCCGGGCTGCTTGAGGCGGGGAAGCTATGGTGTTCGGCCACCCAGAAGCGCCGGTAGCCCCACCGCTCGGCGGCCTGCGCCAGGGTCGTGGTCTGCTGGAGCGCATCGGCCGGTTGACTCCCACGGCTCCTGATGACCAGATCGAGAATCGACAGAGGCACCGGACTCGTCCCGTGCCGTTCGTTCGAGGCCGCATCTGTCGACAGACCGGTGTCACGTCCACGTTCCATTGCCACTCCTCTGACCTTCAACCTGAACGGACCCTTGGGTCCACTTACCGCCACCAACAGCGTGGAGGGCCGCGCACAGAACGTCCTCGCTGCCCGGCAGCCGCACCCGCACTTGCCGGGACCGCAAACCTGCGTTTCAGGGGGCGGATCGCCGGCCGGCACAATGGAAGGGTGAAACTCGACGACAGCGCTCGTGCCGCATCAGCCACCCCGGGCGGCCGGCAGGGGCGCGGCGGTGACGTTCGTTCAGCGGTCATCGTCAGACCAACGTCTCGCCACCGTCGACGGCCAGCGTGGTGCCGGTCGTGAAGGTGCTCGTGAGGGCATAGACGACTGCCCGGACGACGTCGTCCGGGTCGCCCACCCGACCGGCCGGGTTGCCGGCCGCCCGACTCGCGAACAGCTCGGCTTTCTGCTGCTTGCCGAAAACGTCGTAGGCGCCGCTGTCGATAGTTCCCGGCGCAACCGAGTTCACCCGCAGCGGGGCGAGCTCCACGGCTAGGGCCCGGGTGACCGCGTCGACGCCACCGTTGGTGGCCGCGACCGCCAGCATGCCCTGCGCCGGCTTGCGGGCGGTCGCTCCAGAGAAGAAGACGAAGCTGCCGTCGTGCGGCATGCGAGGCGCGAAGTATTTGGCCAGCAGGATCGGGCCGAGCACCTTGGTCGACAGAGACTGCAGCACGGCGGCCGGCTGCAGGTCGCTCAGTCGCCCGCGGGCCCGAGCCGACGCGGTCGACACCACGTGGTCGACGTGACCCATCCGTTCAGCGAGCGCTGCCACGCTCGCCTCATCGGTGACGTCGACCGCCTCGACAGTCAGGTCCTCGCCGTACGCGTCCGCCAGGGCGTCGCGGTTGCGGGAGGCGACGACCACGGTGGCGCCGGAGTCGCGTACAGCGCTGACGATCGCACCGGCGATCCCGCCGCTGCGGCCAATCACCAGCACTCTGCGATTTTCCAGTTCGGTCTGCATAGCTCGATTCCTCTTCGGGGATTCAGGCGCCCGCCATCGAGGGTCGCCAGGCCGAGTTGATCAGCGGTTCAGACGACGGTGGCCTGGGCTCGCGCCTCGTCGATGACACGATTGAGGGTGGCGAGATCCTGCGGTCCCTCGTGACGCTGACCGTTGATGAAGAACGTGGGGGTGCCGGCCACACCGCTGCGGTCGGCCGAATCGACATCGCGCCGAACCCGGGCCTCGTGGCGGCGGCGGGCCAGGTCGTCGCGGAACTGGTCGAGGTCGAGGCCGAGTTGCTCGGCGTACCCGGTCAGGTCGTCGCGGGTGAGTCGGTCCTGGCGTTCGAGCAGCAGGGTGTGCATGGGCCAGAAGGCACCCTGTTCCCCAGCGGCCTCGGCGGCCTCGGCGGCTCCCTGCGCGTACGGATGGACATCCGGCAGTGGCAGATGCCGCCACACGTACCGCACGTCGGCGTTCGCGATGAGCAACTCCTGGGTCGTCGGTCCGACCATCGCGGTCCACGGGCATTCGAAGTCGCCGTACTCGACGACGGTGACGACGGCGGTGGGCGGGCCTTGGATGTGGTCGCGGTCGTCGTCCACCGGCTCCGCCAGGTCGACACGTCGCCCCGCAGTGCCGAGCAACGCCCGCGCCCGTGTTCTGGCCGGAAGGGTCTCGATGACGCGGTAGACCGCGAAGCTCAGCAGAGCCGCGCCGGCCGCGGCCGCGAGGGTACCGATCTTCGCCTGGTCGAGCGCGTCGCCGGTGAAGGCCAGGTTCGCGATCAACAGCGACACGGTGAAGCCGATTCCGGCGATAGTGCCGCTCTCCAACACCGCGCCCCATCCGACGGGGGGACGCAGCGAGCCTCCGCTGAGACGTGCCGCCAGCCAGGAGGTGACGACGACGGCAGCCGGCTTGCCGACGATGTAGGCGAGGACGACGCCGATCGTGATCGGCGACCGTAGCGCCTGGCGCAGTGCGTCACCGTCGATGACGATGCCTGCGTTGGCCAGCGCGAACAGCGGGACGATCCCGTAGCTGGTCGCCGCGTGCAGGGTGTGGCGAATCCGGGAGTTGGCCGACAGCGCACCGGTCAGGCGCCGGGTGGCCAGGGCCGCCAACTTCGCCGACGGCTGCTCCCGGAACAGCCGGACCAGTCTGGTCGCCTCCTCCAGTTCGGCGCGGCTGGGCGTGTACGCCGTCGTGGCCAACCCCGCAGCCAGCCCGGCGACCACCGGATCAACGCCCGCCGAGAGCAGCCCGCCCCAGGTCACTGCAGTGCCCAGCGCGAAACTCCACCCCCGGAGCCGGTGCGGCAGCCTCCGCCCTGCCAGCAGGCCGGCGTAGGCCACCACAGCCACCGCCATGCCCGGCAACGCGATCTGCTCGCTGTACGCCAGGGCGATCACGATCAGGGCGACCAGGTCGTCAACGACGAACACGGTCAGGACGAAGGTACGGATCCGCTCCGGGGCGTGGGCCGCAATCAGGGAGAACGCTCCCAGCGCGAGCGCTGTGTCGGTGGACATCGCGATGCCCCACCCCACGGCGCCGACTCCCCCGTGGTTCACCATCAGATAGATGACGACCGGGATAAGCATTCCAGCGGCACCGACGAGCAGCGGGAGGGCCAGGCGACGCCGCTCTCGCAGATCGCCCAGATCGAACTCCCGGCGCGCTTCGAGGCCGACGACGAGGAAGAACAACGTCATCAACCCGCTGTTGACCCAGGTGCGCAGGTCGAGGTGCGCCGCCCAGGGGCCGAGCTGGACGGTCACGACCCAGGACCAGAAGCCGTCGTAGTCGAGCGCGGGCAGGTTCGCCCAGAGGAGGGCGACCGCGACGGCGGCGACGAGGAGCGTGGCACCGGAAGATCCGGTACGTGGAAACGCGCGCCGGGCCGTCGACGCGGTGGGCGTCATAGCCATCGGCGTCGTCGGGTCGGGCTCCATCGTCTGGTGCACCTGCGGCATCGCTTTCCTCGTGATCGGTCTGGTCTGGTGTGCCTGTCGTCAGGCGGAGAGAACCGCCGATCTCAGGGAGTTCATCGCGTGGAAGGCTCGCGACTTGGCCGTTCCGATCGGCACGCAGAGGAGTTCGGCGGCATCCACCGCGCTGCGGCTCTGCAGGTAGATCTCCTCGAACGCTCTGCGGCGCTCGGGGCTCAACTTGCGGAACGCGTCCAGCAGAGATTCGCGGGCCACGACGACGTCCATCGGGTCGGCCGGCGAGGAATGGTTCTGCAGTTCACGTTCGCCCTGGAACTCCTGGGGTCGCCGTACGCGCTTGCGCGCCTCGTCCGCCGACACATGACGAGCGATCGTGAAGAGCCACGACTGGATGTGGTCCTCGTCGACCGGGACGTCGCCGATGTGCCGCCACACCTTCAACATCGTCTCCTGCAACAGGTCTTCGACGATCTGCGGCCGGTAGGCATTGATCCGTCTGAGATACCGGAGCAGGACGCCGGAACGTTCCTCGAAAATCTGCCGCAACTTCTCCACGTCACGCCGCCGTACAGGATTCCGGTCGTCGTGTCGTAGGAGTTGCCCTGACTCTCCGGCGACGTACGAGCTCTCGTCCGGGCCGTCGAGGCGCGGAGTATGCATGGCCATCAGTCACTCCTGGACAGCGTGGTCAGGTGAGCGGGTGGCCGCCGCCCCCGCGTTCGGGCACATCGGGGACGGCGGCCGTCTTACCTGCTAGCTAGAGGCCCCACCCGAAGCGGCCGTCTCACTCCCGGGCTTGGTCGTGGACAGTCGGCGGCCGAGGAAATCGCGGATGATCGTGGCCACCGTGTCGCCGGCGCTCTCGAGCAGGAAGTGGCCACCCTCGATCAGGTGGATCTCGGCGTCGATGGCGTCGGTGGCGAAGGCCCGCGCACCGTCCGGGCCGAAGATCTCGTCACCACGGCCCCACACCGCCAGCACCGGTACGCCACTGCTCCGCAGGTATGCGTGCAGGCGGGGGTAGAGCGGCGGGTTGGTGGCGTAGTCGCGGAACAGGGCAAGCTGGATGTCGTCGTTGCCGGGCCGGCTCAGCAGGGCGTAGTCGTGGTGCCAGGTGTCGGGGCTGATCAGGGTCTCGTCGGGGGTGCCGGTGACGTATTGCCAGCGGGTCACGTCCAGGGTGAGCGCGGCGCGGATGGCGGACTCGGTCTCCGGGGTCTGCTCTTTCTGGTAGTTCCAGACCGTCCGCCAGAAGCTCTCGACGAAACCCTCCTCGTAGCCGTTGCCGTTCTGCGTGATGATCGCCGTGATCGCCTCGGGGTCGCGCAGGGCCAGCCGGAATCCGACGGGTGCCCCATAGTCCTGCACGTAGATGGCGTACCGCTCGATGCCGAGTTGCTTCAGCAGGTCGGCGGTGAGGTCGGTCAACGCGTCGAACGTGTAATCGAACTCGTCGGCCGCAGGAGCATCCGACAGCCCGAACCCGAGGTGGTCGGGCGCGATGACGTGGTATTGCTCGGCCAGCGACGGGATCAGGTTGCGGAACATGAACGACGACGTCGGGAATCCGTGCAGGAGGACCACGGTCGGCGCATCGGCCGGGCCGGCCTCCCGGTAGAACAGTTGACGCCCTGCCACTGAGGCATACCGGTGGTGAACGTTAGGCATGGCGCCTCTTTCTCGCTGCGGATGAACCGTCAGGACGGTCTGCGACCTGTACGGTGGCGAGCTTGGCTCGGCGAGACGGGGTTTCGCCTCCGAATCACCACCGGCCGACCCCCGGCCTGACCCCGGGGGCTGCCTGTCGAACGTCAGCAGGCGACGGGGGCGGGAATGGCAGTGACGTGCAATTTGCGCCATTTCGCTTCTTCTGCACACCTCCCGGGGGTGCGATTGCCAGGTCCGGGGATGCAACCGGTGGCGGGCCCGTGACTCGATCCGGCCGACGACGCGCAGGATTGTCCGATGGATATCGACCCCGATGCCACGGGCTTGCCGGCAAGCCCTCGGCTGCCGCCATCCGGTCCGGGCGAGGACGACCAGCTCGCTGACCTGAGACGGCGCACCGCGGCCGGTTCCGGCGGTGCGATACGCATCGTCGGAAACCGCGGCATCGGGAGTTCAGTGACCCCGGACGAGGTAATCGACCAGGGTGCCAGCTTCCGCGTGCTTTGGGTTCGGGCGGTTGCCGCCGAGCAGGAAATCCCTTTTGCCGCTCTGCATCTGCTCTGTGCTGAGCTGCTCGACCACTGTGCGTTCCTGTCAGCCGCACATCTCACGACACTGCAAGCCGCGTTCGGCCTGATCGACGAACCCAGGCCCACCGTCGGCGCGGTCGCCCCCGCTGTGCTCGCGTTGCTCAGCGGCATCGCCAAGGCGCAGCCTGTCTGCGCCGCCGTCGACGACGCCCACTGGCTGGACGAGCCTAGCGCCGAGGTACTGGCCTTCGTCGCCGCCCACTCGACCGGGCGAGCGCTGATGATCGTGATCGCCGGCTCGCCCACCTCGCGGCTCGACGCGTTCGGGCAGGTTTCGGCGATGCGCTTCCGGCCGATCGGGAACGGCCAACTCCGCGGTCAGCTCCGGGCTGTCTTGCCGGGTCGCGTCGACGACGCGGTGGCCAAACGCATGCTGGCAGAGTCCGGCGGGGACCTGAGCGCACTAGTGGAGTCGCTCCAGGGCCACACGGCGGCGGAATTGGCCGGCGGATTCGCGATCCCCGGCCCACCTCGCCTCCGTTCGTGCTCGCACGAACGCGACTGCTTGCGAGCTGTCGGTCACCTCACTGCGGTGTCCCGGCGGCTTCTGCTCGCCGCGGCGGCCGACCCGACCGGTGACGTTCTGCTCTTCGAGCGCATGGCCGCCGAGCTGGGCGCCGACCGGGAAACCCTCGTCGCGGCCCATCTGGTCGAGGTTGGTGATCATGTCGTCTTCGCCTGCCCAGACCTGAGATCGGTCAGCTACCACTCGGCCGCGCCCGCCGAACGGCGACTGATCCACCGCAAGCTCGCCAAGAACACGGCCGGCGATCAGACGCGGCGGCTGTGGCACCTCAGCCTGGCGGCCGCCGCCCATGACGACGCTCTCGCCGACGACCTCGAGGCCCACGCCGACCTGTTGCAGCCACGAGGGGGCACAGCTGCCCGCGCCGCGTTCCTGGAGAGGGCGGCAGTGCTCACCAGCAACCCGACCGCACGCGCCGACCGCGCGCTCGCGGCGTCCGCAGCGATGTACGACGACGGCAACCTCGCCGGCGCCCAGCGTCTCCTGGCCGTGGTAACGCCGGAATCGCAGGACGCCGTCCGCGCCGCTCGGCGGACCTGGCAGCGGGCCCGGATCGAGACCGTCCTGCGTCCCGGTGAGTGCTCCACGCGCCAACTGTTGGAGGCGGCCCGGCGGCTGTGGCCACTCGACCCGGCCGACGCGCGGGAGGCGTACCTCGACGCTCTCCTCGCCACGACGTTCGCCAACAGGGCTATGGATCGCGCGCTGCTGCTCGTCACGGCGACCGAGGCCCGCACCGCCGCGCGCGAACACCGTCGCCGACCGGCCGATCAGCTTCTGTTCGGACTAGCCACGCGGGTACTCGACGGCTACGCCCGCTCGGTTGCACCGCTGCGGGCAGCGATCGCGGCCTTCCGGGAGCCGTCTCTCGACCTGCGGGCGGCACGGTGGCTCGGCCTCGCGGGTCTGCTTGCCGCGGAGGTGTGGGACAGCGCTGCCTGGCGAGACCTGACTCAGCGCCACGCGGCGACCGGACGGGACCCTCGGCTCGACAGCCTGCTCTCGCAGATTCCCCGCAGGGCTGGCAGTCACGACACCGGGATCGCCGGGATGGTCGCGGCCGCGGCACTGCACAACGCAACAGGGCGGTACGACCTGGCCGTCGAGGCGGCTCGCGAGGCGGTGCGGTCGGAGCATCCCGGCTTCACGGGCTCGGCGCTGATCGAGCTGGTCGAGGCGGCGGTCCGTGCGGGTGACCAGCACCTGGCCGCACGAACCACCGTCCAGCTCGCGCAGCGCACCACCCGGGCGGGAAGCGACTGGGCACTGGGCGTCCACGCTACCGCCGAGGCGCTGATCTGCAAGGACCAGCACGCGGAGGCGTCATACCGGGAGGCCATCGAGCGGCTCGGCCGCTCCGGCCTGCTCGATCGGCTGGCACGGGCCGAGCTGCTCTACGGCGAATGGCTGCGTCGGCGTAACCGCCGGATCGAAGCCCGGGTTCAGCTCCGAGCCGCGAGCAGGCACTTCGGCGAGGTCGGCGCCGATGCTTTCGTCCAACGGGCCCGCCGAGAGCTGCTCGCGACCGGGGAAAAGGCGCCGAAGCAGCCCAACGGGAGCCGACGCCAGCTGACCCCGCGGGAGACCCAGGTCGCATCGCTGGCCCGGGCCGGGCTCAGCAACGCCGAGATCGCCGCACAGTTGTTCATCAGCCCCCGTACGGTCGAGTACCACCTGTACAAGGCCTTCC
Organism: Micromonospora sp. WMMD961; assembly: GCF_029626145.1. Lineage (NCBI taxonomy): Bacteria > Bacillati > Actinomycetota > Actinomycetes > Micromonosporales > Micromonosporaceae > Micromonospora > Micromonospora sp. WMMD961. The sequence continues at coordinate 4,973,971 of NZ_JARUBJ010000002.1, forward strand.
CGAAACTCGGCGTCATGTCCCGTGCCAAGCTCCAGCCACTTCGGGATCGTCGAGGGCAGGCCGGCACTCCTGCGGGATCGTGATCCTGGCGTCAACGAGCGGTCAGGCGTTGTTCCCGTCTCGATACGCCTCAAGGAGCCGCAGCCACACCTCGCTGACCGTCGGGAAGGGCGGCACGGCGTGCCAGAGCCGGCTGATGGGCACCTGCCCGGCTACGGCGACCGTGGCCGAGTGCAGCAGTTCGGCGACTCCGAGCCCCACGAAGGTCACGCCGAGGACGCGCTCGGTGGCGCTGTCGACGACCATGCGGGCACGGCCCTGGTAGTCGTCGGCGAAGAGACGAGCGCCAGCGACGTTTGCCGCCGTGTCGACATCGACGACCCGCACCTGATGGCCATTGCGGCGCGCCTGGTCGGCGCTGAGCCCGACAGCCGCAACCTCGGGATCGGTGAAGATGACCTGCGGCAGGGCGTGCACGTCAGCCGTCGCCGCGTGCCGTCCCCAGGCCGAGATGTCCAGATCCTTACCTTCGGCAACGGACGCGATGGCGTTCCCGACGATGCGGGCCTGGTACTTGCCCTGATGGGTCAACAACGCGCGGTGGTTGACGTCACCGATCGCGTACAGCCAGCCGCCTTCGACGCCGTGCACCCGGCAGGTGTCGTCCACGTCGAGCCAGGACCCCGGCCTGAGCCCTACCGTCTCGAGACCGATGTCGCCCGTGAGCGGGACGCGGCCGACGGCGACGAGCACCTCGTCCGCTTCCACCTCGGCCCCATCGTCGAGCATCAGCGTCACGGGACCGCTGGGTGACGGCCGGCGCATCGATGTCACGGTCACACCATGTCGAGCGTCGACCCCCGCCTTCCGCAGAGACGCACCGACCATCTCGCCGGCGAAGGATTCGAGCCGTGGTAGGAAGCGCGGCTCCCGCGCCAACAGCGTCACCGCGGACCCGAGACCCTGCCAGGCGGTGGCCATCTCCACACCGACCGCGCCGCCGCCGATGATCGCCAAACGGGCGGGCACGGTCGAGCTGTCGGTGGCGGTCCGGTTCGTCCAGACCAACGCCTCGGCGATACCCGGCATGTCCGGGATCGCCGCACGGCTGCCGGTGCAGACCACCACCGCGTGTCGGGCCGTCAGACCGACGATCTGGTGTTCAGAGGTGGCGACGGCGACCCGGCGCGGGCCGTCGACACGGCCGTGGCCACGGAACAGGTCGGCACCGATGTCCTTGACCCACTGCGCCTGCCCGGAGTCGTCCCAACCACTGACGAGAAGGTCACGGCGACGGAAGACACCGGCAGCATCGACGGGCCCGCTGACGGCCTGCCGTGCACCGTCGAGCCGCCGGGCCTCGTCCACCGCCACCACTGGGCGAAGCATCGCCTTGCTCGGGATGCACGCCCAGTAGGAACACTCACCGCCGACGAGCTCCTTCTCGACCATCGCTACAGTGAGGCCAGCTGCCGTGGCGCGGGCGGCGACGCTCTGCCCGACGGGACCACTGCCGATGACGATCACGTCGTAGGTCCTGTCCGCGGAAGCCTCGACTTCGGATTTTCCCATCGTTCTCGCCTTTCGGGATCGCATAGTCAGGTCAGCTTCGACCACTGTCACAGTCGGCCGCGCCGAGCGAATCCGTATTGGCCCCGGACCGACCCCGGGGAATACCGGTCAACTCCCTGGTGCTGGGTCGTGCCGGTTCTGGTCAGAGCCGTCAGATGTCCTGTTCGTGTCGGCGCGTCCCCGGATCCGCCCGAGCGCGATGCGCAGGGCCTCCACGTGCAGCCCGCGCAGTGACTCGTAGAGGGTGCCGTCGACGTGGTGCGCGGCCGATCGGGCGCACTCAAGGGCCTTCAGCCGCAGAAGCATCTGCTGCGTGATCATGTCGAGTTGCGGACGCACCTCGGACTCCAGATTCGGTCGGTACCGTGGCCGCAGTTCCGGATGGTCACTCCACAGGGCGTGCAGACGCCGCTGGAGCACTTTGTTGGCCTCGATCTGGTCCCGGAAGAAGCGACAGCTGAGCGACGGGTCGAGTCCTATCTCCCGGGAACGCGCGACGACCTCCGCGAGCAGCCGCTCCTCCCGAGCTTCGTCGTTGATCGGGGTCGTGCTGCCGTACTTGGCGGCGGCGACTTTGTCACCGAGTGCGAGGCGTTCCGCGGCGAGTGCCGTGAGCAGCGACTCCTGCTCGTTCACGTCGTCGGCGGAAGTCTGGTTGTTCAGGTCCGACCACTCCATGACCGCTCTCACGTCGACTTCGGCGCCCGGTTCGACCGCAGGCCTGTGCCTCCCGCCACGTCGCACGTCGCCCGCCCTCATAGCGCGGCAGCGGTATGACCTCCGCGAAGGTGTGCATGCTTCGATCAAGCACGCTGTTGTAGGTGACGCCGGACTGCTCGCGATACCGCAGCTGGCGTTCGGCGATGGCGGCTGGCGATCCGACGAGAAATGCCAGCAGCTTGGCAACAGCATCGGCCGACCAGCCGGACGAGCTGGTGCCCAGCGTCGGGTGCCGGAGACCGAGGTCACGAGAACTTGTCCAGGCGTCCGCCGTGATGTCAGGTATGGACACGACACCGACCGACAGAGTCAGACTCATAGGCGAGGCCCGCGATCGTCTCGCCGCGTGGTCGGAGGGAGCGCAGGCACTGTCTCTGCTCTCTTCGGTCCACCGGCTGGGGTGGACGCACCTTCTGCGGGAGCCACGATCCTTCGGGGAACTGGTCCGTCACAGCTCCATCCCACGGCAGCGGTTGCGCGACGGCCTCGACGCTCTTGTCAGCCTCAAGATCGTCGAGCAATCCGGTGACGAGTTCCGACTGACCGCTCCGTTCGCCGAGATGCTGACACCCGACGGACTTTTCCACCTCGGGGACAAGCTCGACGAGGCCCGCCTGATGGCCCGGCTGGTCGGCGAAGCGGTCAAGGTCAACGGATTGCCGATGCTCAGCAGCGACGATGCGGTAGCGGTAGCCCGAGGTGCCACGTTCCAAGCCACCGAGGTGGGCCGGGCGGTCTTCCGCGAGACGCTGAACGACGTGCCGGAGTACGCCGCTGCCCTTGGACAGGGCCGGGTGCTGGACGTCGGCTGCGGCGTGGCCAGCGGTTTGCTCACCACGGCAGCGCTCTTTCCCACGATCTACGGCTTGGGTCTCGAGCTGGTGCCTGCGGTGGCGGCGGAAGCCGCACGGCGTGCGGTGGCTCAAGGGGTCGCCGACCGCATAGAGATCCGCGCGACGGACGCCCGTCACTTCGACGAGCCCGGGGCCTACAACGCGTGTTTCTGGGCTCAACCGTTCTTCAGCGCCGACGCACGCCTACCCACCCTCAGGGCGATCCACCGTGCGCTCGCCCCCGGCGGGATCCTGCTGGAGCAGGAACTGGACAGCAAGCCGACCGACACCGCACACGCTCCGGCGTTCGCGCTGCGCCGCATGGTGTTCCACAGCTGGGGCACTTCGTTCGCGACGACAGCCGAGCATCTCGCTGTCGAAGCTCAGGCGGCGGGCTTCACGCTGATCCGCATCGCCACGACAAACCTCGGCCGCATGGTCGTCCTGCGCCGTTAGAGCCCGCAGGGTTGGTGCAGGGCCCAGTCGGACATCGACCTCGCGGTTTGCCGCCGCCCCGATTCGGAAAGGATCTTGTCATGACGATTTGGAGCAGGCTCAAGGACCGGCGTAACAAGCAGATCCAGCAGCGGCGCCAGGAGGCGTACCTGCGTGCATCCGCAGGAGGAGCCACCCCGGAAGAGGCTCGAAAGGCTGCAGACCGGGCCGAGAGAAGCGGGACGAACGCCGCCATCATGGGCTCAATCAACAGTTGACTAGCCGAACATGGCGCGCAGCCCGTTCGCGACGGGCTGCGCGTCGTCGCCCTGTGTCGGCTCCGCTGAACGAACTGAGCGCGCACCCGCCCCGGCGTGAAACCCCACCACATCCGGTGCCCAACTCGACCTGAACCGCGTCACACGAACCCACCTCTGTGATCTCTCACACCGAGAGAACTTCGCCCGCACCGGTCCGTACCTGTTGGTTGTGAGTGCTCAAATCCTACAAACCGAGGCCGGGGATCGGCGCGAACGCTGGCGGCGCCCCACCCGGACAGTCCTCGTCGTAATGTGGTTCGCCGTCGGCGTGGACGCGATCGCGAACCTGGTCCCCTTGCCTCTGGCAGGCTCGGTAGTGACCGTGGTGAGCCTGCTGATGGAGCTAACGTTCGCCCTGTCGCACGGCGCCGTGGCCTACCGGTGGCGAGGGATTCTGGTCTTCCTCCTGCTGGCGCTGGTGGTCAGCAACGTCATCGAGGACATCGGTGTGCTGACCGGCATGCCGTTCGGCCACTATCACTACACCGACGAGCTGGGTGCCAAACTGATCGAGGTACCCGTGCTGATCGGGCCGGCCTACTTCGCTGTCGGTTACCTGGCCTGGTCCATCGCCACCATCCTGTTCCGTCCGGTGCACCGGGGCAGCCCTGTCGTCGCAGTCATCGGCACGCCCCTCGTCGCCTCCTTCGCCATGGTGGCCTGGGATCTGGCCATGGACCCGTCGTCGTCGACCCTGCGGGGACGCTGGGAGTGGGAGGACGGCGGTGGGTACTTCGGGGTGCCGCTCACGAACTTCCTGGGCTGGAGCCTGACCGTCTACGTCTTCTACCAGCTCTTCGCGCTGTACCTGCGCCGGTGGGGACCCGAGGCCGACAGTCTCGAACGGCGGCGCGGCGGCTACCTGGCGCTACCGGTCGTCGCCTACGTCGTGGTGGCCGGCGACTACGTCGTCACCTGGCTGACCGGCGGCCACGACGGTGTGCCAGCACAGGTTATGGACGCCACCGGATACCTGTGGCGCTCCACGGACGTCTACGAAGGCTCGGCCCTCTCTGCCATCTACGGAATGGGTTTCCTGGCCCTGTTGGCCGCTCTCCGGCTGGCCGATCACGACCGCTACTAGGCACTTCTGCTGCCAACAGAAAGGTTCGACCATGTCCAGGTCCACCGTTCGCCCATCGTTCCTCCTCGTCCACGGCGGCTACCACACCGCGTCCTCCTGGTCACCCGTACGAGACATCCTCGTTGCCGACGGATGGGACGCAGAGGCGATCAGCATGCCCAGCGCGGGCAAACAGCCCACCGCCGGCCTGTACGAGGATGCCGACGCGCTGGCCGCGAGGCTGCGGGAGATCGAAGGCCCGGTCGTAGTGGTCGGTCACTCGCACGCAGGGCTGACGATCACCCAGCTCGGCGACGACCACCCGAACCTCGTCCGTCTGATCTACGTCGCCGCCTTCATGCCGACCGAAGGGGTCTCCGCCGCGACGGCTTTCGGTATTCCTGTGCCTGATGACCCCAGCGGCCTCGCCCCGCGCGAGGCGTACGGAAACCCGCGGGAGACGTTCTACTCGGACCTCTCGGACGTCGACGCGAAGGCGGCCATCGACCAGCTTGTCGACCAGAGCCTGCTGTCGTGTGTGCAGCCGACGACCCGGGCGGCGTGGCGCACGGTCCCGTCGACCTACGTGATCTGCACCGAGGACAAGCAGTTCCCGGTCTCGCTGCAGGAGCGGTATGCGGCGCAGACGACGGACGTCGTGCGGATCCCGACGGGCCACTCGCCGATGCTGTCGCAGCCTGACCAGGTCGCGGACATCCTGACAGCTCGCGCGGGCGCAGCGGTTCGGAGCTGAGGATGCGAGCCGACTGACGGGCCGGACGAACCGGCGAGCCTGTTGAAGATGCCATTGCCGGTCCGGCCGTTCCGCGGCCGGACCGGTCAGTGCTGGAATGGGTTGTCAGAGGGCTGCAAGAAACTGGAGCAGCAGCCGGTTGACCTCTTGCGGGCGTTCCTGCTGGATCCAGTGTCCGCACCCCGGCAGGAAGATCGGATCGGCGAACTGGTCGTGCCGGCGGGGAAGTGTCTGCACGTAATCGCGGAGCCCGCGGAACGCCAATACCGGGTCCAGATCACCCGAGATGAACTGGGCGGGCATCGGCAAGCGAACTCCATCGAAGGCAGCGGTGAGCTCCCAGTTGCGGTCGAGGTTGCGATACCAGTTGAATGCTCCGGTGAAGCCGCCCACGAACTGGGCGGCATAAAGCTCCAAATCCTGCTCGGTCAGCCATCCCGGGAGTGCCGTGCTGTGCTCCGGGTCGATTGCCTCCAGCAGCCCACCGCCCGGTGGGACCAGCATGTCCCGGGGCGCACGGTTCGCCGGGTTGTCGCCGCTCACCCCGTAGAAAGTGCGACGCAGGCTCGTGATCGGGTCACGGCCGAACTCTTCATCCGCGACGCCAGGCTCCTCGATGTAGTTCACGTAGAACCGCCCGTGGTGCATCGCTCGCATGCTGGTCAGCTGTCCACTCTTCCCCCGCAGATAAGGGGGGACGCTCAGCCCCACCACCCCCCGGACCAGGTCAGGACGCATAAGGGCGAGGTTCCACGCCACCGTGGCGCCCCAGTCGTGGCCGACCAGCACGGCGTCACGGGCCTCCAGCTCTCGCATGAGGCCGGTGATGTCGGCCACCAGATGCATGATCGAATAAGCCTCGACCGCCGTCGGATGCGAGCTGCCGCCATAGCCACGTTGCTCGGGAGCGACCACCCGATAGCCGGCTTCGACCAACGGACGAATCTGGTGCCGCCAGGAGTGAGCCGACTCCGGAAAACCGTGCAGTAGTAGGACGAGGGGCCCGTCACCCGCCTCCGATATCCTCAGATTGATACCGTTAGCCGCGACCAGACGACGCTGTGACATGCAACTCCAGTTTGTGTTTGGTAGGCGACGACGGCCGAGCGCGGCCGGTGCCCCGAGCTGCCTGCGCCTTGGAAGCGCCGCCGCCCTGGGGTCACCGACGCAATTGACGCCGCGAGGTTATGCCCAGCTTGGCGAAGACCTTACTGAGATGCCACTCGACCGTCCGCGGACTGATAAACAGCCGGGTTCCGATCTCCGCATTCGACAGCCCTTCACGGGCCAGCTTGACGATGTGGGTCTCCTGCGGCGTCAGCGGGCCGGTGTCGTTAGACGGCCGTTGGCGGACGCTCATTCCAAGCCGATGAGCGGCTGAGGCGGCGAACGCCTCCATACCCATCGCGGTGAACATGTCGTAGGCCGTCCGGAGCTGATCGCGACCGTCGTCGCGTCGACCGAGCTCCCACAACCATTCACCGTAGTGAAGATGGGCCCGTGCCGTCAGCGGTCGAATTCTCGTACGGTTGAGCCGCTCGATCGCCTCGACGTACAAGTCCTCCGCCGTCGCGCCGGTGGTCAGCGTGGCGCGGCAGCACGCCTCCATACCCAGCGCCCAGTCGGTGCCGCACGCCTGCGTCGAGATCGAGAGCCGCTCCAACGCGTCAGCCCCGGACTCGGGCTGTCCGCTACGGGCGGCGGCGAAGATCAGCTCGACGAGCGGCGCGCCGGTCAACACTCCGGGTTCCAGGCTCGACTGGATCGTCAGCCGCGCTGCGCTCAACGCCTCCCCGGACCGGCCCATCCCGTTGTAGAGCAGCGCCTGGGCCCAGCCGACGATCGCCGGAGCGAGCCCTTCACCGCGGCGGCGGGCGTCGGCGGTGCTGACAGCGGCCAATTCGAGGGTCCGCGCCTCGTCGCCCTGCCATGCGGCGAGCAGCAGAGCCATGTAACTCGGTACCGGGATCCCGGTGCCGTCCGCCACGTCGTCGAGTTCCATGAGCAGCACGGATGCCTCGGACAGGTCACCGGCGAACAGGTGCATGAGAATGCGTGTCGTCAGCGCCAAGGGCAGGTCGGCCAACGCCCCGCTCTCGCGCGCCAGCCGGACGTAGCTGCCGGTGAGCGCGTCTGCCGCATCGTCCTCGCAGAGGTCCGTAGCGATCGAACTGGCGAACCACATCCACCGAAGGCCGTCCGCGCTTGCCAGATCCGACCTCTGGAACGCCTCCAGCGCCTCCTTCATCTTCGGCACAGCAGCGGCGAAGCCTGCGGTGTACCGCACCGCGAGACCGTCCAGGAGGAGGTCCGACGGCCGCGCTGGCGCTGTGGCAACCGGCGCAGCAGCGGCCGCCCGGGCCACATCTCCCAGGGTGCCGCTGCTGCTGGAATCTGACGCGTACCAGGCCGCCCGCAACGCGTCGAGATATGTGCTCCGGGCGAGACCGACGTCCAGCGGCTCGAGCCGCGAAGCCGCCTTGAGGAACAGATCCGCCGTTTCCCGACCTCGGTCGACCGTGAAGGCGATGTCGGCCCGCAGGAGATCCGCACGTGCCCGGTCGATCTCGGACGAATGATCGGCGTCGGCCGAGGCGAGCAGGCGCAGCGCGACGTCCGGAGCACCGCCGACATGTCGAGCCTGCGCCGCCGCCAACAGCCGTGAAGCTCGCCGCGTCGGATCCGGAGTCAGCTCCGCAGCTCGTTCCAGGAACACTCCGGCCGCCGCGAACCCGCCACGGGTCTGCGCCCGAGCCGCGGATGCCTGCAGCTCGGTCGCTACGTCCTCGTCGGGTCCTGCGGCTGCCTGCGCCCGGTGCCAGGCTCGCCGGTCGGGATCCCTGCTGGGCTCCATAGCATCGGCGAGCGCGGCATGTGCCTGACGCCTCTCCGACTCGTTGGCGGCCCGGTAGACCGCCGAGCGCAGCAGCGGATGCCGAAACCGGACCCCGAAGCCGAAATCCACGAATTCAGCGGCGGGCCACGACGCAGCGAGATGACTCTCGGCAGGCACGCCCAGACGAGTGAGAGCGCCCCAGACCAGCACGGGATCCCCGAGGGGTTCGACCGCTGCGACCAGGAGCAACGTGCGGGTGTCCGGAGGGAGCGCGGCAACCTGCCGTCGGAAGCTCTCCTCGATACGGCGAGGCAGAGCGCTGTGGCTGAGAAGGCCGAAGCCGCCTACGAGCTCGGCAGCGGTGAAGCCACGAGGCAGTTCGGTGAGCGCCAAGGGATTGCCGTGGCACTCGGCGATGATCCGCTCGAGTACCCTCTGGTCGACTCGCCCGAGAACCGTCGAGGCGAGCAACGCCCGCGAATCCTCGTCGGACAGGCCGGTGACGGTCATGACCGGCAAGCCCTTCAGCTCCGGCATGTCGTCAGTGTCGAGGTCGCTGCGCACCGCGAAAATCATGATCAGCGACTCGGTTCTCAGCCGCCTGGCCACGAAGCCGAGGACCTGGGCCGACGCCTTGTCCAACCACTGGGCGTCGTCGACGATGCACACGACCGGCTGTTCGTCGGCGAAGCCAGCAAGAAGGCCAAGCACTCCCAGGCCAACCATGAAGAGGTCCGGTGCCTCCCCAGCGCTCAGACCAAACGCGGTGCTCAGCGCGCGACCCTGCTGAGCGGGCAGCCGCGCGAGGCGATCCAGAACCGGCGCGCAGATCTGATGCAGGCCGGCGAACGCGAGTTCACTTTCGGCCTCTACCCCGGTGGCCTGAACAACCCGGCAGTCTCCGGCCTGGGCCAGGGCGTAATCCAGCAGGGCGGTCTTGCCGATTCCCGCCTCACCGCGAAAGACGAGGGCCCCGCTGACTCCGACACGCCCACCAGCAAGGAGCTGATCGAGCGCTGCGCGTTCGACGCTCCTGTCCAACAGCACGTTGCGCCGTCTGTGTCTGCTCATGGCCGCATCGTGGCCGTCCTGGGAAAACATCGCCATAAACCCTAGTCGGGGACGTAGCCGCTGAGCAGGCGCGGTGGCCAACCCCCACCCGACAAACCCCAGTTCGCTGACCTGAGGTCGTCGTCAGCAGGTCGCCCAGTGCGGTGGTCGCTGTCCGGCGTGGTGCGCGGGCCACGCGCTGCGTCAGTCGAGACGGAAGCTTGCCTGGGCCAGGCGCTGCAGGGGCTCGGTCGCGCCCCATTGGCTGTCTCGGGCGATCCAGGACAGGCTGTAGGCGCGAGTCTTGCTGTCGTTGACCAGGAGCCGGCGAACATGCAGTCGCTCACCACCGGGCTGGTCGCAGGTGTACTCCCATTCCGCCGCGCCGCCCGGGCGGATGACCGGCCCAATGCTGATCCTCCGGTAGCCGGCCAGCGCGCCGGTGCTCAGCACGTCGCGCTCCGCAGCTTCCCACCGCTTCGACGGTATGGACGACGCTTCAGCGACGGGGTCCACGGCGATGGCCCGCAGGTCGGCGGGGTCGCGGAAGCAGATCGTTTCGCCCTCGGCGTGTCGGGTCCACCCCAGGGGCACCGCCACCAGGAAGTCGGCGGAATCCTGGTGCCACGCCCACCCGTCGGGCAGGGCGTACGGCAGCGGCACGCCGGGCTCCTGCAGAGGCTCGGCCTCGCTGGAGGCGTCATCGTCCAGGCACGGGTGGGCCGACGGTGTCGCCGCTGTCGACTCCGCCGCGCCGGCCGCCGCGCCGCCCGGTTCGGCCGCCGGAGGGCTGTCCTGGCCGCGCAAGCCGCCGATCACGGCACCGGTTGCGGTGACTGTTACGGCCGCGACCGCCAACAGACCCACCACGGCGCCGGCGAACGCCCAGCCAGTCGTCCGGTCGCGCGCGGCTGACGCCCTGACCCGAATGACAGTGGTGTCGATCCCGTCCTGCCCGACCGGGACGAGCGGGATGGCGGCGGCTCCGGGCCGGCGACGGCGGGTGGCGAGCCCGCGCCGCCGACGGCGCGCTCGGAGCGCCGGCACGGGCTCGATGGGTACGGTCGCGCTGGCCACCTGCTCCAGGTGGTCGCGGGCCTCCTGGGCGGACAGACGTTGACGGGGGTTGCGCAGCAGGAGACCGGTGATCGCGGGTTCGAGCGACAGGACGGTCATCCGGTCGGGCGTCTCGGTGGCCAGGGCAGCGAGCATGGCCAGCGTCGAGGGCCGGGTCCACGGAGGGCGGCCCTCCGCGGCCAGGTAGAGCGTCGCGCCGAGGGCCCACAGGTCACTGGCGGGGGTGGCCCTGCCGTCGCGGGCGCGTTCCGGTGCGACGTACTGGACCGTCGACGGGGTCGGCGCGGTGACGGTTGCCGGGCTGCGACTGTCGAAGATCGACAGGCCGAACCCGCCGAGCACGACCCGCCCGTCGTCGGCGAGTAGCACGTTCTGCGGGCCCAGTTCCCCGTGCACGACTCCCGTCGCATGGGCGGCGCTCAGCGCGGCGAGCAGCCGCAGGCCGATCCGCGCCACCTCGGAGGGTGCGAGTGGGCCGTCCGTGGCGACCACCTCGGACAGGGACCGGGAGGGCACGTGCTCCATGACGAGCCACAGGTGGCCGTCGGCGCTCAACACGTCCCACATTCCCACGACGCCCGGATGATCCAGACCGGCCAGTCCACGAACCTCGCCGAGCGTGCGTTCCTGCAACCGTGACCGTTCGGCGTCGCTCGCCCATCCCGGTAGGGCGACCTGTTTGAGCGCGACGTGCCGGTCGAGCACCTCGTCGCGTGCCAGCCAGACGCGTTCGGGGGTCGCGGTGTCCCCGATCGGCAGGAGCCTGCGGTACCGGCCGGCGAGCAGCTCGTCATCCATGTGAGTGATTCGGAGCGGTACGTCGTCCGGATGGGTGGGGGTGACAGAAGCATCCAGGGTCGGGCAGCGGGCCGGGCCGGCCGCCGGTGTGACGGCGGCCGGCCCGGCTCAGCTCAGCTCGACCGTCCCCACGATCCGGGTGGGGGCGGTGGAGCCGCCGACGGGCTCGTTGGAGACGCCGAACGTGCCCGCCTCACCAACCGGACCGATGATCATGGTCGACGCCCTGTCCCCCTCGGCGAGTTGCCCCACCGAACGGGCTGGCTCGGTGCCACGGATGAGCCAGAGCTCGTAGATCCGCCCGGCACCGGGCGCGGGCAGGTCACGCAGGAGCACCACACCGCGGTCGCGCTCGCGGGAGACCACAACTGTGGCAGCACCACCGGGCTGCAACGACCGCTCGAACACCCGGGCGTCCGGGGCGTCCAGGACGGCGGCGATCTGCCGGGCCTGGTCGCTGCTGGCCTGCTCGTCGCTGATCCGGTCGTTGCTGACGGTCCAGGTGACCGCGCTCGCGCCGCCGGCCAGGAGGACGGCCGCGGCGGCGGCAACGGTGAGCTGCCGCCACCTGCCTGCCTGCCGTCTGCCGCTGGCACCCGCGGCGCTGACCCGCAGCTGCGGGGTCCGGGCCGCCTGGGCGAGGGTCCGCTCCCGCAGCCCTGGCGGGGTCACGTCGACGTCGATGTCGTCGGCGAGCCGTGCGACGGTCTCCCGCAGCTCGGCCACCTCGATCCGACACGGCTCGCACTCGGCCAGGTGCCGTTCGAACGCAGCCCTCTCCAGGTCGTCGACCGCGTCCAGGACGTACGCGCCAGCGAGGGTGTGAACATCGGCGTTCATGCCCGTCCCTCCATGTCGATGCCCAGGCAGTCGCGCATCCGGATCAGTCCGTCGCGCATCCGCGTCTTCACCGTCGGCAACGGTGTCTGCAACTTCTCGGCGACCTCACGGTAGGTGTGGCCGCCGTAGTAGGCCAGGGTGACCGCCTCCCGCTGCACCGGCGTCAACCGGCCCAGGCACCGGCGGACCTGTTCCCGCTCCAGCCGGGCGGTGACGTCCTCGACCACCTCGTCGTACGGGACATGCGTCTCGGTCGCGGCGACCCGCGACGAGCGGTCGGTGTGGGCCTGCTCGGAGCGCACGCGGTCCACCGCCCGGCGGTGCGCCATGGTCAGGATCCACGCCGAGGCCGAGCCCCGGGCGGTGTCGAAGCGACCGGCGGTGCGCCACACCTCGACCATCACCTCCTGCGTCACCTCCTCTGCCTGCGCCGGGTCGCGCACCACCCGACGGGTCAGCCCGAGTACCCGGCCCGCCATGGTGTCGTACAGCGCCGCGAACGCCGCCTCGTCACCACGCGCCGCTCGCGCGAGCAGCTCGTCGGCGGTCGGCGGGCTCGCGGTGTCCGACGGCACCGACCGCAACCGTCGTGCCTGTTCCGGTTCACCGCTCATGGCAGGTCCTCTCCTGTGCGGGCGACGCGTCGACGCGCCACCGGAGGCGGACGGCGCGCATCAGGCGGGGTGAGCGTGAGCGAGACGGGCGTACACGATGACGTTGTCCCGGTAGTGCTGCGTGCTGTCATCGAACTCCCCGCCGCAGGTGATCAGGCGCAGCGCGGCGTGGTCGGTCGACCCGTAGACCTCGTCGGTGGGAAAGCGGTCCTTCGGATACTGCTCGACCTTGCTGACGGTGAACATCGCGGTGCTGCCGTCCCGCCGGTCGACCGTGATCGCGGCCCCGACCTTCACCCTAGCGAGGTCAAAGAACGTTCCCCGGTGACCCTTCCAGTTGACGTGGCCGGCCAGCACGGCCGGGCCGAGGGCGCCGGGCGTCGGCGCCTTGGTGAACCAGCCGACCTCGCTGGCGCTGTCCGGTACCTGCATCGCCCCGTCCGGTTGCAGGCCCAGAGCGACCGTCGCCGCGGCCGCCTCCAGCGACGGGATCGACACCCGCGTCGGCGGCGAGCTGACCATCAGCGGTCCCGAGGTCAACTCGCCCGGCCTGGTCGCCGGGACCGGCGACGCGTTCGCGGCTGGTGCCGCGGCGGACGCGTCGGGTCGGGGAGGGTCCTCGCTGCGACCGGCGACCGCGAGACCGATCGTCACGGCCGCCGTCACGGCGAGGACGCCGGCCACCGCCGGGAGCGCGTAGCGCCCTCGACGGCGGCCGGCCGGCACAGGAACATCGCCGCTGTCCATCACGATCGCCGTCTACTCAGCGCTCGCCGGCGAGCCGGCGGCGGGCGACGACCGCACCGGCGGCACCGAGCAGGGCGAGACCACCCACCGTGTACATCATCATCGGCGTTCCACCGGAGGTGCTGCCGTCGCCGGTGGCGACACCCCCAGCGGGTACGGAGCCGGCGGCCGCGCCGCTGACCATGCCACAGGTGGCGGGGTCGGTGGCCTCGGCGGGAATGCCGTTGACGCCGATCGACTTGGCGAACGTCGACTCCCCCAGCGCCTCCATGTCGTACGTGCCGTTCTTGTTGGCGTCGATGCCGTGCTGCACGAGGTGCAGGTCCTTGAGGTGCGCGATGGTGCCCTTGGGCAGCTCGGCGGCCGGGATGGTGCGCTCATAGCTGAGGTTGCCCTGCGCGTCTGCCTTCGGCATCCGGTCCACCGCCAAGCCGCTGGCCTTGGTCGTGTCCCCGGTGGTGGTCAGCGAGATGAAGATGTCTCCGTACATCTTCAGACCCTCCTCGGTGCTGACGTAGCCGTTGCCGTTGGTGTCGGCGGACTTGTCCGGGCAGTGGAAGTCCATCCCGTTCGCGGCGCCGTGCACGTGCTGGGCGTGCGGCGAGTTCGGCGTCATGCCCTTCGACCGGATCACCACCTTCAGGTCGCCGCCGCTCGTGGCGGTCAGGGTGGCGGTACCGGTCGCGCCGGTCTCGTTGAGGTCCTGCAACTGGACCTGCACGCTCTCGTCGGCGTGCGCGACGCCCGGGAACGCGAGGATCAGCGCGGCCGCAGGCACGGTGAGCAGGGCTCGGGACAATCTCACAACAGATCTCCGTCTCCGCCGGTACGGCGTTGGTACTCAGGTGCGGTCGGGAGGGATTCGTGGCTCAAGGGCCGCCGGATTGGTGCCGGGCCGAAAACTTCTCCGCCCGGGCGGCGAGCTCCTCATGCAGGAGACGCGCCCCAGCGGCTGGCCGGCAACCCGGTGATCTGGACCCTGTTCGGCGTCCGGTCGGCTTCGACACCGCCGGCGGGCTCACCGTGTGGCGGGCTGGCAGCCACCGATCGTGGTGGAGCAGACGTGGATACACTGCGTGCCCATGCGCTCCGCCGAGATTCTCGACCAGCTCGACATCGCGGCCGCCGACTTCATGTTTCCCGACCTGGGCCACGGCTACTACTACGCGGTCGATGCCCGACTTCACGCCTACCGGGACGCGCAACGGTGGGCGCTCATCGTGGAAGCGTTGGGATACTCGCCCAGGGCCGGCAACCTCGTCGACGTCCTTCATGTGTTCGGCAACTGTCTGACCGAAGGCGAACCCGGCTACGGCAACGAGGACTTCCTCAGCCGGATCGACAACTGGGACGAGATCGAAGACGTTGACCAGCCCGAAGTTTACGACGGAGCGCCGATTGTGGTACGAGGCCGGCGGATCACGGTAACCGCGAAACGGGGCGAGGAGCTGGTGGACGTGCTTCGCCGGCTCGTCCCGGACCACCGGGAGCTGCTGCTAGCCGACGAAGCCGAGCTGCGACGGCGCATTCCGGCCGACCTCCCAGAGATCATTCGGCTGGATCAGTGGCACCATCCAGACCTTCTCCAGGACACGCTTCCCAGTCAGTCAATGGCCTTCCGCCAGCTTGCCGACGTGCTGACGACAGGAGACGTGGGACGATACGCACCAGACCTGCCGCCCAACACGCACTGGTCCAACTGGCCGGAGTCCGGAAACCTGTAGCCCGGCCGGTCGCGCACCGGCAAGCGCAAAGAGGCACCGACGGGCCCCGGCGAGCGAACGCGCGATCGAGTTCCGCGCGCCTCATGAGGACGCCGTCTGATCCGCTCACGCATTTGAGCGTGCGGATCTCGCGACGACCGTGGCTGCGGTCGGTGTCGCGGCGGAGTGATTTCGTCGACTTGCCTACTGGGCATCGGTCAGGTCCGAGGGGTGGCCACGACGCGCAGACACCGCACCATCCTGTGCCGGTCCGGATCGCCGATGGCATGCCGCCACGCCGTCCACAAGGGGCCTTCTCGAACACGCTCGCACGGGACCTGACCGGTTACGTGCTCGGAACCCACCAGGTCGCGGTAGCTTGTCCTCAGACGCGTCAGGACCGGTCGATGATGGCCGATATGACGGTTCGTGGCGGCAACAGCCTTGCGTTGTCTGAAAACAATTCGGAGAGGAGTTATCGAAAACTTGACTCATCACAGGCTGCTCGAGCGGCTTCGGCCAGCGGCGCACGCTCGCTGAGGCACAGCACGGAGATCAGGTCATCGCGACGACCCGCGATGTCAGGACGATCGATGAAATGACCGAGCCTTTCGGTGGCCGGATGATCACCTTGCCACTGGACGCGACCGATGCGGCGGCAGCCAAGGCAGCCGCCCGCAACGGCGGTCGAGACCTTCGGCGGGCTTGACGTGCTCGTGAACAACGCCGGCTACGGACTCTTCGGCGCGATCGAGGAAGGCACGCCCGAGGTCCTTGGCTTGTTCGATCACGATTTCGGCCAGCGAGATGCCGGAATGCGCCGCGAGCCCGCGCAAGCATTATCGCGAAACCAACATCGGCAATCAGGCCCGCGATCCCGACCAGGCGATCGCGGTGACCCTGCAGGCACTCGACGCCGATGACGCGCCGTTCATCTGCCGCTCGGCCCGATCGAGCACTCGATCGTTGGGCGAAATCTGGCTGCCTCCCGCGGCGACATCGACGCCTCGTCCGGCAGTGCTGGCCGCATGCTCCGTTGGAACCTCAACACCTGACTGGAAAGCGATCATGATCGCAGCTTTGAAGGGGTTTACCCAGCGTTGTAGTTCGTCCGCCGCCGGTCCGCGCGACGCTCGACGAGAGCGCAACGGCACCCCCGTCCACCGTCAGGCGTCCACAAGCAACGCCGAGTAGGCGGTGCGGCCAAGCCACAAGGTCGGTCAATCCGGGTGGTGGAGATCGCCGGACGAAGAGCTGCGGCGGTGTGCGGCAACGCCTCGGCCGGGATGCAGGAACGCCTTCCCCCGCACGTCAGTTCCCCTTCGCCACCGTGCGGTTGAGCCACAGCGCCGAGACCAGGAAGAAGACGCCACCCGCGATCGCATAACCCGCCACGCTCGCCAGCGTCGGGTTGTCGGCGCTGGCGAGCGAGATGAACGTCGCACCCACCAGCACCGAGAGGCCGCCGCTGATGATCACTGGCAGATGGCCGCCCACCCTGCGACGGGTGACACTCACCATGAGCTGCACCAGGCCGGCGACGATCGCCCAGGCGCCCCACACCCGCAGGACCGCCGGAATGCCGGACCCGGCGGCGACACCCACGCCGACGGCGGCGATGAGGCTGACCGCGACGTTCACGTACAGCAGGGCCGATGAATCGGCCTTCCGCGACGAGCGGAGATCGTAGATGGCGGCACCCGCGTCGAACAACGGGTACAGCACGAGCAGGACGGCCGCCAGCGCGCCGATGTCCTTGGCGGTCGTAAACAGGATGAGCGCCCAGACGACGGCGAACACGAAGCGGACGAAATAAAGCCGCCGCAGGGCAGAGGCAGTCCCCGAATGGCCAGGCGAAGCAGCAACGCAACTCACGATGGCCCTTTCAGGAACTTCTCGGACGACAGGACTGTTTTCTAACACACACGTGGCGGTGTCAGCGAAACTTGTCCGAAAGGACGTGCGGGTGGGCCCGGCAGCACCTCCAGGTCGCCGCTGGAGCGACTCCGGGAAATAGGGATCGCAAGCCTTGCCCTCCCCGGGCGTAGGCGTCGTCTCTGCCTACGCCCGGGGAGCTTGTAATCCTTAAGCCTGCTCGATGTCCGAGAACAGCGCCTTGAACGTGGCCTGCGTCCCCACGAGGGTGCCGAAGACATCAGCGGTAACGGTTGTCGCGACCGCTGCGGAGGCGTCCTCGTAGCTGTCGAAGTAGAGGTCGAGCGTCCGGTACGCGGGGGTGGCGGTGCCATCCTCCTTCGGCCACACTTTCGCAGACTCGAGTCGCCGCAGCTTCGGGAACTTCGCTGCGGCAGCCTTTACGTCCGCGTAGGCCCGCTCGAAGTCGTCGAAGCTCGCAGGGTTGTCGATGATGATAGTGATCTTGGTAGGCAAGGAAGTCTCCTCGAAGTAAACAATGTTCGATTTGTTTTCGGACGAAACCAACGCTGCGGACCTGAATTGAAATACCCAACGTTCGCCGGAACGAGCGCTCGGTTCACCGTCAGCGGCCGTAGGTCTCCAACAGCCGCAGCCACACCTCGCTGACGGTCGGGTAGGCCGGAACCGCGTGCCACAGCCGGTCCAGCGGGACCTCGCCGACGATGGCGATGGTCGCGGCGTGGATCAGTTCCGCGACGTCCGGGCCTGCGAGGGTGAAGCCGACGACCACCTTTCGGTCCTCGTCGACGACCATGCGGGCGTGTCCCTTGTAGCCGTCGGCGTGCAGGGAAGCTCCGGCGACGGCCCCGAGGTCGTAGTCCACGACCCGGATCCGTAGCCCAGCTGCCTCGGCCGCAGCCGCGGTCAGGCCCACCGAGGCGATCTCCGGGTCGGTGAAGACCACCTGCGGCACCGCACGTTCGTCGGCCGTCGCCACGTGCCGGCCCCACCTGCCGTCCTCGACCTTTTCGCCCTTCGCCCGGGCCACGACCACGTCGCCCACCGCCCGCGCCTGGTATTTGCCCTGATGGGTCAGCAGCACCCGCCGGTTCACATCGCCGGCGGCGTACAACCACTCCCCGCCACCCATGACGCGCAGGGTGTCGTCGACCGCCAGCCAGGCACCCGGCGCAAGCCCGACCCGGTCGAGGCCGATGTCCTGGGTGTTCGGTGTGCGACCGACCGCCACCAGCACCTCGTCGGCCTCAATCTGCTCGCCGGCGGCGGTCTTGACGCGGACAGTTCCGCTGTCGTCGCGCTTGACGGCGACGGCCTCCGCGCCGAGGCGTACCGACGCACCGGCCTCGCGCAACGACTCGGTGACCAGTTCACCGGCGAACGGCTCCGCCGACGGCAGCACACCGTCGCGGGCCAGCACCGTCACCGACGACCCCAGAGCGGCGAACGCGGTCGCCATCTCGGCCGCCACCACACCACCACCGATGATGGCGAGCCGACGGGGAACCGAACTGGCCGAAGCCGCCTCGCGGCTGGACCAGGGCACCGCTTCGCGCAGCCCCGGGATATCCGGCAACAGGGCGCTGCTTCCGGTGGCAACGACCACGGCGTGGCGCGCGGTCAGCGTCGTGGTGACACCGTCGGTGCCGGTCACCTCGACGACCCGGGCGGAACTGATCCGCCCGTGGCCGCGGTGCAGCGCTATGCCAGCCGACTCGAGCCAGGACACCTGCCCGTCGTCCTGCCAATGCGACGCGAATGAATTCCGCCGGCCGAGCACCGCCGCGACGTCCAGGTCGCCCGTCACCGCCTCCCGCGCACCCGGCAGATGACGAGCCGCCCGCAACGCCGACGCGCTGCGCAGCAACGCCTTGGTCGGCATGCACGCCCAGTACGAGCACTCACCACCGACCAACTCCCGCTCAACGATCGCGGCGGTCAGCCCGCCCTGCACTACCCGATCGGCCACGTTCTCCCCGACCGGACCGGCACCAATCACGATGACGTCGTACTCGGTTGTGGTCATGTCAGTTGCCCTTCGCGGCGCGCCCGAGGCGGATGGCAGCGATGAGGAAGAAGATGGCACCCGGAATGGCGTAGCCAGCGGCGTTGGTCAGCGACGGGTTGTCCGCGGAGGCACCGGCGATGAAGGACCCACCGGCCAGAATCGAGATGCCGCCACTGATGATCATCGGCCACTGCCCGCCCATCTTGCGACGAGTGACCCCCACGATCAACTGAACCAGACCAGCCACGACCGCCCAAGCGCCCCACACCCGCAGGACGGCGGGAATACCGGACGCGCCGGCGACACCCACGCCGACCGCCGTGACCAGGCTTACCGCGATGTTCACGTACAGCAGGGTCGGGGAGCCCGTGGCCCGCGACGACCGGAGGTCGTAGATGGCGGCACCCACGTCGAACAACGGGTAGAGCACGAACAGCGCCACCGCGAGCGGACCGATCTCCTTTGCGGTAGCGATCGTCACGCCAGCCCAGACGATGGCGAATGCGAAGCGGACGAAGTACAGCCGCCGCAGCGCGGAAGCCGTCTGGGAAGTACCGGGCGAAGCAGCAATGGTGGTCACGGGTGACCCTTTCAACGGAGGGGTTAGGTAGACCGATCGTTCTGTCTCACCCAGCATGACAGACCCAACCCGCATCGTCAAGACCGAACGTTCTATCCCCTGCTCCGGCCCTGCTCGCTCGCCGCACGCAACGCCTCCGCTGACGGCGGGAGCCCAGAGCCGGCATCTGGGAAGGACGCGAGGGCCGCCGGCACCACCTGACGGCGAAGCTGATGTGCTGGGCCCTGGACCGGGCCGTCAAGCTGGCAGCGACCCTGGACGCGGAGGCGCAGGTCCCCCGCTGGTCGCAGGCCATGAAGGAGATCCGCGCGGCGATTCTCACCGATGGCTGGAGCACCTCGGCCCAGACGTTCACCGGCGCGCGCCCGGGTCCGACCACCTCGACGCCGGGGTGCTCATCACGCAGCGCTGGACAGGGGCGGGTTCGGAGGGTGCCTTCATCGTCTGCTCGTACTTGCTGGTCCAGACTCTGGCCCTGGCCGGAGAGATCGGCGAGGCCAAGCAGATCTTCGAGAACGTCACGGACCGGGGCAAACGATCTTGGCCTGCTGTCGGAGGAGTTCGATCTCCGCGACGAGAGCCTGATCGGTAATTCCCCGCGCCTCGACAAGTCGTCAATAACGCGGTCATAAGCGGTGCGCTTACCCGTGAACGACGCCGAATTGAGGGCAGTTGTCCGGCCCGGTTGCCTGGCGGAACCTACACGGCCCGGCTTCCAGATTCCGCTGACATCAGCCTGGCCGGCCTTGAATACTGGATAGTGGCGCACCGCTCCCGCGTCGGCAATTGCGGGCCGTTACGCGGCTGCCAGCGAAGACGCCGCCGAACATCCTCGCCGTCCGGCCTGCGCTACCACCCTCGGTGGATAGAGCGGCCTTTTGAAGGGAATGCCAGATGAACGCCGCTTCTGACAAGCCTGCCCAGGAGGCAGGAATGCCCACCGTCGTACTCGTCCACGGTGCTTTCGCCGGCTCATCCAGTTGGAATGGGGTGATCGCCAACCTCAAACGTCGAGGCTACCCGGTCATTGCCGTCGCGAACCCGCTGCGCGGCGTGCAGAAGGACGCTGCTTACGCTCGAGCTGTTGTGGACTCCGTGTCCGGCCCGGTCGTGATGGCGGCTCATTCGTACGGCGGATGTGTGATGACCGAGGCTGCGGATGGCGCCCCCAACGTCAAGGCTCTGGTGTACGTCGCCAGCGTGAGCCCGGACGCCGGCGAGAGCGTGGCCGACTTGATCACCAAGTTCCCGGGAAGTGCGCTCCTCACGTCCGTCAAGATGGTGCCGACCCCTCTCGACGACGGCGGCACGACGATGGCGCAGTACATCGACCAGGCCCAGTTCCCGTCGGTGTTCGCCGCCGACGTCGACCCCGACACCGCTGAGCTGATGGCGGTAACGCAGCGGCCTCCCACTGAAGCCGCCCAGACCGAGAAGGTGACCAAGACTGCCTGGAAGTCGATCCCGTCATGGACTTTGATCACCACCCAGGACAAGGGCATTCCGCCGGACCTGCAGCGCTTCCTGGCCAAGCGTGCCGGGTCGACGGCGGTCGAGATCGACGCGTCCCACGCCGTGGCAGTCTCTCAACCCGGCCCGGTCGCCGACCTCATCGACACAGCTGCCCGCGCCACCACCCAGTAAAGCGTGCTTCATAACCACTCGCCGATAGTCGTCATGGTCAGGACGGCTTGGAACCGGACGGCGAGTTTGTCGTAGCGGGTCGCGACGCCATGGTGTCGTTTGAGCTGGTTGAGGCCGTTCTCCACGTCGTGACGCGGGCGGTAGCCCCGCGAGTCGAACTTCGGTGGACGCCCGCCTCGGGAGCCGTTGGCCCTGCGGTGGGCGTCCTGGTCGCTCTTGCTCGGGATGCAGCACCTGATCCCACGCCTGCGCAGACAAGCACGATTCGCGCGGCTGGTGTAGGCCCTGTCTGCCAGGACCATGATGGCACCGACTGCGCCGAGCAGCACCGGCGTGTGGCGTCGCTGCTCGGCGCACCCCAGATGGTCAGCCGGTCTTGGTGGCGAAGGGGCCGCCGTCGCCGAACGCGAGCCGGGCGAAGTTCTCGGCGATGCGGCGATGTCCGGCAGGGTCGGGGTGGACCTCGTCGGGTAGCGGGAGTTCGGCGTAGTCCGCCTCGCCGTACAGGTCCCGTCCGTCGAGGTAGTGCAGGTTCGGGTCGTGGGCCGTGCGCTGTTCGACGATCCGGGCGAGCTCGTCGCGGATGACGTTGAGCGTCAGCCGCCCGGCGCTGCGTTCGGCCGGATCACCCGTGGCTTTGAACCGCAGTGTCCCGCCCTCGAGGTCCGGCGCGAGGGGGCCGGGCGTGTCCTCCTGAACCGGGCACAGGATGGCGGACACGACCAGCAACGGTGTGCTCGGGTGCCCTTCGCGGACAGTGTCGAGGAAGCCGTGGACCGCGGGGGTGAAGGCGCGGAGACGCATCACGTCGCTGTTGACGATGTTGATGCCAATCTTGAGGCTGATCAGGTCCGCCGGGATGTCCCGCATGGCGCGGGCGGTGAACGGGTCGAGCAGCGCGCTCCCGCCGAACCCCATGTTGACCAACGCCACTCCCCCCTCGGCCGCGGCCAGGGCCGGCCAGATGGCGCTGGGACGAGCGGCGTTCGAGCCGTGGCTGATGGAACTTCCGTGGTGCAGCCACCTCCTGCGCCCGTTGGGCGGGGCCTGCTCGACGGGCGCGTCGGTGCGCAGCGCAATCAACTCGGTGATCTCCGTGTGTGGAAGCCAGATCTCGACGTCCTTCTCACCCACCGGCAGATCCGCGAAGCGGGCGGTGCCGGCCGGCCCCTCGGTCAGCACCGCGGTTTGGGTGAACATGTCGGTAACCGTCCGGACGTTGCCCTCGGGCACCGAGGTCTGCGCGGCCAGGCGGCCGTTGATCAGCAGGTCGTAGACGCCGTCCGCCGGGGGCGGGAAGCCTTGGTAGACCCGCTTGGTGGGCAGCGTGTCCAACTCGATCGTGGTGGCCCGGGTACGGAACGCCAGCCGCACCCCGGAGGGCTGGGCCTCGGCCATGGCCAGTTGGTCGTCGGGGATCTGCCGGCGCGCCCGAGCGGTCAGCCGATGCGGCAGCAGACCGCGCGGTCGCCTCCACGTCGACGAAGCCGCGCAGGAGGTCCGCGGTGACCGGTGTGGTGATCCAATGGTGTTCGGTGGTCATTGCCTCAAGCCTCTCGACCGAATCTCGGTGTTCATCGGCGCGCCACGCAGCGAACCGCTTGCGGCGGTGCCGCCGTCCTCGGGTCAGCGAGTGCTGTGGTCGCGTAACAGCGAGTCGAGCGAATCCACGATCCAATCCCAGGATTCCTGCGCGGAGGGACGCTGTGTTCGAAACCACCGGCCAGCTCCAAACTGACGTAGCCGTGGACGACGCTGCCCAGCATCCGGACCGCATGCGTCGCGTCCGGCTCGTCCAGGTCGTAGCCCCGCAGGATCGCCCGGGCCATCCGGGCGTGCCGGCCGCCAGCGCTGGCGGCCGCCGTTTCCGGACCGAGCCGGAGCCGGGCGACCGCGTACCGGCCCGGGTGCTCCCTGGCGTACTCGCGATAGGCGTCGGCGAACGCAGCCAGGGCGTCCCTGCCGGCACGGCCAGCGATGGCGTCGGCGACGCGATCGGCGAGTTCCTCCAGCGCGAACAGCGCGATGCGGACCCTGAGGTCCTGCGAGTTCTTCAGGTGCGAGTACAGGCTCGGGACCTTGACGTCGAACCGCCCGGCGAGCGCCGAGATGGTGACCTCGGCGAAGCCGACCTCATCCGGCCAGCTCCGCCCCCGCTTGGGTCAGACGCTCCGGCGTCAGCCCTAGTCTCTCCATCACCCTCCCCCTAACTGCCTAAACCTATCAGGCTCCTGCCTAATAGGTTTAGGCGAACTAGCCCGCAGCAAGATCACAAGCCCTCTCCGACCGAGTGATCGCCGGCATCTCGCAGAAGGGCGATGACGTCCCCGGCCGCCCGGCGGCCCTCCGGGGTCGGCAAGATTGGCCAGTCATGGATCATTCCCTCGCCGATGTTCAGGTGGAGATCGGTTCCGGTCGCGGTTCCGGCCCGGTCCCTGAGCAGGACGGCGTCGGGGAAGAGGACATCGCGTGTCCCGGCGTACACGTGGACGAGTCCGAGGTGGTCCAGGCGGCCGTTGAGAGGGCTGGTCTGAGGGTTTGACGGATCGTCTGGGGCTGCCCAGCGGGCCGCGAGAACTCGGATGTGCTCGAGATTCAGTAACGGGTCGTGCGGTGCGATGTCGGCGATCTTCGGATTGGTGAAGGTCAAGTCCAGGGCGGGTGAGATCAGGACGGTGACATCCGGCCGCTGGCTTCGCGAGGCCAGAGCCTGGAGCACGGACAAGGCGATGGTCGCGCCCGCTGAATCACCGGCCAGCGCGGTCGGCCCCTGTTCTTGGACGTGCTGGAACAGGCGCAGCATGACCGGAAGGACGTCGGCGTGGGTAGCGGCGGGAAGGCGCGGGTACAGGGGCAGGACAACCTCGCGCCCGGATCCGACGGCGATCCGGGCGGCCAGTCTCCAATGCTGCGTGGTGATGGGAGCGGCCCAGGCGCCGCCGTGCAGGTAGACGGCATAGTGCCGTACCGGATTGGCGGGCGTCAGCCGATAGACCGTCCAGCCTTCGAACTCTTCCCGCCGGACCGTGACACCCGGCAGACGCGGTGGAGCCGGGTTGGCCACTTCGGCGAGAAACCGGCTGGGCTTGAACTGGCGCTTCTTCACTCCGGTCACGCGCAGCAGACCGACAACGGCGTGGCTGGCCAGGCTGGGGCTCACGGGTTCACCGCCCGGTAGGAGCCGGAGCGCACGTCGTCCGGCAGAGCGGGACCGCTGGTGCTCCACCCGAACGTGTCGCGCGCCTTGTGGGAGGTGATGCGCGCCGACGATTGGATCAGCGCGGCCATCGGCCCCATGGCGCTCTCGGCCTGTTCGGCGGTGATCGAGGTCGCGGTGGTTCCGGTCAGGTCCGCGATCGCCTCGGCAAGTTCGCGGAAGGTGAACCGCTGCGTCCCGGCCGCGTTGTAGGTGCCCGCCGTCGGCCGCTCCAGAGCCCGCAGGTACAGGCGGGCGAGATCGTCCACGTGCACCGGGGTCCACTCGTTGTCACCGGCGCCGATGTAGATGGCAGCGCCCGAGCCGGTCGCGGCCCCGATCAGACTGTTCAGCAGCATGGTGCCGCCTCGACCGTAGACCAGACTCACACGGATGATCATGCCGTTCAGACCCGCTGCCTCCGCCTCGCGCACCAGGCGTTCGCCGACGAGCTTGGCCGGCACCAGGCCAGGCTCCGGCAGTTCTGCGTCTTCATTCTGGGATTGGGCGGGGTCGAGCCCGTAGACGAGGTTCGTGCTGGTGTAGATGAACGGCTTGCCCGTCCCAGCCTTTCCCGCCCCACGGATCAGCGCCTCCACGGCAGCGGCTTCTGCCCTGACTGCGTCCTCGCCACCGGCATAGTCGACTGCGGCGGCGTGCACCACGGCGTCGGCTTGCGCCGCAGCCGTTTCCAGGAGCGCGGTGTCGGTCAGGCTGCCGAGCAGAGGACGCGCGCCCGCCTGCGTCGCTACTGCTGCCGACTGCGGGGACCGGGTCAGCGCTACTACTTCGTGACCTGCGGCAACGAAGTGTTCGACAAGCACCGAGCCCAGGTAGCCGGTGCCGCCGGTGATGAGTATCTGCATGTTCTCTCCGGAGCCGAGCGGACAATGGAAGCGGATGAGTTATCCGCTTCCTCGACCGTAGCACGAAACGGATGAGTTATCCGATGCCCTGTCCCGAGCCGCACGCACGGAAGCATGGATGTCATTAGGTGCTTTGTGGGGTTATGTGGCTTTTGTTACGGTGTAACGGTTCGCGGGTTGGTGGCAGGTGAGGCAGGCGCCGGGCCAGGTCGCGCGGAGTCGTTGCAGCTCGCGGACGACCGCGAGGGTCGGGGCGGCGCAGCCGCCCTTGGGTCCAAGCGCAGTTCACGGGGACGACGTAGCCGATGGACCGCTCGCCCAAGGCACCACGGAACTTACGCCGCCCGTTCAACAACAGCCCCAGTTATCCATTTATGCTGAAGCAGTGACCGCCTCCCCGCTTCGTAAGGACGCAGCACGCAACCGCCAGCGAATCATCGAGATTGGCCGGGAGCTGGTCGCGGACGGCACCCCGATTCAGCTGAACGAAGTGGCTAGCGCGGCTGGCGTTGGCGTCGCCACGGTTTATCGGCACTTCCCGACGCCCCAGGCGTTGATCGAGGCGGTGTCGGTGGACGGACTGGAGACGCTGATCCAGGCCGCCAAACGGGCTGCGGAACAGGACGATCCATGGACGGCCTTCTATGATTTCCTGGTCAGGTTCGTGGACGCGCAACTCACTGACGCTGCCCTGTCCCCGGTGCTATCCGCGTCCACAGCCGCGCTGCCGGGCACAGCGCATCTGCTCGATCAGTTGACCTCACTGTTCAATGAACTATTCGTACGGGTCAGGACCGCAGGGCGGCTGACACCCGACATCACGCTCGCCGACATGACGCCATTGATGTGCGGAATCGCCTTCTCGGCCAAGATGCACTCAGCCAACGATCCGCAGGAGCAAGCCGCAGCCGGCCGCCGCTACCTCGATGTCCTACTGAACGGGATGCGGGCCCGCTGAGTATTCGGCACGACAGCTGCCGCCCAGGGCATCCGGCCGCCGGCCGGCGACCTCAACCCCTGATCCAGCGGGAGGGCCGCACCCCGGTCTCCTGCGAAACGCCGCCGAGAAGTGGGCGGTGCTGGAGTAACCGCAGCGCGCGGCCACCGCGGTGACCGTCTCGCCCGCCCCCAGCAGGCGTTTCGCCTCGCGCATCCGCAGCATCGTGAGGTACCGGTACGGCGTGCGGCCCGTCTGGCGCTTGACGACGCGCAGGAAGTGGTACGGACTGAGCAGCGCCTGACCGGCCAACTCGGGCACGGTCAATGGATGGCCGAGCCGCTCGCGCATGTAGGCGACGGCCCGGCCCACCCGAGGATCATCAGGAGTCGGTGACACCGCCTGATCGTCGGCCGCGAGCGCGGCGGCCGACAGGCCATCCACTGCCCGATCGGTGCCCAGAATTCAGCCGCGCGCGTGCCGGAAGCCGGCCCGGATGTCGGTCACCAGAAGTTGCGGATGCTCCCAGCCGGGGAAGTGGCCGCCCTGTTCCGGCTCGTTCCAGGCGACGATGTTCCGGTAGCGGCGTTCGGCCCAGCGCCGGGCCACCGGGAACGGCTCGGCCGGGAAGAGGGTGAACGCGGCCGGCACGGTCACCGGTTGCGCGTTCTGCTCCTCGGCGCTGCGCGAACCCCACCGCATCGCGGACTCCCAGTACCAGCGGGCGGTGGATGCGCCCGTGCCGGTGAACCAGTAGAGGGCGATGTTGTCGGCCTGTCGTTGCTGGGTGACGCCCGGGTCGCCGGAGAAGGCGTCCATGTGTTCGCCGAGCCAGGCGGCCAGCCCGGACGGCGAGTCGACCAGCGAATATCCGAACGTCTGCGGCCGCAGACCCTGGATCATGACGTGCGGCATGCCACCGTGTACGAAATGGTCGCGTCTTCGCATCTTGCGCTGCTCGGCCTCGTCGGCGGTGTCCTGGTCGTCCGGCAGCGGCCCGGCCAGCGGCATCGTCAGGTGCAGGCCGGTGATCCGCTCGGGAACGATCAGGGCCAGCTCGTTGCTGACGAACGCCCCGTAGTCACCGCCGTGCGCCCCGAAACGTTCGTAGCCGAGCCGGGTCATCAGCCCGGCCCAGGCCCGGGCGGTGCGGGTAGGGTTCCAGCCCTGCTCGCCGGGTCGCTCGCTGAACCCGAAGCCGGGCAGCGCGGAGACGACCACGTCGAAGGCGTCCACCGCCGAGCCGCCGTGCGCGACCGGGTCGGTGAGCGGCGACCTCGGTGCAGGCGTCTGGTTCGTGTCGAGCGCTTTCCACACTGCGGCGAGGGTGGGCATGCTCACGTCGCTGTAGAGGTGGTCGAACGTGATCCCCCGGAACAACGAACCGTCGTCGGGTCTTCGGTCCGATCCGGCGGACGAAGATCTTCGCCGCCGATCCCACGCAGGTTCAGGCGCTGGGCGACCGGATCCGCGACACGGTGCGGGCAGGCTCCGTACCCGCCTCGGTTCCCCTCGGCGACGGCGTGCTCACCACCCTCTCGGTCGACGGACCGGTGGGCACCATGTTCCGCTGGCGCGAACTGAGAACGCACAAGCCCGCCATCCGCGCCCTGGCCGATCGGGTCGAGCAGGAGATGCCGGGTCTGCGCAAGGCCCTGTCCTACGGCATCGCTTTGCGCCGAGGCGCCTGACCCGCCCGGGCGGATCCTCGCGATTACCACGCCGACGCCACGATGCGCACATCATCTGGCGCTGACCATGTTTCGGGGCCGCGCTGGCCGACAGAACCCGGAACGAGTGCGGGTCGCCAACGTTCACCCGGGCGTGATGGCAACGCGGCTCCTCAGCGTCTATGGCAACAGTGGTGTCCCAGTGATCGAGTGACACGTAGCAGCACAGGTGTGCCACCTCATGCGGCGGACCGGTGAACGGCCAGTCGGGTATCGACTGGGCGGTGTGCGCCATGGACCTGTACGTAGGGTGTTGCCGGAGTGCTCATCGTCAGACGAGGTGACAGCCGAGAGGGCGTGGAGGGGTCTAATGCTTGTTGGCGTCGTCGTACACCCGACCAGGCCGCAGGCCGCTGAGACGGCGGAGATGGTATCCCGGATCTGCGCCGAGCACGGCGCCGCATCGCAGGCCTTGAACGTCTGGCAGGACGAGCGGAGCGCCGCCGACGTGCTGGCCGACCTGGCGCAGCAACCTCAGCTCGTCGTCACCATCGGCGGCGATGGAACGCTCCTGCGCGGATTGGCCGTCGCCGTCGAGGCCGACGCACCCGTCCTCGGCGTGAAGGCCGGCCGGGTCGGCTTTCTCACCCCGTTCGCCGCGACGGACCTGCCGAGGGTGCTCGGCGCGGCCCTGGCCGGACGCGCACCCATCCAGGAGCGCATGCTGCTCACCCTACGGGCATCGCGACCGCTGCAGGTCCCACCGGAGCTTCGGACCCTGCTGCGCTACGGCCGCGGTCCCGATGCCGTCCCACCCCTTCCCCGGCCGAGCACGCCCGACGAGGTGGGTTGGGGTGTCCCGTTGGGCCTGAACGCCCTCAACGACGTCGTGTTCGAAAAACTCGGCCGGGACCGCCAGACCAGCGTGGCGGTGTACCTGTCCGGACGGCTGTTCGCCACCTACTCCGCCGACGGCGTCATGGTCGCGTCACCAACGGGCTCCACCGCCTACTCCTTCGCCGCAGGCGGACCGGTCCTGTCGCCACGCCTCAACGCGCTCGTCTTCACCCCGGTCGCCCCGCACATGGCGTTCAACCGCAGCATGGTCACCGCCCCGGACGAACCAGTGGGGGTCCAGGTGCTCCCTCGCTCGGGCCAGGTCACCGTCGTCGTCGACGGACGTGTACACGGAATCCTCGACCCCGGCGATTGGGTCGCCGTCTACCCCGCCCGACGTCGCGCGAAGCTCATCGTCGCCGACGTCGACGACTTCTTCGGCCGACTCCGGGACCAGTTCTCCCTCGCCGATGCTCCCGCCGCCCGCGCCGACACCGACAGCCAACCGCCGCTGCTGATCTACCGGCCGGACCTACCGGTACCAGAGGACCTGCAACACCTGCACCTGCCGACCTAAAGCCCCAACCAGACCGAGCTACGGAAACGGCCGAATGTCGCGCTGCCTCCGTACTCTCGTACTCGCCCGCGACGGTGCCCTCGCCCCACAATTCTCCTCGATCGAGGAGTGGCTCGGCGCTGGCCGCAACACCTACGCCTGTCCGAGGGGCACGACCCCGAGCAGGACCACAGCCCGCCGAATGCCGGCGCTGACCCGACTCTCGACAAGGTGCTCCAACACCGCCCGCAGCAGTTCCTCCGGCTCAGGGCGGCCACCTGCGATGCGAGCGCGACCTGCTTCGGCAGCGGCCACTGCCACCGCCACCGCTCCGAGCACCGCCTCGGCGTGGGCGTGGGTGACCTCAGCCGAACGCATCGCGCGCAACGCCGCGGCCCGCGAGTCACCAGCGTAGAAGGCTCCACCATCCACGACGCCGCCGGGCACCGCCACCGACGCCAGCCGGATCAGCGGCGTCCGATGACTTCACCAATGACATCCGCGCCCGACCTTTGGCAGATCCGGACGGCGAGGTGGCCGGCGTTGCCACTCCGCGAGCCGGCGAGCGGGCTCTGGCTTCGGATGTGGCAGGTATGGTCACCCGGTGCATCTCCCGGGAGCCGTACAGGAACTCTGCTTGCGTTTCCTCTCGCTGGTTCCGGAAGGGCTGGTGACCGGCCTCTACCTGACAGGTGGCACCGGGTTCGGGGAGTGGCTCGAGGGGCGGTCGGACGTGGACTTCGTTGCCACCCTCGCCCACCGGCCGTCCGACGGCGAGGTGGCGCACCTGCGGCAGGCACACGAGCAGATGGCGGCGTTCTCCCCGATCTTCTTTGACGGGATGCACGTCCTCGTTACCGACCTGGCCTCCGATCCGCGGAAGCTGCCACCGGTGCCCGTGGTGCTGCACCGCGAGTTCCGCATCGGGCACCTGGACCACCTTGTCGCCTGGCACGAGTTGGCCCGGCACGGCGTCACGGTCACCGGCCCGCAGCTGTCGACCCTCGACATTTGGACCGACAGGCAGATTTTGCAGGCGTACACCGTCGACAACCTCGACACCTACTGGCGCACCGTCACCGACCAGCTCGCTGCCTCTTCCGTCGACGAGCCGGAGGCGGAACTCGACTACGCCTGCTGCTGGTGCGTCCTCGGGGTCGCTCGCCTGCACCACCTGATCGTCACCGGAGAGATGACCACCAAGTCAGGGGCCGGTCGTTGGGGGCTCTCCTACTATGACCAGCGCTGGCACCGGGTCCTTCGTGAGGCACTGCGCCTACGCGAAGGCGGACAACCCGAGTACGACGATCAGGTATCCCGACTCCAGGACACCACCGACTTCACCGCGTACGTCGTGGCTGTCGGCACAGGCCGCCCGGTCCCGCCTACGACGGCCGTTGCACGCGAGCGTGACTCTCAGTCAGGATGCGATCGAGAAGACGACGAAGTTGGTCGAGTTTCTCGCTGAGGTGGCGGCCGCAGTCGAGCCAGACCCAGTGCGCCAGGGATTCAGGACTGGGTCTACCTGATGTGATCAACCCCGTGTGCTCAGTCGCGCCGGTAGGTGTGGACCCGATCGAGTTCCTTCCAGCCGACACTGTCGTACAGCGTGACGGCAGCGGTACGGTCGCGCTCGCCGCCGGGTTCATCGTCGTCCACGATCAGCACCGCCTGTTTGGCGCCGGTCCGCGCAGCCTCGGCCATGGCCTGGTACCACAACTGGCGGCCGATGCCCTGGCCGCGGTATGCCGGTTCGACGCTGAGCCAGTAGATCTCCACGGTCTCACCGACGGGCTCGCAGACCACCGCCCGCGCGACTTCCTTGCCGTCCCGGTGTACCCGTAGCTGCCGGCCCGTCGGCTCCGCCGAGGGTCCGACCTCCGCGAGCGGCCCCACGGGTACCGGAAGATCGACCAGCGGACGGTGGAAGTAGCGGCCCATGTAGGTGGCTTCGAACCCGGCGTCGAGCAGCGCCGCGTGCGTAGCCGGGCGGCTGCGTTCGAGTATGCCGTCGAAGCCGTGGTTGAGAGGCGTCGTAAGGGTAAACGCCTCGAACCTCGTCGCCTTTTGCGACAGTTCGCTCAGGGCATGTTCCAGCAGGGCTGCCACGGGAGCCGGCTCCTCGCGGGCGTGCAGCCACAGGACGTTGCCGGTGCGATCGGACATGCGCAACGCATACGACACCACGCCCGCGATCCGGTCGTCGGTGTCGGTCAGCACCGTCACGGCTGGACGGCTCAACTCTGCCCAACGTTCGGCGTCGTTGGGTGAGTCGCCAGCCAGCGCAAGTGCCAGCATGACGGCCTGCGCCGGCGGATGACCGGGCAGCGGATCCGCTCGTACCAGGGCGAGCAACGCCGATTCGTCGCCGCGCCGGTATGGACGCAGTCTGAATGCGGTCATTTGGGGTCCCCATCGTGAAGCTGGCGTGGTGTCGATGTGGCACGATCACGACCTGGTCGAGGTCGTGCTGGTAACCGGCGTACTCGCCGCCTGCGGCCAACAGTTCGTCGTGCGTGCCGGATTCGACGAGGCGTCCGTCACGCATGACCAGGATGCGATCGGCGACGGCCGCCGTGGTCAGGCGATGGGTGACGACCAGGACGGTGCGCTTGCGGCGAACGTCGCGGAGCCGCCGCAGGAATCGCACCTCGCCAAGGCTATCGAGGGCGGCGGTTGGCTCGTCAAGCACCCAGAGCGGGGCGTCGCGGTAGAGCATGCGGGCCAGGGCCAGCCGCTGCCACTGGCCGACGGACAGATCGCGCCCGTCGGCGAACTGCTGGCCGAGCAGGGTGCCGGTGCCGTCGGGCAGGGACCGGACGAGCCCGCCGAGGCCTGCGTCGTCGAGGGCGGCGCGTATCCGGACCGGGTCGGGCGGTTGCTCAACCCGGCCGAGTGCCACGACGTCGGCCACGGTGAACTCATAGCGTCCGTACTCCTGAAACAGGGCGCCGGTCATGCGTCGCACTCGGTCCTCGCCCAGCTCCCGCAGTTCGATCCCGTCGTAGCAGACCGTGCCTCGATCGGGGGTGAGCAGCCCGAGCAGCAGGGCTATCAGGGTGGACTTGCCGGCACCGTTACGCCCCATGATCGCCACGACCTCGCCCGAGCCGATGGTCAGGTCGAGGTCGTGAATGCCCTCCGTACCGCTCGGGTAGGTGTAGGAGACACCACGGAGCTCGACCGTGGGTGGGGCGTCAGATCGCCGCCCTGGTGATCTCGCCGGCCTCCCCGCCGCGCGGCCGCAGACACTGCCAGGCGAGCGCGCGTTCGCTCATGATCTGCCTGTTCCGGACGCGGTAGGCCCAGACGGTGACCTACGAGGCGGCCAACTCGCCGGACGCGGTGAACGCGACCTTGCTGGTGATGCCGGGCTGGTCGTAGGCCGACACGTACGCCGCCAGTGGCTCGGTGGGAGCTCAGGACCCTGGTCAGCAGGGCCAGGCTCTGCCGGCCGGTGGCGATCGGCAGGGTCGTCATCGCAGGACCGCCGCGGCGTAGCCGACGTCGGTGACGGAGCCCGGCGCGCACCACGCATACATCGAAGTGCATCGTATCCGTCGTCAGAGTCACAGTCTGAGCGCATCCGTCTGACTTCGCCTTGGAGAAGTTAGCCTGATACGGTCCTGACTTAGCACTTGTGAAGTCAGGCGGTTCGGGCGAGAGCTGTCACCCGTGCGCCTGAACGGGCGCGACGTCCTACTCGGCCGCCGCCAGAACAGAGGAGTCTCTGGTCATGTCAGCAGCCATACGCTCAGCTCTCGCCGAGACCCAATTCGTCGAGACGCGTGACGGGCGCATCGCATATCGCCGGTTCGGCCAGCAGGCAGGGGTGCCGCTCGTACTGGCCATGCGCTTCCGCGGCACGATGGACCACTGGGATCCCGCCCTCCTGGACGCTCTCGCCGCGCACCACGACGTCATCGTGTTCGACAACGTCGGCACGGCAGCCAGCACGGGCGAGGCGCCGGCTTCGATCGAAGGGCTCGCCGGCGGCCTTCTCGGCTTCGTCGAGGCGCTCGGCCTCGACCGGGTCGACCTGCTGGGCTGGTCGATGGGCGGCTACGTGGTCCAGACCGCCGCCCTACAACAACCCGAGCGGATCCGCCGGCTTGTCGTCGCGGGCAGTGGACCCGGCGCCGCCCCCGGCGTCGAACGGATGACGCCCGAGATCATGCAGATCGCCACGAGGTCGACCAACGACGACGAGGACTACCTCCGCCTGTTCTTCCCGTCCGACCCTGGCGCCCGGGACCGTGGGCTCGCGTCGCTACGCCGGTTGGACGCGCGCCTGGACGAGTCCGGCGCCGTTGTGGCCGCCGACACCGTTCGCCGGCAGCTCGCCGTGATCCAAGGGGTCGGGACGACGATCTGGGATCGGCTGGACCAGCTCACGCTACCCGTCCTGCTCGCCACCGGAGTTCAGGACGTGATGATCTCCGCCTATGGCAACTTCCTGATGGCGCAGCGGCTCCCCAACGCCCGCCTGGTGATCTACAGCGACGCGGGCCACGGCTTCCTGTTCCAGCACGTCGAGGAGTTCGCCGAGGACGTGCGCCGTTTCCTGAGCCGGTAGCGACCGGCATCGCAGGGCCTCTTTAGTGGTTGCCGCAACACCTCTTCTTGCTTGGCAGCCGACTGCTGCGTACCTGATGACCAGCCCGGCGCAGGTCGTTACGGCGACAGCGTGCGCGTGGCGGGCATGGACGTCGACGGCCGAGTTCCGGTAACCGTGAATGCGCGTTCGACACGTGCGGACATCGGACCCGCTGCCCAGGAGGTTCGCCGTGGAGATGACGGCGCCCGGCTGAAGCAAGGCACGCAGCCGGGCGGCCCCGCGCGCGGGCGGCCGGGATGGGCGGTGAGCCATCCGTTCAGGGCGTCCAGTCGTTCCTGGAGGTGGAGGGGATGACAGTGGTCGCGGGCGAGCCAGACCGGCACCGGGCCGACCGTTCCCACCGCTCCGCCCGGTGGGCCGGGTGTCACCAGCACCACGTCCACCCGGGGACAGCTCGGGTGACGGTGTCCGCGTCTGCGCGCGTACCCCTGCCAGTGTGGTGTCCGGGTGCACTCCCAGCGTGTGGTCGCCGTGCGGGCCGCGCACCCTCACCGATGTAGCGCCGGAGAGGCGGCGGGCGAGCACGGCCGCCACCGCTGCCGCGTGTGCCAGGTCGTGTGGGTCCGCGAGACGGCCCCGACCTCCACGACCTGACGCCGCCGAGCCCGAGATCGATGCGCGGCCGGGCCAGCTCACCAGGCGCGACCGCGGCGACCAGGGCAGCCGTTACCGCCACCAGGTCGGACCGCTACGGGGACGCCTCGCTGCCGAAGTCAGCGACCTCAGGCCGGCGCCGGCCTCGCCGTCAAGCAGCCGTAAGGCCGCCGTCGATCGCGAGCGCTGCCCCGGTGACGAACCTGGCCTCGTCACTGAGCAGGAACGCGACGAAGGCCGCGATCTCGTCCGGCTGGGCGACCCGTCCGACCGGGTGCCACGCCCCTGCGGCGCGGACAGCCTCCGCCGGGTCCGTGCCCAGGTTGTTCCGCAACAGAGGAGTGTCGACGCCACCGGTGACCAGCGCGTTGATCCGCACGCCGCTGGCCGCCACGTCCAAGGCCGCGGATCGGGTGAGCCCCACCACGCCGTGCTTAGCCGCACTGTAGGAGGCCATGCCGGCCGCGCCGGTCACACCGAGGTTGGACGCGTTGTTGACGATCGCGCCGCCGCCGGTCGCCTGCAGCGCGGGTAGCTGGTATTTGAGACCGAAAAAGACGCTGCTGAGGTTCAGCGCCAGATCGCCCCGCCAGGCGTCGCCGTCGATATCGGTCAGCGGACCGACCGCGGTAGCCGCCCCGACGTTGTTGAACGCGCCGTCGAGTCGCGCATACCGCTGGACCGTTTGCCGGACGAGTGCCGCCACCTCGGCCTCCACCGTCACGTCGGTGGGCACGAAGTGGGCGTCCCGGCCGGCGGAGCGCAGCTCGGCGGCGAACGCCTCGCCCACGTCCTTCCCGCGTGCGGCCAGCATTACCTTCGCGCCTTCGGCAGAGACCCGTTCGGCGACGGCCCGGCCCATGCCGGACGTGGCACCGGTGATCAGGATGACCTTGTCTGCGAAACGTGTGGACACGACTGCTCCTGTTGGATGGTGTTCAGGGATAAAGGGAGTCGGACGGGTCAGAAGGTGAGGACCAGTCGCCCGCGGACGCCGCCCGCCTCGAAACGCCGGTGGGCCTCGGCCGCCTCGGCGGCGGGCAGGGTCGCGGCCAGGCGCGGGGTGAGCACACCAGCCTCCGCAAAGCGCCGGATCGCGTCGAGCTTGCCGGTCCGTCCCGCGTAGTCGGGAACGAAGGGCGCGACCATCGTGATTCCGCGCAGGTCGTCGATCCGGTAGCCGCCGGGCTCGTCCGCGCTGCGGAACCGGGCGAAGCGTCCGCCGTCGCGTACGGCGGCAAGCAGGTCCGGCCCGAGCAACGCCACGTCGGCGATCGCGTCGACGCCGTGCGGACAGCGGGCCAGAATCGCCTCGGTCACCCCCGGTCCGCGGGCGACGATCTCCGCCGCCCCGAGCGAGCGGACCAGCGGCTCGTCGGCGGGCGCGGCGTCGGCGATCACGACCAGGCCGAGGTGGGTGGCCAACTGCACCAGATAGCCGCCGAGGATCCCGGCAGCCCCGGTCACGGCGAGCACCGAGCCCGGAGCGAGTGCCAGCTGGTCAAGCGCGAGCAACGCGGTGAGCCCGTTCATCGGCAGCGTGGTCGCAGCCGGGTGGTCGACACCCGCCGGCGCGGGCACCACCCAGCCCGCCGGCAGCACCCTGTACTCGGCGTAGCCGCCCGCCGCCGTCCCGATCGGCTGCACCATCGCCATCACCGGTGTACCGATGCCGAGCGGGGTCTCGGTGCCCGGGCCGATCTCGTCGACCACTCCCGCGATCTCCATACCGGGCACGTACGGCGTCGGCACCCCGGCGAGCGCTTGGGCGTGCACGCCGGCTCGGATCAGCGTGTCCGCCGGATTCACCGCGGCAGCGTGCACGCGTACCCGAACCTCACCGGGCCCGGCGTGCGGTTCCGGCAGGTCGATGACGCGCAGCACGCCCGGTCCGCCGAACTCGTAGAAACCAACCGTACGCACGGGCCCAACCCCTTCATGTGTGGTACCTCACATACACCTGGTACCGAATGAGTACCGGTATGCGAGTCTGCTCCCCGCGCCGGGAGTCGACAAGAAGGCACTTTGACCTGCCCAGGTATCACTGGGTGAACCACATCCCGCAGCGCGACCGCAGGGGCTCACCGACAACCTGGTATCGCTCGTATACTGGCCGCCATGGCATCGTCCGGCACCACCATCACCCCGACCAGCGCCCCCGACCACTCCCCTGCCGCCGACTGCGAGCAGCGTCGCGCCCTGATCCGCGACGTGCTCGAACGGATCGGCGACAAGTGGTCCGTGGTCGTCATCTGCCAACTGGGCCACGGCACCCGCCGCTTCAACGAGCTGCGTCGACAGAGCGACCCCATCACCCAGCGGATGCTCAGCGCCACACTGCGTGGACTGGAGCGGGACGGGTTGGTGACCCGGACCGTGCACGACAGCAAACCGCCGCGCGTCGACTACACGCTCACGCCCCGCGGCCTCAGCCTCCTTGACGTCGTCCGAGGCCTGGCGAGTTGGGCAGAGGGCAACGTCACCGACATCCTGGCCTCCCGGGCGTCCTTCGACGCCCAGTAGAGCGGCGCCCCTGCCCAGGCGGCCACGAACGTTCGACGATCGCGGCCGCCGCTGCCCGCGAAGACGATCCGGCAGAGCCGCCGGAGCCTGGGTGTCAGTGGCCCCGCTCTCCGTCGTTCAGGACGGCGACCAGAGTCCGGTCGGCTGCGGCACGGCCTCCTGCCCTGAACGCCTTCGCCATCACCTTCAGCGACCGCTTCCCAGCCGCTGAAACCTACTAACCAAGATTGCCGGAAACACCGTTACCGAGACAGGCCCGCTGCACGTGAGATGTGAGGAGGAGCCAACAAAGTGGCGTCGAGCAGGCCCTCGTCCCGGAGGCGCTCGCACTGCTTGTCGAGGAGACGGACGGCCGGTGCCGTCGCGACGTAGGTCGCGACGGCACCGCGAGTTCGTCACCGACTGCTTCGCTTGGTCGAGTGGCTCCACGCCGCCCACCGCCGGTCTTGCGAGGAATAGGCGAGGTTGGTCGCTTCTGCTCAGGTTGGGTTGATGTTGTGGTTGACCTGGAACGTGTTTGATGGGTCATATTGGCGCTTGATGGCGACGAGCCGTTCGTACCGGTCGCTGCCGTAGATGCTGCGCATCTGCTCTGGTGTGGTTCCCTCGACGGCGGTCAGGAAGTTCGTCATGGCCTCGTGGTGCGCCCACGGGGCGAGTGCCGCCACGACGTGCGCGAGTTGTTCGCTGTTCAGGGCTGCCTGGTCGGGACCGCCGACACCGAAACCGAGGACCGCCCACGGGACGTCACGTCCGGCCACCGCGTTGGGGGCCGCCGGCGGGCGGGCAAGCGCTCCGCCGAAGGACCGAATTTCCACCACGGTCAGCTGGGTACCCGAGTCCGGACCGACCAGTCGCAGCAGCGCGTCGGCGGCCTCTGCGGGGAGGTCGCGCAGCCCGATGGACCTGTCCACCCACGGCACCGGGGTCACCGGGTCCATGTGGACGGCGGCCACGGCGGCGTAGGGGAGCTCGGCGATGGTGTCGAGAACGGTCGGCGCGACGGCCCGCATCGGCGCGAGTAGCT
Organism: Micromonospora sp. WMMD961; assembly: GCF_029626145.1. Classification (NCBI taxonomy): domain Bacteria; kingdom Bacillati; phylum Actinomycetota; class Actinomycetes; order Micromonosporales; family Micromonosporaceae; genus Micromonospora; species Micromonospora sp. WMMD961. The sequence continues at coordinate 5,012,285 of NZ_JARUBJ010000002.1, forward strand.
GTTCGGCTTCGTTCGCCGCGCCCAACGAGGAGAAGCGGAGGTGGATGACGAACGTGCCCTGCAATGGCGGGGGAAGCTCCGGCATCGGCGGCAGCCGGAGGAACGACAACGATGTGTTGGCTTCCTCGGGCAGGGTGGGCGCCCAGCGACGCCACTCGTGCAGCACTGACGCTGCCGCCTCATCGGGGAAGAAGAGTCCACCGCCGTAGAAGCGGGCGACGGGGAACAGGCGGAACTCCAGCGCGGTGACCACCCCGAAGTTGCCCTTACCGCCGCGCAGGGCCCAGAACAGCTCGGGGTCGGTGTCCTGAGTGACTCGCCGCGATTGGCCGTCGGCGGTGACCACCTCGGCGGCCAGGACGTGGTCGGCGGCGAACCCGTGGGCGCGGCCGAGAACCGGGCTCTGCCCGCCGCCCAGGTGGTAGCCAATCACACCGACGGTGGACGACGATCCGCTCGCTGGCGCGAGCCCGACCTCTTGCGCTTTGTCGAGGACCTCCTGCCATCGCACGCCGCCCTCCACTCGTGCGGTGGCAGCATCGGCGTCGATCGTCACCCTCGACATTCGGGATAGGGTGATCAGAACAGCGCCGTCGGCGGGACGGGCCACCTGGTGCCCGGTGGTCAGTACCGCGACCGGCAGGCCCCGATTGGCGGCGAACTGCACTGCGGCCTGTACGTCGGCGACGCTGGCCGCCCCCACCACGAGCGCTGGGTGCACGGGTGCCAGCAAATTGAAGGCAGCGCACTCCGCTGCGTAGCCGGGATCGTTCGGCAAGAAGACTGTTCCGGTGACGTGGGCGGCCAACTCGGCGGCGTCCGTCTCCAGGGATGGAGCGGCTGCGGGGGGAATCTCGGCTGAAGTCATCGTCCGCTCTTCTTCGTACGGGCGCTGGACTCCTCCGAGCCTGACCGCCTGGCTGCTGGGAGACCATTGCGCCGACTCCAAGATCGAGCGTGGGGTTAACCCCACCTTTTGATCGAGACCCGCAGTCCAGCCACAAGCCGGTTGGTCGCCCTCCGCGCTGGGCGGACCAGTCGCCGTACGCAGGTCTGCGTGTCTGACGGGCGACGGTCATCGGGTACGCCCCAGAGTCCGCACCGAGGTGGCCGCGCAGCATCGTAGGGCTGGCTCCATTGAGCTGCCCGAGCTTCGGCACAAATATTGACGCCGTCAGCTCATTCGGCCGCGGTGCCAGAGGTGGCCCCTGGTAGGCGTGCGAGTGATTCTCCGGGCGTAGGGCGGGCATACCGTCCTCGCCTCGAGCGCAGGACCCGGACGACCGGGCGGACAGCCGGAATCACCGCAGAGAGTTCATAAGGAGAACGGCATGGCGACCATCAGACGACGCACATTGGGCACTACCGGTCCAGAGGTGTCGGTCCTCGGTCTCGGCGCGATGGGGATGTCCGACCTGTACGGGCCGGCGGACGAGGAAGAAAGCGTTGCCACCCTGCACGCCGCCGTCGACGCCGGGATCAATCTGATCGACACCGGCGACTTCTACGGCTCGGGGCACAACGAGATGCTGATCGGGCGGACCCTGCGCGAACGCCGACGCGACGAGGTGGTGCTCAGCGTCAAGTTCGGCTCCCGCCGGACGCCGGACGGCGGCTTCCAGCCGGTGCCGTACGATGTCTCGCCCGCCGCGGTCAAGGACCGGCTGGCCTACTCGCTGCGCCGACTCGGAACCGACTACATCGACATTTACCGCCCATCGCGGCTCAACCCGGAGATCCCGGTCGAGGACACCGTCGGGGCGCTGCTGGAGATGCAGCAGGCGGGGTTCATCCGCCACATTGGGCTGTCCGAGGTCGGCGCCGAAACGATCCGCCGGGCCGCCGCGGTGGCGCCGATCAGTGACCTGCAGATCGAGTATTCGCTGCTGTCGCGTGGGCCGGAGGCGTCGATCATCCCGACGCTACGTGAGCTGGGTATTGGCCTGACCGCGTATGGCGTGCTGTCCCGTGGCCTGCTCAGCGGGCATTGGAGTCCCGACCGGCAGCTGACCGGCAACGACTTCCGGGCAAACAGCCCCCGCTTTCAGGGCGACAACCTGGAGGCGAACCTGAGCCTCGTCGACGCCCTGCGCCGCGTCGCCGAGCGGCACGGCGCGACCACCAGCCAGGTGGCGATCGCCTGGGTCGCCGCGCAGGGCGAGGACATCGTTGCGCTGGTCGGCGCACGCCGCCGTGACCGCCTCAGCGAATCCCTGGCCGCAGTCGACCTCACCCTCGACCGTGAGACCCTCGACGAGATCGAGCAAGCCATCCCGGCCGGGTCAGCCGCCGGCGCGCGGTACGCGGCTCCGCAACTGGCCTCGCTCGACAGCGAGAAGTAGGGCGGATAGCGGTCGCCGGCGAGGTCTTTCCCCGCCGGCGACCGCCTACGCTTCCCTGCCGGGGAGTCCCGTGGGAGACAGTTCCCACACTTGGGTGGGTGCGGTACGGCCACCTTTTTTCGGCATGGCCGACCTATCGTTGGCGCGTGCAGAAAAGGAGCGAGCTAGGGCAGTTCCTGCGCGCACGCCGCGCCCAGGTGTCGCCGGGCGACGTAGATCTTCCCGCGGACGGATCGCGACGGGTGCCCGGGCTGCGCCGGGCCGAGGTCGCCGCTCTGGCGGGGCTGAGCGTCGACTACTACATCCGGTTGGAGCAGGGGCGCGAACGTAACCCGTCGGTCGGCGTGCTCAAGGCGCTCGGCCGGGCGCTGCGGCTCGAACCGGACGCCCGACGTTATTTGTTCGTCCTGGCCAGCGCGGCACCGAGATGCCGCGATCGGAACGGCCCGGCAGCGGTCAGCCCAAATTTGCTGGCGATGCTCCACGAGTGGACGAACCACCCGGTCCTTCTGATGGACCGGTGCAACACCATCATCGCCGCGAATCACCTCGGCGACGCGCTGGTCGCCGGGCACCGGCACAGCGACAACCTGACCCGACTGACTTTCCTCGACCCCAACGCCCGTGTCTACCTGCGGGACTGGGAACAGGTAGCTGCGGTGTGTGTGGCCGGCCTGCGGGCTGCGGCGAGCGACGATCCATACGACCCGAAGCTCACCGCACTGGTCGGGGAGTTGAGCGTGCAGAGCGACGAATTCCGCAAGCGCTGGGCGAAGGCCGAGGTGCGGGAGAAGACATCAGAGCTCATTCTGCTGCACCACGCGCTGGTCGGTGATCTCGACCTGACGTACGAGATCCTGCGTCCCACCGCCAATCCGGATCTGATGGTGAAGGTCTTCCGAGCCGAGCCAGGCTCAGCGACGGCGGAGCGGCTAGCCGTACTGGGCAGCCTGACGGCACAGGAGCAGGCTGAGCCAGCTCGGGTGAGCACACGCGCGGCCCGGCAGCCATGACGGGCCCGAGCGGTGAACTGATTGTCGCTGCGGCGGCGAGGGCCGCCCGGTGACGACCATCGCCGAGCTGCTGCCGAGTGTCCTCGATGCCGTGCCGCAGCCGGTCTGGGTGGCGGACACGCAGGGCCTCGTCATCTACACGAACCCGGCCGCCGCCGCCGCGCTCGGCTTCCAGGACGCCACAGAGATCGAGGGCCGCTCCAGCCACCTGCTCCTGCACCCGATCCGGCGCGACGGCTCGCCGTTTCCCGCGTCGGAGTGCCTCATGCTCGCCCCGGCGCACACCGGCGTTACCACCCACAGCGACGACGACTGGTTCCTGCGCCGAGACGGGTCATTCTTCCCGGTCTCGTGGTGGTCGGCCCCCATCAACCTGCCCGGCGGGCGAGGCGTGGTCTGCGCCTGGTCTGACGCCACCGAACGACGGGCGTTCGAACACGCCACCCGCGAACGCGACGCGGCGCAGATCCGCGCGTCCGAGTCCCGCGCGGCCCAACGCCGCATCATCGAAAGCATCGCCGCCGTGCATCGGCAGACGGCCCGTGACCTACATGACGGCGCGCAGCAACGGCTGGTGAACCTGCTGATCGGCCTACGCCTGGCCCGGGAGCAGATCGCCACGACCAGCCCGCAGGCGCTTCCACTCATCGACAATTCCGTCGCCGAAGCTCAAGCCGCCATCGACGAGCTGCGGCAGCTCGCGGCGGGCATACACCCGTCGATGCTGACCTCCCGAGGGCTTGCGCCGGCCATCGACGCCCTGGCCGCCCGCAGCCCGATCCCGACCATCGTGTCCGGGAAGCTTGATCGCCGCCTGCCCGCCACAGTCGAGTCGAACGTCTACTTCCTGATCTCCGAGGCGATGACGAACGCCGCGAAACACTCGTGCGCCTCCCGCATCGAGATCACCCTCACCCTGGACGAGGACCTCGTGGTCACGGTCGCCGACGACGGCATCGGGGGCATCGGCGACCAGAGGTCCGGAAGCGGACTGGTCGGCCTGGCCGACCGGGTGGCCGCGTTCGACGGTGAGATCACGATCACCTCGCCGCGCGGAGGCGGCACGGTCATCCGCGCTCGGCTACCGGTGCCAGCCTGAACAGCCGATTTCGTGGGGTTGACCCCATGGACCGGGGCCGCCGAGCCGCGCGATCCTGGAAACATGGCGGTAACGGTGGTCGTCGTCGATGACGACGCGGGCTTTCGGCGGGTGGTGACAATGTTGCTCACCACTCGCGGCCTGAGCGTCGTCGCGCAGGCGGTCGACGGCGCCTCCGGCATCGAAGCGGTACGCCGCCACGCCCCTGACGCGGTCCTGTTGGACCTGAACCTGCCCGACCAGGATGGGCTCACCGTGGCTCGGGCTCTACGGCTGACCGACCGACCGCCGACGGTGGTGCTGACATCGACCGACCCGTCGCCGTGGCCCGCTGAAGAATTGACCGAGGCGGCGATCCGGTCGTTCGTCGCCAAGGACCGGCTGTTCGACGCCGACTTCGACGCCCTCTTCAGCTCCTGAGAAAGGTCAGCACTGCCAGCACTCGGCGGTGCTGGGTCGAGTCGGCCTGCTGCAGGTCGAGCTTTTGAAAGATCCCGGTGACGTGCCGCTCGACGGCAGGGACCGTCACGAACAGTTTCCTGGCGATACCGGCGTTCGAATGACCTTCGGCCATCAGGGCCAGCACCTCTCGTTCCCGAGGCGTCAGGCCAGCGAGCGGATCGCCGGTGCGCTTGCGGCCGACCAGGCTGGCGATGACGTCGGGGTCCAGGGCCGAGCCACCGTCGACGACCCGTCGCACCGCGTCGCTCAACGAGTCCGGGCTGGCGATCTTCTCCTTGAGCAGGTAGCCCACACCGGACGGATCGTCACCCACGAGGTCGAGGGCGTAGCCGGCGTCGAGGAACTGGGACAACACGATCACGCCGACCGGCGGCTGGGCTGCCCGGATCCGCAACGCCGCCCGCAGACCGTCGTCGGCCAGGTTCGGCGGCATCTGGATGTCCGTGATCACCACGTCCGGCCGGTGCTCGGCCGCGATCCGGACCAGATCATCGGCGTTGGCCGCCGACGCCACGACCTCAATGCTCACTTGGGCCAGCATCGACACGATGCCTTCTCGGACCAAGGGCTGATCTTCGCCGACAACGGCGCGAATTGTGCTGTTCATCGACTCTCTATCTCAGCAATTCGGGTGCACCCCGAATGCCGGTTACCGGTCAACCGGTAACTCCGGGATCAGCGCAATTCTAACCAACCGAGGTGGCGCCGGTTCAGGCCGGCTCACCAGGGCGTTCGACCAGCGGACCCAGTCCCCGTGGGGTTAACCCCAACCGCGCCCTGGGGCGGACAGCGAAAAGCCGTCGGGCGGGCAGCGGCGAAAGGTTGGAGACCGCTCGACAGCCTTTCCCCGCCTCTCTCGGAAGACTTCTTACCAGCGGCGGAGATGCCAACGAGCCTCCCGCGAAGACAGGAAATAGCCAGGCCCCGGTGCGGGGCAGACGGCAAGGAGAAGGACATGAACCAGTCGGAGAACCAGCCCGTGGTGCTCGAACGGGCGGCGCAGGCGTTCGTCGAGGCGACCGCGAACCCGCCCTTCCTGTTCGACCTCGGCCCGGTCGAGGGACGCACGGCCGTCGACGAGGTGCAGAGCGGCGACATCGACAAGCCGAAGGTCGACATCGCGGACATCACCGTGCCCGGTGGCCCCAACGGCCCGGTGTCGGTGCGGATCCTGCGGCCGGTCGGCGCCAACGGCCCGCTGCCGGTGATCATCTACATTCACGGCGCCGGCTGGGTGTTCGGCAACGCCCACACCCACGACCGTCTCGTCCGGGAACTCGCCGTCGGCACGGGCGCCGCCGTTGTCTTTCCGAACTACAGCCTCTCTCCCGAGGCCCGCTACCCGGTCGCCATCGAGGAGAACTACGCGGTCGCGACCTGGATCGCCGCGCACGGCGGCGAGCACGGCCTGGACGCCGGCCGCATGGCGGTCGCCGGGGACAGCGTCGGCGGGAACATGGCAGCCGCGCTGACCCTGATGGCCAAGGACCGCGGCGGCGTCGATCTGGCGCAGCAGGTGCTCTTCTACCCCGTCACCGATGCCGCGTTCGACACCGGTTCCTACGAGCGGTTCGCCACCGGCTACTTCCTGCGCCGCGACGGCATGCAGTGGTTCTGGGACCAGTACACGACCGACCCCGCCGAGCGGGCGCAGATCACCGCGTCGCCGCTGCGCGCCACCGTCGAGCAGCTCCAGGGTCTGCCCCCGGCGTTGGTGATCACCGGCGAGGCCGACGTGCTGCGCGACGAGGGCGAGGCGTACGCGAACAAGCTGCGCCAGGCCGGCGTCCCGGTCACCGCGGTGCGCTACCAGGGCATCATCCACGACTTCGTGATGCTCAACGCCCTGCGCGAGACCCACGCCGCGCAGGCCGCGATCACCCAGGCCATCACCGTGCTGCGCACCGCGCTCGGCACCGACGCCTGACCCACCAACACCTTTCTTTCAACGCCTGTCTTTCAAGGAGTCCGAATCATGTCGCACCACCTCGATTCCCCCGCCGCCCGCCAGGACGTCCGACTGGACATCTCCGACCTGTACCTGTTTCGCGGCGAACGCGGCACGGTGTTCGTGATGAACGTGAACCACTCCATCGCCACCGCGGCCACCGGTCACGAGGTCCCCACCGGCTACCACCACGAGGCACAGTACGAATTCAAGATCGACACCAACGGTAACGCGGTCGAGGACCTCAGCTACCGGTTCACCTTCGGCGAACTCGACCAGGCCGGCAACCAGACCGTGCGGCTGGTCCGACTCACCGGGGCCGACGCAGCGAACCCGCACGCCCCGGGCACCCTGCTCGCCGAGGGCAGCACCGGCCGGGCCACCGAGACCACCGACGGCCTGCGGCTCTGGGTCGGCAAGGCCGGCGACCCGTTCTGGATCGAACCGGACGTCCTGCACGCCATCGGCCACGCCCTGACCGACGGCACCCGCGCCGACTTCGGCACGTGGACCCCGGCGCAGGCCACGAACCTGTTCGCCGGACACACCGTGTACACGATCGTCCTGGAGATCCCCGACGAGCAGCTGCTCGCCGCCACCGGCCCGGACAACCGGATCGACGCCTGGGCAGTCACCAACCTGGCCACCGACGCCGGCGGCTGGCGACAGATCAACCGAGCCGGACACCCCATGATTCACCCGCTGCTCACCCAGTACAACGAGCAGCTGGGCGACCAACTCAACGCGACCCTCCCGGCGGACGACACCGCCACCTACGGCAAGGCCGTCGCCGCGGCGGTGGCCCGGGTCGTCGCCGCCTACGGCACGGCGCAGGACCCCGAGGCGTACGGCGAGACTGTCGCCGCCCGGCTCTTCCCCGACGTGCTGCCATACACGATCGGCACCCCAGCGGTGTACGGCTTCACCGGGTTCAACGGCCGGTCGCTGATCGACAATGCTCCGGACGTGATGTTCTCCCTCGCTACCAACAGCGCCTTCACAATCGGCCTCACGAAGGACTCGGTAACCACGAAGCCGGCAAGCCACTTCCCGTACGTGCCCGAAGCCGCCTGACGCGGCACCGTCCCACCTTGTCAGGGACTGCGGCTCTCTTGCGCAGCGGTGACCGGCCCTCGCCCACACGCGCGGCCCGGTCACCGCTTCCCCGGCAAGGCGAGGGACACCGGTGGGCCGTCACCATGAATGCTCGAAGATCCGGTCCCGCAAGGACCGCTACGCACCCAAGCCGGAGGAAGACCATGACGACCACGCTGATCCGCACGCACGGGCGGCCAGCGACCAGAACCACCCGAAGGTCGTTAAGCAGGGCGGAGTGGGGCCGCCTCGGCGGGATGGCCGCTGTAGTGATCGGCCTGCACGCTCGGCTGGGGCACATTGGCATTGCTGGTCGCACCCCAGCACTACATCGTTGGTACCCAGACGCTCGGCCTCGGTGTGGGATTCACCGCCTACACCCTCGGTATGCGACACGCTTTCGACGCCGACCACATCTCTGCCATTGTCAACACGACGCGAAAGCTCATGGACGAGGGGCAGCGGCCACTGACCTCTTTGCGGTGCCGCAAAGATATCCGGGCCGCCGCTTCACCGCCTATGGCACCGGCCCCACGCGGACATCACTTACCAGAGATAAGGGACCCACTGCGCCTCACCCATTTCGAATACCGACCGACACCTACCCGAATCCTGTCGAGACCACTTCACTGGCTCAATACCGTTGTCAGTGTTGGCTCGTAGGCAGGAAGCGCTTGATGTCCTGACGCTGCTTGAGTGGGACGGACAACGCCTTGTTGGACACCGTTCCTCCGAGGTGTCGTTCGGCGATTCGCCACCCGTCGCTGGTGGATCGGAGGCGGTCAAGCACCGGTGAGTACGCCCAGATGCCGGGCAGGTTGTTGCTGCTCTCCACGGCGGCACCGGCGCGGATCTGCTGGGCCTGTTCCGGCCACGCGTGCCGGATTAGAAGGTTCTGATAGCGCACCATGACGCCGTCCACGTCCGGGTCGACGATGTGGTTGCTGGCGTGCCGGTTGACGCCCGGGATCAGGTATGGGTATCCGTCGGTGAGAAACGCGCGGATTTGCGTCGCTCCGCGGATCGCCCCGTGTGTGTGGTGAACCGTCGCGTCAGGGAGAAACGCGTTGATCATGGCTTCGAGGTCGTAGGCCTCGAAAAGCCAATTGAGCCGGTTGACGAAGTCGACGGCGCTGGTCCAGTCGCCAGGATCGACCGTGCCGCTGACACTTACCCGGGGAAACCCTGTCACAGCTTTACACCTTTGCGATCGGAGGTTTTTCGGGGCGGTCGCCCCCTTTTGTAACAGCATCGGCCGGCAACTCAGCAGCAAGTCAGGTGCCGTGTGTCGAGTGAAGTGCGTCGGGATCGTTCAACCCGGCCGCGCCGAGTCGCGGGCGGATACGCGGAACTGGTGCGGCGCCGCCGGCACGCAGTCTCGGTCGGCTCACCCGTCGAGTCGTTCGATGATGGTGGCGTTGGCGGTGCCCCCGGCCTTTACATGGTCTGCAGATTCGGCGCTGATGCCCTGCGGGATCAGCCCACCGGGATAGCGCGCGGCGACCGCGGGCCCACCGACGTCGACGCGGGCGCCGTCGGCCAAGGCCGCGCTGCCGATCGGCACTCTACTCATCGACTCCACTCCGCAGGCGATGACGATGTCGTACTCGCCGGCGACGAGGCCCTGGGCGGCGAAGCTCAGCGCCTGTGGCTGCTGCTGCCGCACTGCCGGTCCACTGTCGTGCCGGACACTGACTCGGGGAGTTCCGGGGCGAGGGCGGCCAGGCGGGTGGTGTCGGTGCTCCATTCACCAACCATCCCCACAACCCTACCGATCGCTCGTCGATCACGTCGTCGATCTCGACCGGGTCGAGACCGGGGAGCCGAGCGACCAAGATGCACAACGCGTGCGCGTGCAGGTCGACCGGGTGCGTCCCCGCCAACGCGCCTTCAGGCTTGCCCTTGGCCACCGGCGTCCGTACGGCCTCGACTATTACCGCGTCGCGCATCCTCACTCCTTGACTCCAATCGGACCGATCGGTCCGATCGTGCAGGACCGAGCCATGCCGGGTCAATGGCCACGGACCGATCGGTCCGTTACGCTCGACACAACGCGGTGATCAAGGAGGGACCATGGCCCGTACGGCGACTCAGGGCAGTCGGGAGCGCATCCTCGCTAGCGCGGGGGCGCTGTTCTATCAGCATGGAGTGCGGGCCGTCGGCATGAGCCAGGTGATCGTGGCGGCAGGGTGCGGGAAAAACCTTCTCTATACCCACTTCGCGAGCAAGAACGACCTGGTGGCAGAGTACCTGCGATCCTGCCGCACCGAGCGAGATCGCTTGTCGGCCGCCGCCATGGCAGCCGTCGCCGGTGGTGACTCCGCAACCCGGCTACTGGAATTCGTCGCGGAGATTGCGACCACGGTGGCCCGTCCGGAGTTCATCGGCTGCGCCTTCCGGCGATATCTCGCCGAGTTCCCGCACGACGTGAGCGAGCCAGCACGGGTGGCACGCAGCTATCTTCGGGACACTCGGGCAGAGCTGGATTGGCTGGTCGCCGCCCTATGCGCTACCGATACGGATCGGCTCGCCGACCGGATCTGGCTGGTCGTGGAGGGCCTGTACGCCAGCGCCGCCAACGGGGGCGAGGCCGCCCTCTCTGGGGCCATCGCCGTGGGGCTTGTCGAGGAGCTGGTGAATGACGCCGTGGCGACTGCCCAAGCGTCCAGCCAGGCAAGGTCGGCGACATGACGCAGGGTCAAGATCACGATTACACGGTGTGCTCGGTCGGTCGCAGGCTAGGCGGCGTGGTCCGGTGACCGGCGCGCCGACCCGGTCTCCGCGCCGAGCATCCATGCGGCGGAATAGCACGCTGGCGTGCTGTTCCGCGCCGACCAGGCCACGACCGCTCCGCCCGACAGCGACCTTTGGCGCAAGGCGGCAGGAGCGCCTCCAGCCGGCGGGCGCGCTTCGGGACGATCCGCAGGGTGAACGCCCCGGCCCGGTCCTGCGGTTCCAGGGGAAGCATTTGGAAGCGAACCTGCGCCTGGTCGACGCGCTCGGCCGGGTTACGCAGCGGCTCGGGGCGACCACGAGCCAGGTGGCGATCGCCTGGGTAGCGGTTACAAGGCGAGCAAATCGTCCCACTGGTCGGCGCGCGGCGGCGCGACCGGCTAGCCGAGTCGCTGGCCGCCGTCGACCTGGTGCTCGGCCACGCCGCGCTGGACGAGATCGAACGGGCAGTGCCAGCCGGGTCCGCCTCCGGCCAACGATACGCGGCGGCGATGATGGCCACCCTCGACGGCGAGAAGTGACCGCAGGAGTGGTGGGCGGAGGGGTTTCCGACCATCCGCCCACCACCCCGATCAGGCGGGGTCGGGTCTACGGCGGGCCGGGCGGGGTGCGACGAGGCAGGGCAGCGGTGCCGGCGTGGCCGAGCAGATGGGGCGTCGGTTTGGGCGGTGCCACCAGCGCCAGCAGCAGGCCTTGGCGGCGTATCAGGGTTTGCGGCAGGCGTACGACGGGGCGCGGTGGCCGGTGATCTCCTCTCGGTGAGGGTGCCGGTCACCGCGCTTCCCATGGGCGTCAGACGACGGTTTGCTTGGTGTTCGGCAGCTCGTTGACCAGTGACTGCGGCACATTGATTGTGTCCGCGATGATCTCGTGCGGGGTATTGGCCATCCATTGCATCACGGAGATGTCCTCGAACCGGGGATGGCGGAACATCTCCAGGTAGACCAGCGGCTCGTCGCCGGTGTTTTCGATGTAGTGACCGTATGCGAATGGTACGTAGCCGACGTCGCCGGCCTGGAAGTCGAACGTGCGGGCCGTGGCTGACGCCGCGAAGACCCCCATGCGTCCGGTGCCGGAGATGTAGTACTGCCACTCGTCGGTGTTCGGATGCCAGTGCAGCTCACGCAACCCGCCGGGCTCGACCTCCACCAGGGCGGCGGCGGTCGTGATCGAGGCGGCGAAGTTGGTCGAGTCGGTGATCCGGACCCTTCCGCCGTGGAAATGCTGCGGGGTCTGGGCGGTCATTCGGTGTTTGAAGCTGCGCGGAATGGTGCCGGTGGGGCTGATTATCCGGTCCTGTTGTAGGGGCGGTGGGACATCGCCCTGGAAGATGTACTTTTCCCGCTCGGGCAGGTTTTCCATCTGCTCCAAAGTCCAGCCGAAGTTCTTCGCCAGGACCTGTCGGGGCACGTGGGCGAAGAAGTCGCTGAGCAGGAAGGTGTTGTTCTCCGAGAAGGCGCCGTCGTCGAAGACCAGCAGGAACTGTGCACCGTCGGCCAGGGCCTGAATGTTGTGTGGCACGCCTTGCGGGAAGAACCACAGGTCGCCAGCCTTGACGTCCTCGATGAAGTTGCGCCCCTCGTGGTCGACCGCGCTTATCCGGCAACTGCCGCTGAGCATGTAGGCCCACTCCGACTGCTGATGCCAGTGGATCTCCCGGTACGCGCCCGGCTCCAGCCCGAACTGGACACCGGCCATCGTGGTGGCGACGGGTAGGTCGCGGACGGTGACCTCCCGTGTCCAGCCGCCCTTTTCCACCCGGGTGTGCGCCTGGGAGAACGAGAACTTGAGATTGGGCACCAGCCGACTGTCCGTTGTCGGTGGCACCACGAGATCCGGATTCTGTCGCTCGACTTCGATGTTGCGCCCGGCGAAGGGCGCGCTGCCCTGGCCGTCGCGCCGCGGCTCGGGATCGTTGTTCGTCATGGCTGCTGACTCCTTACTTCCGGTCGGACCAGACTCATGGTTGGGACGGATTCGTCCCGCATACATGGCCGGGGCGGCAACCCCAGCAGGGTGCGAACGGCGGGCCGTCCGTACTGCAGCGCGACTGCGCCGGGAATCGCGGCCGCGGTCGTGACCAGTGCCAGCCAGGTCCACACCGGAGCGCGGTTGGCTGCTCCGGCCCCGGCGAGCAGGCAGAACACGAGCAGTACGCTGCGTAGCCGGTGCAGACCGGGCAGGTCGGCCCGGCGGGGGCGGGCTCGCGGTAACGCGCCCGGCGTCACGACGACTTCCAGGTCGTTGGTGGACCCTGAACCTGCTGTTCAGAGCAGGCGAGCAGCGTGGGTGCGAACACCAGCGTGGGGGGCCCGCCGATTCGCGTTCCCGGCTCGGCATTCGTGGCGACCGAGCCGCCGGGCCACCAGCCGTCCGGGGCGGTGGCGGTGCCATGCTGAATGCCGTCATCAAGACCTTCAGGACGGCGGCCCGTCCCGGCGCTCCACCGCGGCCCAGCCGCAGGGCCGATGGGGTGGGGATCCGGCACCGTGTCGCGATCTGGTCCGCATACCCGGTGCGGAGCCGCTCGTCGGCTCCGGGCCCACTGGATCGTCGCGCGCATGGCACATCGCCTCCTCGAATCAACGGTTTCGGCGTTCAGCTGAGGAACAACAGCAGAGTTAGGCCGACGAGGATCGCCGGGACCGTGGTGATCAGGGTTGCCAGCGCGGCAGCGCGACGGCGCAGCGCGGCCAGCGGGATGAGAGCGTCTCCGTCCTGGCTGATCGCGTTCGCGACCAGGGTCGTCACGGGCAGGCCGCCGCTGACGTAGATGCCGGTGAAGACGATCTGAACCGCGCAGCCGGGAATGAGGCCGATCAACGCGCCGACGATGACTCCGGCTGCCCCGGCGAGTGCTAGTTGGGAGCCGTCGAATCCGGTGGTCGTGCTGAGAATCTGCCAGCCGAGGTAGGCCACGGCCACCCAGAAGGTGATGAACGAGGCTTCGTGCGCGCTGTGGCGCAAGGCGTCTCGTACGGTCCGGGGTTGAGCGGTCTCGAGCGTGTCATCGGCGAACCGGCCGCGTCCGGCGGCGAAGATCAGCACCGCGACGAACGTCCCGGCACAACCGAGTATGAGGTAGGGGTCGACGCCGCCGAGTGGGGCGCTGAGCAGGGACGGGTCGACAACGTGGAATACCACAGGTACGGAGACCAGGAACGCGGGTGTGGTCAACCCCCAGAAGGCGGTGGACATTCGACGCTGCCGCTCCACGACCGGGGCGGGCCGGGTCAGAAGGGCCAGCGCGGCGCGCTGTCCCGGCGCGGCCGTCACGGTCGGCCCGGCGGCCGGGATGTCAACCGGCCCGGGCTCGCTCTCGCGGCGGACCGCCGGGCGATGCAGGGCTCGGGCGGGGTCGATGCCGAGCAGGTCCACTGTGTATCCGGTGGCGAGCCCGACCGCGAAGAGCAGCGCGTGGATCTTGAGGGCGAAGTCCGGGTCGGCGGCGATCACCACCCAGGAGGAGTCTCCCATTGTAGAGGCGAGGGCGGCCACAACCGTACCGAAGGAGACCTTGCCCCGGGCGTAGAGCGGCATGAGGATGATCGCGCCGCCGCAGCCGGGGCTCACCCCAAGCAGCGCTCCGACCAGCGGTCCTAGCCGGGGGTGTCGGGTGAGCCCGTCGGTGACCCGGCTGCCGTACCGCCAGCGTAGCCAGCCGAAGAGGGCCACCAGCACCGCGACGTAGACGCCGACCTGCATGAACGCGTCCGCTAAGGGACGAACCAACAATTCAACCATGATCGACCCTTCCAGTCGTCGGTCGCGCCGGTCGCCCCGAAGTGACGAGGCAAAGAGAGGCGGCAGGTCAGCGGCGGTTGTCGCCCACGCTGAGGAACTGACCGACGGTCGGCGGCGGAGTGCCGTGCAGGCGCGGGTCCCCGGGCGGCAACACCGGTTCGTCGGCGTGCGCGGTCGGGCTCGCCTGGTAGCTGAACTCGCCCTGGCCATCCGGGCTCGGGCCGGACGCCCACCTGCCTTCGGCCGCGTCTTCGCCGGCCGAGAAGTTGATGTACTGGTAGGCGAACTGGTTCTCCTGCTCCGCGTCGGGGAACGCCTCGGGGACCGGCATCTCCTCGAGACCGTCCTGCTTGAGCTGTTCGATCGCGGCCAACCACATGTTCTGGTGCATGGTGTCCCGGGCTAGGAGGAACCGCAGCATCTGCTTCACGCCGGGGTCGTCGGTCATGTTGAACAGCCGGGCGACCTGTAGCCGGCCCTGCGCCTCGGCGGTCACGTTGAGGTGGAAGTCAGCGAGCAGGTTGCCACTGGCGGTGATGAAGGCCCCGTTCCACGGCACCCCGTTGCTGTCCACCGGCAGCGGGCCGCCGCCGGAGTGAATGAAATGCGCCGGGTTCGATCCGGCGTAGATTGCGGTCAGCATCGGGTTGTCCTCGGCCGCCGCTTCCTGCACGGACAGCGGGGCGCTGTCGAGCAGTCGGGCGATCATCGTGCAGATCATCTCGACGTGGCCCATCTCCTCGGTCCCCACGTCGAGCAGTAGGTCCTTGTACTTGCCCGGCAACCGGCAGCTCCAGCCCTGGAACAGGTACTGGTTGGCGACGGTCATCTCGCCCCATTTGCCGCCGAGCACTTCTTGAAGGCGGCGGGCAAAGGCGGCGTCAGGGCCGTCGGGCTTAGCTTCGAACTGTAGATCCTTGACGTGGCTGAACACGGTGGCCTCCTCGGATCGCGGGCACCGGGCTCATTCCCCATCTGCTGGCCCGCCGGGGCCAACCGGCGGCCCGCCGGGGCCAACTCTCGTCCGCCATGGAACAACCCGTTCGGACAAGCGGCTCACCGCCCGGCCCGTTCAGTCGTGCATGACTGGTCCTCCTTCGGGTATGGGCCCGGGGTGCCCGTCCCGGCCCCCGTCCGCATCGCGGTGATCGACGACCACCGACTATTCGTACGGGGTCTGGAACTGCTGCTCGCCGCCACCAGCGGCGGCCGTGCCTGTGTTGTGGGATCGACCGGTGACGCTGCCGCTGCCGCCTCTCTCGTCCGGCAATGTGTACCGGATCTGGCGCTGGTCGATCTGCACCTGCCGACTCCCGGTGGAGTCCGTGCCATCGCCGCGATCCGTCGAACCACTCCCGGCGTACGGATCGTCGCGATGTCCGGGCTCGGCGAAACCAACCTCGCTGTCGAGGCGCTGCGGGCGGGTGCGACCGGATACCTACCCAAGAGCGGCGAGCCGGAGGAGTTGCTACCGCCGCTGCTCTCAGTCCTTGACGGCTGGGCCGTTCTTCCCGCCGAGCTACTCACGGCGCTACTCGCACCCGCAGCCAACCGACTACCCGCCTCGCCCGTACTCGATGACCACGAACGCCTACTTCTACAACTCATCGCGAAGGGACACGGCACCGTGCAGATCGCCGACAACCTGCATGTTTCGGAGCGAACGGTCAAGCGGCTCACCGCATCACTGCTGCGGAAGCTGCGGGTCGCCAACCGGACCGAAGCCGCCGCACTCGCCGGCAACGCCGGCCTGCTCTAGTCTGCCGAGCCGGCGACCGTGGAAATGGTCCGCCTCGCTACCTCAACGCCGCAAACCTCGGCCAGATGCGCGCGTAGACCGGCTCCCCGTAGTCCGCGCTGAAGGCGATCGTCAGCATGCCGACGGTCATGGCGGCGGCGATCGCGAGTGGAGACGGCCCGCGCACCGCCGATGCCGCCAGCGACAGGACCACCGCGCCGATCGGCAACCGCCACAGCATCGCCCGGAACACCACCAGCATCGCCCGGAACACCGCCGGCGCGTACCCGGCGCGTCCGAGGAGGAAACACCACCGGCCCAGCGACCACGTGGGCCAGCTCCGTGTGGTTGGTCTCGCCGGGCGGGGTTTCCGGTGACTATGGCACCGGCGGCGGCGATCAGCGTGCGGTTCTCCCGCCGCAGTCGGGCCAGCTCCGTCCGCTCATCACTGGTCAACCCGTCCGACCGGTTCCCGACACCGAGTTCGGCCCGCTTAACCCACTGCCGCACCGCCGTCTCGGTCAGATCGAAATCCCTCGCCACCTGCCCAACCGTGCGGTCCCCGCGCTGACACACCTCGACAATCTCGGCCTCGAACTCGGGCAGGAACGCCCGCCGAGGCCTCGATCACTTCTTACCCACGTCCTCCCTAATGCTGGCCATCCTCCCGGAGAACCCAGGTCTCCTGATCTTGGATGTCCCTCAAACCGGGTTAGGTCCAGACCTTGTCGGGCGGGGCGGTGGCGGGCTTCGCACCTACCAGCGGGACCAGCGCTCATCAGCGCCAGGATGAGGTTCGGACGAGGCCTTTGACCCCTTCGAACCAGGGCGGCAGCCAGCTGCCCGGGCTGGCTCCACGGCAGGGATGACATGCTGACGATTCGCCCCAAAAGCGGTGTCGGCGCCCCTCTTCGGATATCGGCGGCGAGGCGTCGCCTGCCGGAATGATGCAAGTGAATCTGCGGGGCAAGCTTCCCACTAACGGTGAGACGAGGTGATTCGTCACGATGATGTGATCGGTTTGGAGGAAAGACGTCCGGTCGCGGCATGGGTCCGGCGTGTCGATCAGCGTGCCTCGGCCGAGCAGTGCGGGTTCGGCGGGTCGGGTGCCGGGTGGCTGTCCTCGGCCGGCCCCGGGTGGCGTCATTGGCTTGCCCGGCACGACGACGAGTCTGACGTTGCGCCGTATGCGGCCGTCGTCCCTGGCGCGGTAGGTCCGCGCGAGGACGGCGCTCTCGACTCGGCGATCATGGCGGTAAGTTCGTCTTCGGTGAGCCAGGCCGCGGCTTCGCGGTGGACCATGTCGTCGCGGTGGGGCCGGCGTGCTCGTGGGGCGAGGTAGCGGACGAAGTCGCCGATCAGTGATATCGGGCCAGGTGAAGAACTGGCGCGATCGGGTGCGCAGCCTTTCGAGCGTTGACCCTGCTGCTTTACACCGGTTGCTGGTGCTGATTTGCGGCTGAATTGCCTCCGTGTGCGGAGAGCCAGACGCTGATGGTTTGGCACCTGTTAGGCGTCCGCGTACCGGTGTCTGATTCAAGCGCGTTGCGCTCCTCGCCGCGCAGACACTCGGCCTGAATGAGGCGTCGCGCCGGGCGGAACCGCCATCGCGGCCCGCACGGACCGTGCGACACCGATGCTCCTCTTGCGCGCCGCGGGCGCCGCTCGCGCCGTAGCGGGTGCCCATTCCTCCGCTTGCTGTCACGCGGGTCCTTCCGTTCCACGCCGTGCTGGCGGGCCCGAACTCCGAGTCCCAGGTGGGTGCCACGACCGGACGGCACGGCGTCGGCTCGGGCCGAACGAATCCTCGTGCAGTTCGGCTCGCGTCGGAGCCAGGGCCGCGCGGATCGCGACGTGCCAGGGCCCTCGACGACGCGGCCCGGGCCGCCGGCCATGGGGGACTGGGATGCCACGCAAGGTGCCTGCCGTCTACCCCGGACCCCAGTTCCGGTCGACCTACCACAAGCTGAACCGTCACACGCGTGGAGGCGGTGTGCGGGCCTGAACCAGGCACAGGCGACCAACGTCCGGCCCGACCTCCCGTTCCTACCCGGTCGGTGCATTGCGGTTGGTATGTTCCTATACGTCCTGAAAGTACGAAAAGCTTGGAGATTATCCATGTCGCACCACCTCGATACCCCCCTGGCTGCCCAGGGCGGCCAGCTCTACATCGACGACCTCTACGTTTTTCAGGGCGAGCACGGCACGGTGTTCGTGATGGATGTCAACAGCTCGGTGACGAAGGCCGACATCAAGCGCGGCTTTCACCACGAGGGGCGCTACGAGTTCAAGATTCACTTCGGCGGTGCGGATATGGAGGAGCTGACCTTCCGGGTGACCTTCGGCGAGCCGGACGGCGACGGCAAGCAGTCACTGATGCTGCACGCACTGACCGGCGCAGACGCACGCGACGACGGTGCCACCGGCACGCTGCTCATCCAGGGACGGACCGGCGAGACGACCGACGGCGCCAACATGCGGATCTGGGCCGGGCGGATCACCGACCCGTTCTATGTCGACTTGGACGAGCTCGCCACTATCAACGGCGCCGTCAAGGACGGCGCGAAGGTGGACCGCTCGGCGTGGAGCGTCGACCAGGCCAAGAACAGCTTCGCGGGCACCACCGTCGAGTCGATCGTCCTTGAGGTCAACCGGGACGAGCCCCTGGTGCCCGACGACACCCGGATCGGCGTGTGGTGTCGCACCATGCTGGCTACTGACGCAGGTGGTTGGCGACAGATCAACCGCGCCGGGCACCCGATGATGTGGCCCATCTTCTGGCCGCACGACACCGACTTCTCCGACCCCGCCAACGTCCGCCACCCCAGCAAGGACCTCACCGAGGATGGCGAGGAGATCGCCACCGCGGTCGCGGGCGTCGTCGCCGCCAACGGCACCGCCCTAGATCCCCAGGCATACGGGTGGAGCGTAGCGCGGCAGCTCTACCCCGACATGCTCACCTATCAGACCGGCACGGCCGCGAACTATGGCTTCGCGATCCGCAACGGCCGCGCCATGGCCGACAACGCACCCGAGGTGATGTTCTCCCTGGTGCTGAACACCGGCACCACCTCCGGCCTCACCAGGGACATCACCAAGGCCGCCCGCGCCGACACATTCCCGTACGTGGTGCCTGCCTGACCAGCCGCGCGCTCATCACTGCAATCACCCAAGACTGGTCTGCACACGGAGGGCCCGCGTCGCCCGCAGAATCGGCTCGTAGCCGCCGCCGCGCAAGGTGGTTCGGATGACGGATGAACAGGCGGCGTACCGCCCGTTGCTGCGCCGACGAGAGGATTCCAAGCAGCCCGCTTTCCTTGAGCTCTTCTTCGACCTGGTCTACGTCCTCACCCTGACGCAGCTCACACACCTCCTCATCGACCACCTCGGTTGGGCTGGTGCGTTCGAGGCGTTTGTGTTGCTGCTGGCGTTGTGGTGGGTCTGGGTCCTGACCGCATGGATGACCGACCAGTTCGACCCGCAGCATCCGGTCGTGCAGGGCTACGTCATCCTGGTCATGATGGCCATCCTGGTGATGGCGATCCTGGTGCCCCGAGGGCTCAGCGGACACAGCACCGCCTTCGCTGGCTTCTACGTCGCCATCAACCTGGGCCGTTGCTTGTTCGTGCTGCTCGGCGCGCGGGGCACCTTGCTGCCCCAGCGCGCCCTGCGGGCCGGATTCTGGCTCGCGGTGTCACTGATCTTCTGGATCGCAAGCGCGTTCACCGAGGGTTGGCGGCGCGGAGTGCTGTGGCTGATGGCCCTGGCCGTGGACTATCTGTCGGCGGCGCTGCGCTGGCCGACGCCGAAGCTCGGCAGGGCCCCCGGATGGGAGCTGGCGATCGCCGAAACCCACCTCGCCGAACGGTACCGACAGGTCATCATCGTCGCCCTCGGCGAGATCGTCCTCATCATGGGCATCACCTTCGCCAACACCGACAACGCGCAGTTCACGTTCGGTCGCACCGTCGTGCTCCTGCTATCCCTCATCAGCACCGCCCTGATGTGGCGGCTCTACATCTACCGTGCCGGCCAGCAACTCGCGCCGGCCATCGCGGTCTCCCCGCACCCGCACCGGCTCAGCCAATGGGCGTCATACCTGCACCTGGTGATGATCGCCGGAATCCTGCTAACCGCTGTGGGCTTCACCCTCATCATCGAACACCCGACCACCGATCCGCCGCCGGCCTGGATCGCCGGGATCGCCGGAGGCCCGGCGCTTTTCCTGGCCGGCCGGGCCGGCTTCGAGTACCTGATCTTCGGGCGGGTGACGCTTCCCCGGCTGGTCGGAATCGTCACTCTAGGGGGCATCGGCTCGCTGGTGGTCCACTTGCGCCCGGAGATCACCTCGGCCGCCGCGACTCTCGTACTGGCCGCCGTCGCCGCCCTGGACGCGGTTCGTGGCCATCGGCGAGGTCGGGAACCGGCAAGACCACCCACCTGAGCGGAACTGGTGGCCCGTACGCAGAGTCAACCCGGCGGGATCCGGCATCCACACGTGCTTCTCGAGGGCGTCGATCACACCGTGGAGTAGGTCGGCGGACGAGGGATCCCCGGCGTCGGCGGTACCGTGCACCATCGGCCCGGTCGAGGCGCGGCGCGGATCCGGTTAGAGATGGTCTCGATGACCAACGGTGTCACCGTTGGTCGTCGGGAATTCGGCCAGTGTCGTCGTGTCCGCCACTGTGCCGGACTGGCCGGTTCGGCACGCCCGCAGCCGCTCGGTCACGTCACCGTCATCGGCCCGCGTGTGACGCGGGTGTGGAGACGATCACAACGGACACAAGCGCAAGCGCCGTGCCAGCGATCATCGTGTAGCGGATCACCGCACCCGGCTGCGGGAGGAACAGATCCAGCGCGAGCGACACCAGGAGCTGTCCTGCTGTCGTACCCACGCCCAGCATCAGCACTCCAGTTCTTCTGACAAGCTGGCTGGTCGCGGCAATGAAGAGCAGCGATGTGAGTCCCCCCGCATACAGCCACCCTTCTGTTGGGAATCGGGGAATTGCGCCTGCGGCAACCAGACGTATCGCGGCAAGCGTGCCGGTGACGATGGCGCCTCCAAGGAAATTTACGAATGTGGAGGTGATGACCGAATTGGCGGCCACACGCACGCGGCCGTTCACCGCTTGCTGCCAGCCGATGCAGAGGCCACCGAGCAGCGGAACAGCCAGTGCGACAACGGGGAATCCGCCGGTGAGATCCGCAGAAACCGACCAGCCGACAGCTACCAGGCCGAGCGCGGCTCCGGCAAGTCGACGGACGGTCAACGAGTGTTTACCGGAAGGGCCGATGCCGAGGCGGTCGACGAAGAGGCCACCGACGGTCTGACCGGCAACAGTCGAGGTGCTGAATACCGCGGTGCCTAGGAGTGCGGCGACGAGTCCTTGGCCGATCACGAAAACGGATCCCACGGCACCACCGAAGAGAATCCAGCGCGGAAGAGCCGCCGCTTTCACATCGGCCCGGACGGCACGCAAACCTGCGCGCCCACTGCCGCTCACAAGCATGGCGATCATGGTCAGAGTCAGACCGATGAGGAAAATGACGGCAGCTGCGAGAAACCCGTCTCCGAGGCGGCTACCCAACTGGCCATTGATCCGAGTCTGAAGGGCGAGGATTCCGCCCAGCATGATGAGCGCCACCATGCTGGCTGCGGTGGAGGCTGCTCCGCCTCGGCTGTCGCTAGCTCTTCGCATGAGGCGACAGTATGAGTTTGTCCGGCTCGACCCCAGGTCGCAGTATTCCTGGGTGCAGCTCACCTAGGCAAGCAGCGCCGCTATCGCGGCCGTGTGTCTACGCAAGAAATTCAGAACCGGTAAACGCATAGGCGGTGGGCGCAACAGCTTCGTTAAGCAGCTAGGGGATTGGTTATGACCTGCCTCCGCAAACGCCCGCAACTATTCGTTGAGGTGCTTGTGTTTCGGCGGTCGGCCTTCGCCCTTAGGCCGCCGGGTGGGAGTGGCGCACCCAGGTTAATCTCGCTCTGCCAGCCGGCCTCGGCGCCGGCGAACCTGGCAGCATGACCTTGCAAGCACCCTCCGCCCCCCGGCCACCCGCCCAGCGGTCGTCATGCCAGGGCTGCTAGCGCTGCTTCTGCTCTGTGCCGTCCAGTTTATGGATGCGCTCGACCTTTCGGTTGTCGGCATCGCGCTTCCCGCCATCCAGCACAACTTCTCCCTGTCCGAAGGCACCCTGCAGTGGGTCGTCTCCGCGTACGTGCTCGGCTACGGCGGTTTCCTGCTGCTCGGCGGGCGGACCGCCGACATTGTCGGTCGCCGCCGGATGCTGATCATCTCGGTCGGGGTCTTCCTGGCAATCACCGTCGCCATCGTCGCCGCGCCCAACGCGGGTACGTTGCTCACCCTGCGGTTCCTCAAGGGAGTCGCTGCGGGCTTCTCCGCCCCGGCCGCACTCGCGCTCATCACCTCGCTCTGGCCCGAGGGCCACGCGCGCTCGCGGGCGTTGGGCATCTTCGGGGCGACCAACGCCATCGGCTACTGCGTCGGCGTCGTCGTGGGTGGCCTGCTGACCGCGATCGACTGGCGACTCGTATTCGTCGTACCGCTACCCGTCGCGATCTTCATCCTTCTGGCGGCTCCGATGGTCCTGCCGCGTGATCGACGCGACAACGGCCCCCGTCGCCAGCTGGACATCCCGGGCGCGGCGGTGTCCACGGTGGGTCTCTCCGCACTCGTGTACGCCGTGACCGTCGGCCCGGAGGCGGGCTGGACCGCTTCACGTACGGTGCTGTTCTTCGCCCTCGCGGCCATTGCGCTCCTCGCCTTCCCGCTGGTGGAACGCCGCCAGACGTCCCCGTTGCTCGACCTCAGCCTGCTCCGCGGACACCTCGTTCGAAGCGGGAACATCACCGGCTTCACGCTGAACGGTGCGTATGTCGCGTTCCAGTTCCTGGTGACGCTGTACCTCCAGGAGTCGCTCGGCTGGAGCCCGTTCGCCACCGCGCTGGCCTTCCTGCCACCGGGGATCATCCTCGCCGTGGTCGCCCCGTTGGCCGGCCGGATGAACCACCGGATCGGGACGCCGCGCCTGCTGGTCTTCGGCCTGGTGACGCTGACCGCGGCGTACGCCCTCTTCACGCGCATCGGGCCGGACAGTCACTACATGACCGCGCTCCTGCCGACGATGGTCCTCATCGGTGTCGCTGCGGGTGTCCTCTTCACCACCGCCAACATCGCCGGCGTGTCCGGAGTGCCGGAGAAGGACCTCGGCGCGGCAGGTGGCTTGTTCGCGACCTCCTTCCAGGTCGGTGGCGCGATCGTGCTGGC
Source organism: Micromonospora sp. WMMD961 (assembly GCF_029626145.1). Lineage (NCBI taxonomy): Bacteria > Bacillati > Actinomycetota > Actinomycetes > Micromonosporales > Micromonosporaceae > Micromonospora > Micromonospora sp. WMMD961. The sequence goes on from NZ_JARUBJ010000002.1 coordinate 5,035,748, forward strand.
GCTGACCACGGCTGTCGTCGCCGCCCACCACGGTGCGGGTCATGACGCGGCCCAACTGGTGAATTCTTACCGGCAGGGCGCCATCTTCATCGCAGTGCTCGTCGCCCTCTGCTGCCTCTACGCGTTTGGCGAAGCGGTGATGATCCGTCGACGGCGCACCTCGATGCGCTGATACCCGGCGAGACAGTGTCCACGGCAGCGGACCTGTCTCGACGGCGTTCGTATCGCACCCGAGGGAGAATGAAGGGATGGAGATGGTGGAGAGCTTCGGCAGCTTCCTCAGGGCACGCCGGGCTGGGCTCACTCCCGAGCAGCTCGGGCTACCGGCCGGCGAGAAGCGCCGGGTGGCCGGCCTACGCCGGGAGGAGGTAGCGCTGCTGGCGGGCGTCAGCGTCGACTACTACACCCGTCTCGAGCAGGGCCGAGAGGACCGACCGTCGGAGTCGGTCGTCAACGCCCTTGCCCGGGTCCTCCTGCTCGACGGCGACGAGGACGCCTTGCACTACTTCCGAATGCTCGCGCTGCGGCCGTCAAGGGTCTCGGTACGGCCCCGGCACGTTCCGGTCAGCCCGGTGATCAACGCGCTGATCAGCAAATGGGACGATGTGCCCGCGTACGTTCTGAACCGACGGTGCGACGTGATCGCGAGCAATCCTCTTGGCCGCGCCCTGTTCGCCGGATACCCGCACAGCACCAGCCTGGCCCGGTTCATCTTCCTCGACGAGGGCGCCCGCGGGTTCTACGGCGACTGGC